>JBGSIX010000037.1:0-2524 GCA_041742315.1 Phycisphaerales bacterium | reverse complement strand
CGCGGGGGTGAGGGCCGCCATCGGCGCGCCCAAGAGCGGCACCTGATTCGAGCTGAGCCACCCGCACAGCCCGACCGTCCCGCCGATCGCGCCGACCACGCCCACCGTGCCCACGACCGAGCCGAGCGTGCCCTTGCTCTTGATCGACCACTGCAAACCGATGATCACGCAGAACGCCATAAACGCCAGCGACGCGACCAGCACCACGAGCCCGGACTCGGGCAGCACCACCGGCGCGCTGATCGGCGTGTTGCCGATGCGGTCGGTGATGAACGCCTTGCCCTCGTTCCCGAACCCGCGAAAGAGCGGATAAAGCCCCGCGATCCCGATCGTCGCCGAGGGCACCGCCACCAGCGGCAGGATGTACGCGATGAGCCCCCGCAGCTTCCCCGCCATGTAATCACTCGCCGTCAGGGGCGTCGTCAGCAGAAGATCCAGCGTCCCGTCCTCGCGTTCGCGGCTGATCGCGGTCGCCGACATGTTGATCGCCACCAGTGCCGTCACCGCGAGCTCGCCCACGACCGTCATCGCGACCGCCAGGCGAAAGCTCTTGCCTGTCATCGCGCTGTTGTGGTAGTAGAGCACGAGCCCGACGCCCCAGAGCGCGCCCAGCACGATGAACGACCACCGAGCCGCGATGCGCCCGTACGAGCTGTTGCGGGCCGCGGCCTCGCGCCACGCGACCGGGTTGTTCCACACGGACCGTGGTGCCCGGTGCAGCTCGCCCTTGGCGCCCATTTTGAACACCCGGCGGTGGAGCGGGATCCCCGAGGTGCCCGAGGTCATCGTCGCCAGCCCGCCGGCGCGCACCGTGATCGTGCTCGCCGCGATGAGCACCAGGCTCAGGATCGTGCTCGCCCAGCACCACGTCATCACGGGCCTTGCGAGCATCCAGCTCGCCAGGAACCCGATGTCCGGGTTCTCGATGTCCGCCCTCGGGTAGCCCGTCGGCTCGAGGAGCGCCGTGAGCGTCAGGAACGGGTTGATCGCGGTCATCCACGTCACGCCGAGGCCGCTCTCACCCGAGCCCATGCCCGAGGAAACCATCGAGCGGTCGATCCCGATCGTCAGCGCCAGATAGCTGACCACCGTGACATAGAAGGCGAACACCGCCCGACGCCCGACGACCCGGCTGCACGAGAGTGCGATCGCGATCGACCCCACGAGAAGCGCCGCGCACGCCGCGATCAGGTAGCTCGCCATGATCGAACGCCCCGGCACGCCGCCGTAGTACTGCGTCAGCGCAAACAACGGCATCGAGCAGAAAAGCAGCGCCAGAATGAAGAACATCCGCCCGAACAGATTCCCCGTCACGATCTGACCGGGCGACATCGGTGTTGTCAGCAGGATGTCCCACGTCTTCGGGCTCGCCTCCTGCGCGATCGCACCGGCCATGAAGACCGGCGCGAGGATGCAGATCAGCCCGATCTGCAGGTACGCCACCATCGTGAACGAGCGAGCGCCCGCCGCCGCGAGATCGCCGTAACTCGGCGCTCCCCCCGCCCCGCCGGAGCCATCAAAAAGCAGAAGCCAGAGCAGCACCAGGATCATCACGCCCAGGTACGCCGAGCGGATGTACATGTGCCGGACCCGGCGCGACCCGCCCTGCACCAGGCGCACGGCGATCGGATTGATGGGCCCAAGACGCAGGATGTATCGAAGCAGTGGGGGCATCGGCGTCAATCCTACCGCGGGAGACACCGACCGGTTCGATCCGTGCCAGCCGAAGTGCCCACCAAAAAACCACGCCCGGCCTTGTGGGGCCGGGCGTAGCGAGAGTGCATGGAGAAGCCCTTTGGAGAGAGGGCCCTATATGACTTACCGGCGGCGACGGATCGCGGCCAGACCGCCCAGGCCGAGCAGTGCGATGCTGCTGGGGGCCGGGACGAAGTTCAGATTCAGCACCGAGGTGCCCGATGCGGTCGAGGTCGAAGTCGCGCCGAAGCCAACGCCATAGTCGGTGTTGAAGTTGCCCACCGCGACGTAGTAGGTGCCGTCCGCCAGTGCGCCGACGGTGCTTGAGTCGAGCAGCGAGGTCAAGACGCCCGCGCCGAAGTCCTCGTCGTCATTGCTGGCGACCAGATTGCCGTCGGAGTCGTACAGGCCGATCTCGGTGTCGTCGTCACCGAAGCTGCCGCCCGTGTTGGTCGAGCCCTGCGTGTCGATCGACCAGGGCAGAGCGCCAGCGCCGCCGGAGAGGTCGAAGCTGTACCACAGCACCTCGGACATGCCGATGTCATCCATAACGGAAGTGTTGGGATTCACGCCGACATAGGTGCTGGCGGGGGGCGGCGGAACCGCGAAGTCGTAGAAGCCGAAGCTGACGTTGTTCCAGATGGCGTCGACGCCGGCATCGTCAAAGGTCTCGAAGAACTCGAAGTCCCAGTTGCCCACAACGTCGTTGCCCCAGAGCGCGCCGCCGCCCGAGATGGCATTCGGCCCGACATGAACGGTGCCCGCGAAGGTGGTGCCGCTGCCGAGCGCAACGGTGCCGACGATGCCGCCGGGGTTGGTCAGCGCGACC
>JBGSIX010000036.1:0-5751 GCA_041742315.1 Phycisphaerales bacterium | reverse complement strand
GGCGCGGCGATGGGCGGCGAGGCCCGCAAGGCGCAGGCGGCGCTCATGGCCCTGGGCGAGACGCCCGCGGATGCGGAGTCGATGGTGAGAAGGGCCTTGGCGCTGGAGCCCAAGCCCGAGACGTCCGACGAACTGATCAAGGCGGCGTACCAGGTGGGTCGCTCGTAAGCGGGATGGTTTGATGCGACACGCGATGATCATGGCCGGTGGATCGGGCACGAGGCTCTGGCCCGTCTCCTGCGACGGGCAGCCCAAGCAGCTCATCGAGTTCATCCCGACCGAAGAGGGCGCGCCCAAGTCGCTGCTGGCGATCGCTGCGGATCGGCTCGAGGGGCTCGTGCCGCCGTCGGATCGGCTCATCTGCACGGGCGAGCGCTACCGCCAGCAGATCCGTAAGGTTCTTCCAGAGTTCGGCGACGAGCAGATCCTGGGCGAGCCCGCGCCGCGCGACACGGTCAACGCGGTCGGGTTCACCGCGGCGGTCCTGGCGAAACAGGACAAGGACGCGGTATTCGCCGTGCTCACCGCGGACCACCTGATCGAGCCCGTTTCGATCTTCCAGGAGAGGCTCAAGCTCGGGTTCGATCTCGTCGAGCAGGACCCGACGCGGCTGGTCACTTTCTCAATCCGCCCGACCTACCCGGCGACGGGGTTCGGGTACGTCGAGCGAGGCGCGGAGATGGATTCGCTTTCGAGCTGCAAAGTGAACGGCAAGACCATCGCCTTCGGCGTGACGAAGTTCGTCGAGAAGCCGCCCCTGCACAAGGCGCAGGCGTACGTCGAGAGCGGGATGTTCGGCTGGAACTCGGGGATGTTCGTGTTCCACGCGCAGACGGTGCTGGATTGCCTCGAACGCTTCAAGCCCGAGTCGCACCGGGGGCTGATCGAGATCCAGAAGGCCTGGGGCACCCCCGATCAGCGGCGTGTGCTGGGCGAGATCTACCCGACGCTGCCCAAGACGAGCGTGGACTACGCGATCATGGAGCCCGCGGCGGCGGATCCGAAACTCAGGGTCTGCACGGTGGAGATGGACGTCCACTGGAAGGACGTGGGGAGCTGGCCCAGCTTCTTCGAGACGCGCAAGCCGGGCGAGGCAGGGCACCGCACCGCGGGCCCGGGGGCGGTGTACTTCGAGGGTGGGTCCGAATCCTGCGTCTACAACGCCGAGAGTGGGCACACGGTGGCGCTTGTGGGCTGCCAGGGGCTGATCGTGGTCCACACGCCCGAGGCGACGCTGGTCATGCCCGCCGAGAAGGCTCAGGAGCTCAAGGCCCTGCACGAGAAGCTGCCGCCCGAGAGACGGTAATCGCGGGCGACTCGGCTCTGATACCCTGTTGTATCAGGTACTTAGCGATTGATCTCGGTGACAAGCGGACGGGGCTGGCCCTTGGCAACAGCGCGACGGCGATCGTCACGCCCATCGGGATGATCGACGTGCAGATCAGCCACGGCGGGGGGAACGCCCTGCTGGAGGCCGTGGCGCGCGTCGCGGTCGAGCAGCTCGGCGAGGACCCCAGGCGCGAGCCGGGCGAGTTGATCGTGGGGCTGCCGGTCAATATGGACGGGACCGAGGGCCCGCAGGCGAAAGCCGTGCGCTCGTTCGCGGAGCGGCTGGGCCGGCGGACCAAGCGGGATGTCAGGCTTCAGGACGAGCGTCTGACGAGCGTGGACGCGGATTGGCGGATGGCGGGCTCGGGCCTGACGCACAAGCAGAAGAAGATGAAGCGGGACTCGCTCGCCGCGGCGGCGATCCTGCGGGACTACCTGGAATCCATCGGCGCCAGGCCCGAAGGTGTCAGCGAGAGCCCACCTGAAACGGACTGGCGGGAACAGGGGTAGAAGAGCGTGAGAGACGGGCTGGAAGCCCGTCCCACCGAGTCAATGGAGCAGGGAAGCCCATGAAGCGACTGATTGTGCTTGTGTTCGTGTGCATCGCCACCCTCGCGCGGGCGCAGGGCGCGGGCGGGTTCGAGGATCTGAACCAGCTCCTTGATGCGCTCGAAACCGCGGACCAGAACATCCAGAAACTCTCGGCCAAGATCCTGTACGAGCGCGAGTACGCGCTGGCGGGGGATGTGCAGACGCGCGACGGGAACGTCTCGTTCGTCGTCACCGAGAAGCCGGGCGGCAAGAAGAGCCGGGCGTTCGCGGTGGTGTTCGAGACGACGATCGTGGGCGACCGGTCCGAGGCCGACGGGCGGACGTTCGTGTTCGACGGGCAGTGGCTGACCGAGCGGATCCCCGAGGAGAAGCTCGTGCTCCGCAGGCAGGTCGCCCCGCCCGGCTCGGACTTCGACCCGCTCCGCATCGGCGAGGGCCCGCTGCCGCTGCCGCTCGGGCAGAAGAAGACGGACATCCTGGCGAACTACAACGCCCAGCTCCGCGCGGCGGACGACGGGATCGAGGACAACGAGGGGCTCGTCAAGTTCACGGCGGGCTGCGCGCAGCTCATGCTCGTGCCCAACGAGGTCCGCTCGCCGCACGACGACTTCGAAGAGATCCGCCTCTGGTACAAGAAGGACGAGCAGGGCCTCTTCCCCCGCATGGCGATGACGCTCAACAAGACGGGCGACCAGGTGGTCGTCCGGCTCTGGAACGTCAAGCTCAACGATGAGGCCGAGATCGACCCTGCTTCGTTCGATGACAAGATCCCCGAGGGCTGGGACGCGGACATCCAGCCCTACCGCGGCGCGAGCGCCGACCCGGTGCTCAGTGTTTCGCCCGTGCTCGCGAGGCTCATCGCCCAGCCCGAACTCGAAGCGGGCGAGCCCGAGCCCGGGTTCACGCTCCATCCGACGGTCCAGCGATTGCTCGAAGCGCCGTACACCGACGCCGATACCGCGAAAGACCTGAGGGTCTTTCATGGTTTTTGGACCGAGGCCGACCTCGATGCGCCGAGGCGCCGGGCTCTGGCGATGCTCATCCGGGGCGAGGTGGACCACGATGTGTTCGACTCGGAAGAAGTTCCCGCGGACCTGCGCGCCGAGGCGGCGATCCGGCGGGGCGAGCCGGAACTGGCGCTCTCGCTCACCGAGGGCGAGGATTCACTCCGCGCGATCCATCTGCGGACGTGGGCGCTGGAGGAACTGGCCCGGTACGACGAGGCGGCGAAGGAGTCGCAGAAGGCTGTTGAGAAGATGCTCGAGTCGCGGATCGACAGCGCGCCGGAGCTGACCAGCGGCGTGCTCGCGCTCATCCAGCGCGCCGGGCTCGCGGGCCCGGAGCGGGCCGACGGCACGGACTTCCGCACGCTCATGGCGCTGCTCACGCGAGCCAAGGGCGAGATCGATCGGCTCTACTGGCCCGCGACGCTCGCCGAGGCGGAATTGCTCTACGACAAGGACGAACGCTCGGCGGCCAACGACGCGCTCATCCAGGTTCTCAAGCTCAACCCGCAGTGCGCCCGGGCGTGGTACCTGCTGGGCATGCTCGCGGTGGACTCGTTCGATTTCGACCGGGCGCAGATGATCTCGGATCGGCTCGACGAGCTGGCCGACCACTCGGCGCTCGGGGCGCAGGTGCTCGCCAAGGCGCGGATCCGCCAGGGTGATTCCAACGATGCTGCAAGGATCGTCAGCGAAGCAATTCATCTTCATCCGAAGAGCCGCGACCTGTACGCGATGCTCATCGCGGCCGAGGCCTCGCGGTTCGAGTTCGATCGCGCGAAGGAACTGCTGAACGAACTCGACACGCTGAGCCCGGGCACGGCCAAGGGGTACCTGCTCGCGGGCTGGGCGCTCTCGGAGCGGCGTCAGTACGCAGAGGCGGCGGACATGCTCGAAGAGGCGATGCGCCGCGCGCCCAACCTACCGGGGCCCGCGATCGAGCTGGGCCTGCTCGAGCTGCAATCGGGGCGGGACCTGAACGCGCTCACGGCGCTGCGGCGGGTCGCGCAGCTCGACCCCTTCAACGCCCGCGCGACAAACAGCCTGAAGTTGCTTGAGGAGCTTGTCGGGTACCACACGTTCGAGAGCGAGCACTTTGTCGTGCGCTACAAGCCGGGCATCGACGAGATCCTGGCTCGCGAGATGAACGGGCCACTCGAACTGGCCCACGACCGGATCTGCGGCAAAGACAACGGCGGGATCGACTTTGCGCCCGCGCAGAAAACGGTGATCGAGCTCATGCCCGATCACGCGTGGTTTGCCGTGCGCATCGCGGGCATGCCCGAGATCCACACGATCGCGGCCTCGACGGGCCCGGTCATCGCGATGGAAGTCCCCCGCGAGGGGCCCGGGCACAAGGTGGGCCACTACGACTGGCGGCGGGTCATCGCGCACGAGTACGTACACACCGTGACGCTGGCGCGCACGAAAAACAGGCTCCCCCACTGGTTCACCGAGGCGGCGGCTCAGTACCTCGAGGACGCGCCTCGCGACGAGCAGACGTGCAGGCTTCTTGGCGTCAAGCTCCAGACCAACGAGCTCTTTGCGATGGACGAGATCAACATCAAGTTCACGCGCCCAAAGACGAAGACCGACCGGCAGCAGGCGTACGCGCAGGGGCACTGGATGTACGAGTACATGGTCGAGCGGTATGGCAGCGATGCGCCGCTCAAGCTTATGGACGCGTACGCCCAGGGGCGCACCGAGGCGGAGGCGATGCCGAGTGAGCTGGGTGTATCGCCCGAGCAGTTCCTCGAAGAGTTCAAGGTCTGGGCGCGAGAGGAAGCCGAGGCGTGGGGCGTGATGATGCCCGCGGACGCGCTCACGATCGCGGAGCTGATCGAGCAGGACAAGATCGAGGGCGTGCCGAGCGCCGAGGACTTTGCGCGCTGGGCAGAAGAACTGCCCGATCACGCGGAGATCGTCGAGATCGCGGCCCGGATGGCGGTGCCCGCAGGCACGCGCGAGATCGGGGCGGAGGTGGTGCCCTTGCTCGAGGCTTGGGCAAGGGCGGTACCGATCGCGGAAGAGCCGCACAGGCTTTTGGCGCGGTACTACCTGGAGCAGGAGGACGCGGCGGGGCAGGACCGAGCGCTATCGCACCTGGAGTTTCTCGATGCGAGGGCGCAGTACACGCCCGCGTACGCGGCGGCGCTGGCCAAGCGCTACGCGGAGATCGGGGAGAAAGAGAAAGCCGTCGTTAAGGCCGAGAGAGCCGTGAGCATCGCGCCCTACGACGCGGACCAGCGCGAGCTGGCGGCAAGGGTCACGCTCATCGCGGGGCTCTACGAGGACACCGAGCGCCACCTCGATGCGCTCACCAAAATCGAGCCTGATCGCGAGCAGCACCGGGTGCGGCTCGATCGCGTGCGCGAGCTGATCGAGGCGAAAAAGAAGTAAGGTGCCACCGACCCCGTCTTCGGGGTCGGTGCTCGAGGGCGCCGAGAATCGCACTGACCCCGAAGACGGGGTCAGTGGCACGCGACCTATTTGCTCCGGCCTTCTTCGATCTCCGGCGGGTGTTCGTTGACGGGCCAGCCTGTCCAATCGCGGAAACGGTCGAAGAGGTCCTGCGTGATCTCTTTCACGGAGAGGCCCGAGCCCGCGTAGTCGATCGGTTCGTGGAAGTGGACTCGGCTTCGGCTTGGGTGCCAGAGGCTGGCGAAGGCGGGATCGACCTGGGGCGTGCCCTCGATGACGACGGGGACGACGGCGGCCTTGGATTTCTTGATGAGGAGCCCGACGCCCGGCTCGAATGGGATGAGCTGCCGCGGCGGGCGTTCGAGACCGCCCTCGGGGAAGATGCCCACCGAGCCGCCCGAGGCCAGTTCGCGGAGCGCCTCGCGCGCGGCGGCCGGGTCGCCGG
>JBGSIX010000035.1:0-2155 GCA_041742315.1 Phycisphaerales bacterium | reverse complement strand
GTCGAGGTCGCCCGCGGCGATGGCGCTTGCGGTATCGACGAGCGAGTGGACCGGGCGGGTGACGGTCCGGGCGCCGAAGAACGCGACGGCGACGGCGACGGCGATCACGCCCGCACCGATGCTCGCGTTGCTGGCGATAGTGTCGTTGAAAACAGTGAACACCTCGTTCTGCACGTTGTCGGCGACCGAGTCGATTGTGGCGCGGGTGATGGCGACGACGACGAACGAATCGCCCCGGAGCAGGCGCTGGTAGCTGAGAATCCAGTCCTCGCCGGCCATGGGGAATCCGGTCGAGCCCTCGTCGCTGGTGTGCATGAGCTCGATGAGAGCCGCGGTTTCTTCGGGGGTGTCGGCGATCAGGTAGTCGAGCACGATCGGGTCGCGGGCGATGCCGCCCCGCTGGGCGTACTCGGATTTGGCGTGGATCAGGGCGCCCGTGTCGTCGAGGGTGACGAGCATGATTTTGACCTGGCCCTGCATGTTGTCTGGGAGTTCGATCTCGTCGAGCATGTCGAGCATCAGGACGTCGGCGGCGACGATGCCGATGAGCGAGCCGTCATGGCGGCGGGCGGGCGCGGCGCAGGTCATGCGGACCTGCCCGGTGGGCGCATCAACGATGGGCCCGATCCAGGTCGCCTCTTCGTCCGAGGTCGCGGCCTGGATGTACCACGGGCGCTCGCGCGGGTCGTAGCCTGCGGGGTAGCCCCCCTTGCCCGGGTAGGAGATGTGCGTGCCGGTGGCGTTCAGCGAGGCGTAGTGGCTTAGGAGTCAGTGCTCGCCCGTGGGGAGGACCGAGCCGTCCTTGAGCGCGTGGGTGAGTGCGCCGAGTGCGCGCACATCCTGAGCGATCGCGCCCGGGTCGGTGGCGACGGTGACGAAGACGGGGTAGTCGCGGCTGATCGGGATGGGGGTGTGCGAGCCGTCGGTGTTCTGGATGTACTGGTTGTCGTCGAAGACCAGGCCCGCAGGCGCGCGTGCGGGGTCGGCATAGTCGCTTGCGAAGTAGACGGGGCTCGGGTCCCGGATCACGCCCGGGGTGACGCGTTCGAGGAGGTCGATCTGTTCGAGCAGGTCCGCGGCGGAGCGCACGGTGGACTCGATCAGGATGCGGTCGCGGTCGAACGTGGCGGCGTACTGGCGGACGTACCGCGTGCGGGCGACCTCGACGATCTGCTCGACCGAGGCGCGCGTGTCGGCGGCGACGTTGATGCTGCAGGTCTCGATGTTGGAACGGGCGAACAGACCGGCAGCGCCCAAAGGCACGATCGCGATGGTGACGAGGATCAGAAAGAGCTTGAGCCGGAGCTTCATGGGCGGTGCCCCTTTCGGAGGGCATCCTAACCCGGGCCGGTGCGGGGGCGAAAAACGCAGCCGCCCCGGTGTCCGGGGGGACGATCGGGGCGGCTGCGCGTGTGTGTGACTGGCTGGAGTGGTTTGGGAGGTCAGTGTCCCATCTTGACGTGCTTGAGCGCGGCGAGGATGTCGGCGGGCTCGGCGCGGAGCTTGTAGTCGGCGGTGACGTAGGAGAACTTGATCGTGCCGTCGGTCGCGATGACGTAGGTCGCGGTGAGCGGGAGCGTGTGCGAGACGTCGCCGTTGTAGCCCTCGAGCATGGGGCCGAAGCGTTCGGCGATGAGCGGGTCGAGCTCGTAGCGGAGGCCGAACTTCTCGGCGACGGTGTTGCCCGGGTCGCTCAGGACGGCGAACTCGAGCTTGTCCTTCTCGATGGTGTCGAGCGAGTTGTCGGGCATCTCGGGCGTGACGGCGACGAGGTTGGCGCCCAGGGCCTGGAAGGCCTCAAGGTTCTCCTGGTAGGCGCGGAGCTGGATGTTGCAGTAGGGGCACCACCCGCCGCGGTAGAAGGTGAGGACGACGGGTCCCTGGGCGAGGAGCTCTTTGAGCGCGACGGTGTTGCCGTTCGCGTCGGTGAGCTCGAAGTCGGGGGCCTTGTCGCCCTTGGTCTTGACGCCCTCGAGGATGCCCGACTCGGCGAGGTTGTTGATGGCCTTGGTGAAGGTTTCGATCATCGCGGGGTCGGCGTTCTCCTTGAACTTGGCGGTCATCTCGGCGAGCTCTTTGGCGAGCGGGCCCTGCTCGGCGTCCTTGACCGCGGGCTGGGGCTTGGCTTTGGCGTCGGCCTGGCCCTGCGCGGGGC
>JBGSIX010000034.1:0-4168 GCA_041742315.1 Phycisphaerales bacterium | reverse complement strand
CTCCTGGGCAGCGCCGAGCAGCTCCGCGAGCACGCGCGGGTGCGGATCGGCAAGGCCGAGCTCTGCTCGCGGGCGCCGGGGTTTGGGAATTATGTTCCCCTGCCCAGGAAGACCTTCCTCGCGGGGCGGATCAACCGGATGGTCGTTTATACCGAGGTCGAGCACTTTGGCCTTCGGTCGGCCTCGACGAGCGAGGCGATGACCGAGGGCGACACGGTTGCCTCCGAGATCACCCAGGAGCTCGAGCTCTACCTCCGGGCTGGCGATTCCAAGCCCACGTGGCAGAGGCGGATCGACTGGCTTCCCAGAACGAGCCGGCGGGCCTTTGGCGACCAGTTTCTGGCCCAGGCGATCGAGCTGCCCTCGACGCTGACGGTGGGCGAGTACGACCTGAAGATCCGCGTGATCGACGAGGTGACGGGAGCCCAGGACGAGTCGGTCATCCCGATCCGGATCGTGGCGGACGCCTCGGCGCTCGACGAAGCGCCGAGCGAGAGCACAATACCACCTGTTTTGGGGAAGCAAGAGCCCCCGATCGCACGCTCGGATCGTTAAGAGAAGCCGACATCTGGTTGTCGCAACACCTGCCAGCTTGGCGGCTTGGGCTGTCGATTCGGGTGGCATCCGGGCGCGTCGGAGAAACGAAACGGTCCTGAGGCCCTTCTAGCGGGTTTGACGCGACTGGCACCTGCTATGCACCGATAGTTGGTGGGCCCCGAAGTGGGGCCCCCGGCGGGAGTCGCTGAATCGGGTGGGTGTCAAACCTCATTCGAGAGGGATACGAAACAGTCGTCGGCCGAGTCCGGTTGTTCGCCGGACGGAGAGAACCGAGAGGTTCGGCCGGACAGGAGGCAGGCATGTTTGAACGCTTCACAGATCGGGCCCGCAAGGTGATGGCGCTGGCGAACCAGGAAGCCCAGCGATTCAACCATGAGTACATCGGGACGGAGCACATCCTGCTTGGCCTCGTCAAGGAGGGCTCGGGCGTCGGGGCGAACGTGCTCAAGGCGCTCAGCGTGGACCTGCGCAAGGTCCGCCTTGAGGTGGAGAAGCTCGTCAAGCAGGGCCCCGAGATGGTGACGATGGGCAAGCTGCCCCAGACACCCAGGGCCAAGAAGGTGATCGAGTACGCGATCGAAGAGGCGCGGAACCTGAATCACAACTACGTCGGGACTGAGCACCTGCTGCTGGGCCTCTTGCGTGAGCACGACGGCGTGGCGGCGCAGGTGCTTCGGAACCTCGGGCTCAAGCTCGAAGAGGTGCGCGAGGAGGTTTTGAACCTGCTTGGCGCTTCGGGCGAGGAGATGTCCGAGGACGCCGGCGGCGCGACGAACGGCGGCGGTGTCGGGGGCGGGGAAGCCGGTGCGGCGCGCAAGGGCAAGAGCAAGACGCCCGCGCTGGACTCGTTTGGCCGAGACCTGACCGAGCTTGCCAAGGGCAAGGAGCTGGACCCGGTCATCGGGCGTGAGCGCGAGATCGAGCGTCTGGTGCAGGTGCTGTGCCGAAGGACGAAGAACAACCCGGTCTTGCTGGGCGAGGCTGGCGTGGGCAAGACGGCGATCGTCGAGGGCCTGGCGCAGCGGATCATCGCGGGCGAGGTGCCCGACATCCTGCACGAGAAGCGGCTGGTGGTGCTGGATCTTGCGATGATGGTCGCGGGCACGAAGTATCGCGGTCAGTTCGAGGAGCGGATCAAGGCGGTCATGAGCGAGGTCCGTCGGGCCAAGAACGTGATCCTGTTTATTGACGAGTTGCACACGCTGGTGGGCGCGGGCGGCGCGGAGGGCGCGATCGACGCGTCGAACGTGCTCAAGCCGGCCTTGGCGCGTGGCGAGATCCAGTGCATCGGCGCGACGACCTTCGACGAGTACCGCAAGTACATCGAAAAGGACGCGGCGTTGGCCCGCCGATTCCAGGCGATCACGGTCGATCAGCCCACGCCCGAGCAGACGATCGAGATCCTCAAGGGGATCCGCGACAAGTACGAGGACCACCACCGTGTGAAGATCACCGACGAGGCGCTGAAGGCGGCGGTGGAATTCAGCGGCCGGTACATCATGGGCCGGGTGCAGCCCGACAAGTCGATCGACGTGCTGGACGAGGCGGGCGCTCGTGTCCGGATCAAGAGCATGAGCAAGCCGCCGAACCTGGCGGAGATCGAGAGCGAGATCGAGAAGCTCTCGATCGACAAGGACGAGGCGGTGAAGGCGGCCGACTACGAGCGGGCGGCGGAGCTGCGCGATCAGTCCGAGAAGATGCGCAAGAAGAAGGAAGACATCCAGCAGACGTGGCGTGAGCAGTCGCAGGAGAAGGGCGGCGTGGTGGATGAGGAGGTCATCGCCGAGGTCGTCAGCAAGATGACGGGCGTGCCGCTGCAGCGGCTCGAGAAGGAGGAGGCCCAGAGACTTCTCCAGCTCGAGGCGGAGCTTCACAAGAAGGTCATCAGCCAGGACGCGGCGATCAAGTCGATCAGCAAGTCGATCCGTCGGGCCCGCGCGGGCCTGAAGGACCCGAAGCGTCCGATGGGCTCGTTCATCTTCGTAGGCCCCTCGGGCGTGGGCAAGACGCTGCTCTCGAAGGCGCTGGCGGAGTTCATGTTCGGGGACGCGGAGGCGCTGGTGCACCTGGACATGTCCGAGTACATGGAGAAGCACAACGTGTCTCGTCTGGTCGGTGCGCCTCCCGGGTACGTCGGCTACGAGGAGGGCGGTCAGCTGACGGAGCAGATCCGTCGTCGCCCGTACGCGGTGGTGCTGCTCGACGAGGTCGAGAAGGCTCACCCGGACGTGTTCAACATGCTGCTGCAGATCATGGAAGAGGGTCGCCTGACGGACTCGTTCGGTCGGCACGTCGACTTCCGGAACACGATCATCATCATGACCTCGAACATCGGCGCGGACCTGATCAAGGGCGGCGGCGGGTTCGGGTTCCAGAAGCGTTCCAGCTCGGCGGACCACGACAACATCAAGTCGATCCTGATGAAGGAGATCGAGCGGTTCTTCCGCCCCGAGTTCATCAACAGGCTGGACGACATCGTGGTGTTCGAGCCGCTGACGAAGGAGGACCTGGTGACGATTGTGGAGTACGAGGTCGCCAAGGTCGGTGAGCGTCTGACGCACCAGAACATCACGATGGTGCTGGAGCAGTCGGCGAAGGATTACCTGATCGAGAAGGGGTACAACCCGGACTACGGGGCGAGGCCGCTGCGCCGGGCGATCGGGAATCTGATCGAGGATCCCTTGAGCGAGATGCTCCTGGGAGGCGAGATCGCCCCGAACGCGTTGGTGACGGTGAGCCGGAAGGAGGGGGCCGAGCACCTGTTCTTCCAGAGCGAGGCCAAGCCGGCCGAGCCCAAGGCGGACCGGGACGGCTCGGACGAGCAGGTGCAGGCGGGTTCGAGCGCGACCTGATCGGGGTCTATATCTTCCCCGAAATTCTCCGAACAACCCAGATTCACACGAACCCCGCCTCGGCGGGGTTTTCAATTGGGATTTTCGATCTGTATTGGGTCTTCAACGAACTTTGGTCTTGATTTCATCTGTCAATCCCTCTAACATGGGGTCAATGGGAATAGGGGTTGGCCCTCATAACGCCAGCCCGGAGAGAGGCGACTTTGCATTTCTGACAATTTTGGGCGACGTTCGGTCGCAACGCATCGAGCCATAGGCCGCCGGGTCCTGTGGGGGCACGTTTGTTTCTGGTGGATGCGGTTGTCAGCAAAGAAGCCCAATTTGGCGTCGGCCGTGGGGTCGGTTTTGTACTGAGACGGAGGCGAGAGCTTTCGTGTTGGCTTTGGTTCTCGACTTTTGTCAGTCGGGGACGGAGTGTGGAGGGTGTCCCGGGTACATGGCTCGGGCCCAGAGAATAGACAAGAAAAGAGAGTACACATGAAGATTGCTAAGACAGTCGCATTCGCAGCCGGCCTGGCCCTGACGGCCTCGGCTTCCGCTCAGACCCTGCAGTTCTCGGCCGGCGCTGCCGGTCCGTTTGACTCCGTCGGCGCCATCGGCGACGCGGGCAACGGCTCGTTCTCGTTCAACTACGCCGGCGCGGCCTTCACGGTCGGCGACATCGTCTTCTCGGGCAACCTGACCAGCGGCGGCACGGGCACCTGGGGCAGCGAGGCTGCGGTCGCGCTGACCAACCCCGGCGGCATCGTCGGCACCGT
>JBGSIX010000033.1:0-6299 GCA_041742315.1 Phycisphaerales bacterium | reverse complement strand
GATCGACTCGATCGCCGCCCGCAGCAGCGCCTTGTCCGCCGACATCGGCTGGCGGATCCCGCCCTGGCTGTCGAACGTGATCACCGTCGCCCGCTCGGCCCCGGCCTCCGCGCCGCCCATCACGCTGTCGAGCCAGGTCGGCTCACCGAGCTGATCGACGATCTCCAGCGCCTCACGCTTGGCCTGTTCGAGCCTCGAAACCGACTCGCCCTTCCACACGCCGTCCATCGTCTGCATCGAGGCCGAGCGGTCGATCATGATCACGTGCCGATCGCCCGTGACCGCGCGCGACGAGAGCTCGGGCTGCGCGATCGCGAGCAAACCCGCCGCGAGCACCAGCAATTGCAGCAACAGCAGCAGATTCCGTCTGAGTTTCTGGAACGGCGCGTTGGCCTGCATGTCCTGCACCGCCCGCTTCCAGAGCAGCGTCGACGACACCTCGACATCCCGACGCCGCAGCTTCAGGAAGTACAGGATCAAGAGCGTCGGCACCGCCACCGCCGCCGCCAATGCCGCGATGCCGGGCGTCAGCCAGTTCACTCAACCGCCCCTTCCGTCGGCTCATCCTGAACCGCATCTATCCCGGTTGAGCCGCAGTCCTCGAGCCTGTACGAGCGGAACACCCACCGCTCGACCCGTTCCTCGTCCGGGTGCCCGTAGTCCACGCTGATCAGCTTGTCCTCGTGGAAGCCCATGATCATCCGCCCGAATGTGGGCCTGGTCTGCCTGAGCACGCCCAGCGCCATGATCCGCACCTCGATCGTGCTGACCGCCCCCGTCGCCTCCTTCTCCGCGAAGTACGTCATGTCCTCCGCCTCGAGCCTGGCGATCACGTCCTTGGCAGTCATCCCCGCGCAGAACCGCTCATCGAGCGAACGCTGCATCTCGTCCGTCGTCATGTAGAGATAGATCGGGGCCTTGTTCACCCGGCAACCCACCGCGCACATCACCAGCGCCACCGCGCACAACATCCGTGTCATCGCACCACTCCTCTTCTGCGAAGGTGATCCAGCACCATCGTCTCCACCGCCGTATCGCTCGGCACGGTCACCAGCATGATCTCGCGCCTGGCGCAGAAATCCCGGAGCTGGTTCGTGTACGCCGCCAGCGTCTTCTTGTACTTCTTGAGCAGCGGCGCCGAGATCGTGATCTCCGCCCTATCGCCGTCCTCGATGTCCTTGAGGCGCAGGTCCCCCGTGATCCCGGGTTCGAGCTCCTGCGGGCTGAGCACCTGGATCACGAACACGTCGTACCCACGCCCGACGAGCATCCGCAGCCCCTCCTCGTAGCCCTCCTTGATGAGCATGTCACTCATCACGACCATGATGCCCTTGCCGCGCCGCGACAGCGCAATCCGCCGACACGCCTCGCCGAACGAGCCCGCGTCGCCGCCCTCGCCCTCGTCGGGGCGCAGCGAGCAGATGAACCGCGACAGATCGTGCACGCGCCGCTTGCCCCGCAGATCGCGCACGGCCTGCACCAGAGTCGCCTCCCCCTCATCCCCGAAGCTCCCCCCGATCGCGCTGCACGCGACGCGGTTGTACTTGACCATCCCGATGTACCCGAGCGCCATCGCCAGCTTCTGCATGAACAGAAACTTGTTCGGCTCGCCCGTGTCCACGCTCGCCGAGCAGTCGAGCACCATGTGCAGCGACAGGTCCTCCTCCTCCTGGAACAGCTTCATGAAAAGCATGTCCAGCCGCCCGAAGATGTTCCAGTCAATATGCCGGAGGTCGTCGCCCGTCACGTACGCCCGGTGATCCGCGAACTCGACGCTCTCGCCCCGCTTCTTGGAGCGCCGCTCGCCCTTGAGCTTGCCGCGGAAGATCTTCGTGCTGGAGATATCGAGGGCATCGAGGCGCGCAAGCAGCTTCGTATCGAGCAGATCCTCGAGCGACGCGGGACGGGTTTGGGAGGGTGTGCGGAGCATCAGCGCCCAGCGACCTCCGCGAATTCAACTTCTTCCGCCACCCAGTCGTACGTCGGCAGCACGCGTCCGTCCGTCATCCGCAGCCCGCTCAGGTTCGCGGGCATGCCCATCGTCGTGTCCGTCTGGCGGCAGGAGATCGCCTCGATCCCGGTCTCCCCGATCGACACGACCTCGCCCGCGTCGCTCACGCCGTTGCTGTTGGCGTCGGTCCAGACGGCAAGGCCCACAAGCTCATCGCCCGAGAGCTCGCCGTCGCGGTTGTCGTCGAGCGCATCCATCGCGCGGTAGCCGTCGTCGAAGAAGAGCCACCACGTCACCGAGCCGAAAAGCTGCCGCCCGCTCGCCACCTCGCCCGACTCCTCCGGGTCCCAGACGAGGATCGAGGCCTCGGTCGAGACCCAGGGCCACGACTGCTCGCGACCGGTGCCGTCGAGATCGAAGCTGACGATCGTCTCAGGGGCGAGGAGGGATTCGAGGGGGACGGGGGCGTTCAGGGAGAAGATGATCGGGGTGATGTATCCACCTCCCCACTTTCGCTCTTCAAGCCGGCGAAGACTGTCATTCACACGATTGATCGTTCGCCGATCGACATCGGGATACTCGTGCCGAAGCGCAAGCCGGAGATACCCCCGCCCAGCCTCGTAGCTGATCATCTGCATCCAGGGCCGATCACCCATGTGGTAAGAATCTTCCTTGATGTCCTGATCGAAGGTGCCATCAAAGGCGGCAAGATATTGATCCATAGCCGTGTCGAGCCAGTGCTCGGTCAGCATGCGATCGATCTCTGTGCGTAGCTCGTTCGGCGCTTTGTCGCGGTGCTCGAAGGCATAGCGGATGACCGCGTTTCTGGCGGCCCTTGTGTTCCCAAGACAAACCGTTGCCTCATCGGCACTCACGCCGGCCCATCCGAGCTTGAATCGCTTGAGCAGATCCTCGCCGTCCTCCGCCGCTTTGCCCGGCTCGGGCATCCACTCTGCAAGGCCCGCATCGACCGCACCCTTTTCCAGCAGGTATGCGTAGCTCAACCGGCAGGAAGTCTCACGAGTGCGCGTCATGTACTGTTTCAACACAAACCCAACATCGAGTGCCTTCTTGAAAGCACGCAGACCCGGTGTCAGGTGGCCCACCCGCTGCTCGTACTCGAGCTTGGTGGGCTCTAAGTCGACATACTTGTACATGTAATCATGAGGGATGAGATCGGGTCCCACGCCTGGGTCTGACGAATCCTTGGGTATCTGATCAGGTCCCTTCACCTCACCACGACCGTTCGCGGCGAGTTCTCCACTCCCTGTGACATACGCCATGCTGTGAATCCGTCCCAGGGCGTACCAACCCTCTGCGTCATCCGGGTGCTCCTCCGTGAACGCAGTCAGATTCTGCACGAGACGATCGACGGGCACGGGCGAAGATGGACCCCAGTGTGCCAGAGCTGTTGTGCAGAACACAAAGAGAGGTATGTTCACAAAATATTTTTTCATATCCCCACCCCCACCGGCTCCGTCGGCGTCATCTTGAGGATCTCCTCCACGATGGAGTCCGGGCTCACCCGGTCCGCCTCGGCCTCGAAGTTCAGGATGAGCCGGTGCCGCAGCGCCAGCTTCGCCATGTGCCGGATGTCCTCGTTGCCCACGTGATACCTGCCCTCCGTGACCGCGCGCACCTTCGCGCCCAGGATCAGGGCCTGCGCCCCGCGGGGCGATGAGCCGCAGCGCACGTACCGGTTCGTCGCGCTGCTGGAGCCCCCCGCGAACTCCCCCTCGGGGTGCGTCGCCAGGACGAGCCTCGCCGCGTATTCCTTCACGTGCGGCGCGATCACCACCGAGCGGATCAGCTGCTGCGCCTCCAGAATACTCGGCCCATCGAACAGCTTGCGCACCTCGGGCGACTTCGCCCCCGTTGTGCGGTCGATAATCGTCATCAGGTCCGTCAGCTTGTTGTACCCGAGGTTGATCTTGAAAATGAACCGGTCCAGCTGCGCCTCGGGCAGCGGGTACGTGCCCTCCTGCTCGATCGGGTTCTGCGTCGCCAGCACGATGAACGGCAGTTCTAGTTTCCGCGTCACGCCCGCCACCGTCACGCTCCGCTCCTGCATCGCCTCCAGGAGCGCCGACTGCGTCTTGGGCGTGGCGCGGTTGATCTCGTCGGCGAGCACCACCTGCGCAAAGATCGGCCCGGGCTGGAACTCGAACTGACGCCGGCCCGTCGCCTGATCCTCCATCACGATGTTCGTCCCGATCACGTCCGCCGGCATCAGATCGGGCGTGAACTGAATCCGACTGAACGGCAGATCCAGCGTCTCCGCCAGCGTGCGCACGAGCAAAGTCTTCCCGAGCCCGGGCACGCCCTCGAGCAGCACATTGCCGCCCGCAAAGAACGACATCAGCACCGCGTCGACCACGTCGCGGTGGCCCACGATCACCTTGCCCACCTCGTCGACGAGGGCCTGGTACGTCTTCTTGAACGCCTCGCACTTGGCCGCGACTTCCTGGGGCGTCTGGGCACTCTCGTTGATCGCCATCGTCCTGCTCCTTGCTCACACTCTCCGCACACCGATCGAATCGGCTGCGGCTAATCCTGATCCATCTCGTCCTTGGCCCGCTTCTTCGCCTTGAGAAGCCGACCCAGCCCCTCGTCCTCGGCGTCGGCGCCCTTCGTGTCCTTGGGCTTCTCTTCTTTGCTCACGAGCGGCGCAGGCTCGGAACCACCCGCCGCGATGGGCGAATCGTCCATGCCCTCGGTGTACTCGAACTTCCGCGCCGCAACCTCGGGCTTCTTCTCCGCCTTCTTCGTCTCGCCCGCCATCTTCGCCTGCGCCCTCGCCCGCGCCTCGCGGAGCGTCCCGACCGAAGCCGCCTCGACGCTCTTCGACTTCCCGAACGCCTTGCTCCCAATCGAGCGCAGCACGCCCAGATCCAGACGCACGCGCCGCACCGCGACATCGATCAGAAAGATCCCCATCGCCAGCATCGCGCAGAGCAGATAGATCGACTGCCGCGCCACAGGCCTCGTCAGCCCGTCCCGCACCCACAGGTTCGCAAGCGCCGGATCAGCGTCCAGCACGCGCCCGCCCGTGCGCTCGGCGATCTGCCGCAGCAAGCCCGCGTTGTCCTCCAGCGCCCGGAACTCGTCCGTGAATGGCTTGGTCACCGCCGCCTGCACAGAGCCCTCCATCGGAGCCGAGGTCTCCGAACCGGGCGAGGTGTACCGCAGTCCCACGATGTACGAGCCCGGCTCCGACGATTCGAACCGCCCGACATACCGCCCGGGGCCGTCCTGCCGGAGCGTGACCTCCTGCGACGTGCCGCCCGGCCCCGCGACGCGGCCCTTGATCGTCGCGAAGTTGATCCGCTCGCCCGAGTCGGGCATCGCAAGATCCACCGTCAAGACCGACCCGTCGCCGATCTGCTCGATTTTCGTCCGCGCCTCGGCGCTCCCGCTTGGGCGCATCACCCAGCGCATGTGCTCGCCCCAGAACGAGCGATACCCGGGCCAGCCCGGCCAGTCGGGCGACCAGCGCGTCGTCACGTCGCCCGTGAACGCCAGCACCCGCCCGAGACCGCGCTGCCACTGCGCCAGAATCGGATCGTCCTGCGGCCCACGCATCGTCACCACCGCCAGCCCGTCCTGCCGATCCGCGGTTACGACATACCCGCGCACGCTCGGCACACCCGTCACGCCCGTCATCGGGGCGCTGGGCATCCCCGTGAGCGCCGGCTCGAACGGGTTGCCCTCCCAGATGAGCGAGCGTTTGACGGTCTGCGCTTCCTTGATGAAGATCTTGGGGATCGTCGCAAGCTGAGTCGAAGTCGTGATGCCGTAGTACCGCCCGCCCGTGAACTCGGCGATGTCCTTGAGCCTCTTCAAATCCGGGCTCGCGATCCCGCCCGAGTGCGGGAAAACGCCCACCGTCGTGATCGTGATCCCCGCGTCGACGAATTTCTGCAGCAGCGACTGCGAGGGGGGCGAGGGGTCGCCGTCGGTCACGATGATCGCGTGGCGCTGCCCCGCCGGCGCCTTGACGAGCGAGTTGTACGCGCTCTGCACCGAGGGCCCCATGTCGGGCATGTCGCCGAAGCGGAGGTTGTTGATCGCCGCGCGCACCGCAGAGCCGTCGCCGCGCTCCGACATCGGGTACACCCAGTCCGCGCCGCTCCCAAAGCCCGTGTACTCGATGATCCCGACGTAGTCGAGCCTCGAGATCGCCATCGCCGCCGCCTCGGCGGTCTTCTTGCCGTAGTACACCCCCTCGGGCATCTCGATCGAGTGCATGATCAGCGCGAGCGCGCCCCTGGGCATCTGCCTGGTCTGCGGCGGGTCGAGCTGCACGGGCAGCACTTCCTCCACAGGCGAACCGATCCACCCGCCAGAT
>JBGSIX010000032.1:0-29343 GCA_041742315.1 Phycisphaerales bacterium | reverse complement strand
GGCCCGCCCGGCTTGTGGGGCGAACGGGCCGCGGGGACGAAGAGGAGCATCGCCCCGGGAGCCACCGCGTCCCGGGCCTGCCGGGCGAGTTCCGTGTGCGCCAAATGCGGCGGATCGAACGTGCCGCCCACGAGCATCACGGGTGTGCCCGGATCGGACTTGGGCATGGGCGTGATCGGGGCGGATGGCATTCTCCAAGCCTAGACCGAGACAGAGCGCCCCTTGGGTTCCTACAGTCCCGCCCTCAGGCGGCCCCGTCGTCTAGCCTGGTCTAGGACACCAGGTTTTCATCCTGGTAACGCGGGTTCGAATCCCGCCGGGGTCACTTTCTTTCTTTCCGCCCGCTTCATGCGGGCCGGTGCCCGGATCCAATCAAGCCCGGATGCGTCACCGCCGCGAGGCGGGCTTGTGCCGCTTTGCAGCGAGGGATCGGCTTGATTATCGGGTCTGCTTGGATGCCGAGAACCCGGCAATGGAGCGGAAGGGAATCGAACCCTCAACTTCCAGCTTGCAAAGCTGGCACTCTACCAATTGAGTTACCGCCCCAGCGGAGCGGAGTGTAGCCCGCTCATGGCCCGTGGCCCGATGATGGCAACGCGCCGACCTATACTCGCCCCGCGGGACCCGTCAGCCTGCCTCCCGGAGGATCCAAATGTCTGTGAAAGCGATCTCTGTACTTCTTCTGGCGGGCCTGGCGGCCCCGGCGTTCTCCCAGAGCTTCGGCGACGAAGACGATGTGGGCATCGAGATCGCACCCGAGAAAAGAATCAGCTTCTTCGCCAAGGGACACGTCGACGGCTATTCCGAGGGCCAGTCCCGCGGCCCCCGGGGCGGCAAGCTCTCCTCGCTCACGCTCGAAACCGCCGTGACCGCCGCGATCCCCATCGACGAACAGAACGACATGACCGTCTCGCTCGGGCAGACCTCCACCGGGTACGACTTCAACGACTTCCGGGCCTTTGGCACCAGCTCGCCGATCGACATAATCGACTACGGCCTGGACCTCTCGCTCAGCGCCACGGCCACGCATCAAATCGACAAGGAATGGGCACTCTTCGGCGGGGCTTCCATCCACAGCGAGGGCGAGATCGGTGCCGACTTCGGCGACACGCTCACCTTCGGCGGCTTCTTCGGGCTCATGCACCACTTCCACGAGGACCTGTCCGTGGGTCTGGCCGTCGGCGCGTTCTCGCAGCTCGAGGACGACGTGACCGTCTTCCCCGTCCCGACCGTCCGCTGGCAGATCGACGACTACTGGCGACTCGTCGCCGGCGCCACGCCCACACGCAACCAGCCGGGCGTCGAGATCACATACCACCTCAACGAAACCTGGGAAGTCGGCGCGAGCATCACCTACGACCACAAGCAGTTCCGCCTCGATGAAGAGGACGACACCCTGCCCGACGGCGTCATCGAAGACGCCGCGGTGCCCGTGATGTTCATCACCACCTGGTCGCCCGAGCCCAACTTCAGCGTCAGCGGCCGGATCGGCTCCGTCGTTTACCGCAAAGTCAACCTGCGCAACACCGACGGCGACGGCGTGGGCGAAGCCACAATCAGCCCCAGCTTCGCCTTGGGCATCTCCGCCGAATACCGCTTCTGATCGGATTCCCCGGTTACCGGCCCGCGGGCTGAGCGTTCACTGACTTCACCGGCTCCGGGCCCGTTCCGCGCGGGGCGGCATCGACGAGCCTGACCGACTTGATCACGGGCGGGTTCACCGGACGCTCGCCGTTGAGCGGCGTGTCCGCGATTTTGTTGATCACATCCGCCCCCGCGATCGCCTGGCCGAAACTCGTGTACCGCCCGTCGAGCATCTTGGTGCCGTCGCGGCTCAGGCACACGAAGATCTGCGAGCCGTTCGAGTTCGGATCGCGCGAGCGCGCCATCGAGATCACGCCGAAGTCGTGCGGCAGCTTGCTGTCCTCGAGATCGACCATGTACCCCGGCCCGCCCGAGCCCTCGCCCAGCGGGTCGCCCGCCTGGATCACGAAGCGGTTGGGCTTGGAGATGATGCGATGGAAGATGATGTCGGTGTAGAAGCCGCCCTCGCCCAGACGCATGAAGTTCCAAACTGTATTGGGCGCGTGGTCGGGCCTCATGCGGAAGAGGATGTCGCCCTCGCTCGTCGTCATGAGCACGTTCTGGTCCACGTACGCGCGGTAGCCCGTAAAGATCCTGGGGCTTGGCGCCCACGAGAGCTGGCCGCTCCGTGCGTCGAGCTCGGCGTAGGGTTGCGAGAGCATGGGCTGGAGCACGATCGCCGGCCCGGTGGGCACATCGCCCGCGTAAAGCTGCGCATAGAGCACGCCGGTCGTGTCAGTGGATTCCCAGAGCGAGGGAAAGAGCACCGCCAGATCGACCTGCCCGGGCTCAACAGAGGCGACGTCCCCCACGACCGCGTTGGTGACATCCAGCAGTTTGATCCCGATGCCGGCGTCGTTCCCCGCGGGGTTGGTCACGGTCACGGGCATCGGGCGGTTGATGCCGTAGTACGTCCGGTTCGGCGAAAGCTGCGCGCTGGTGAGCGTGGTCATCAAAGCGGCGGCCGAGGTCACGATGGCTCTTGCAAGAACGGACATGATGGTTGCTCCCGTGCTACCCCGGCGGCATCGCCGAGAAATAAACGATAGGACGCAAAGACAGATCGATCGCCAAGCGGCGTTTCCGGGGCTTGATGGCAGCAAAGTCGTCGGTCTGACTCAGTTCGACCCGCCCGAAGCGACGAAGTAGTCGAGCTCCGCCCAGACACGGTCCGTGTTGGCGGGCGTGCTCTGGCTGAGCAGGCTCATGAGCTGGTCGTCGAGCCCGCTGAACCAGAAGACCGCCAGATCCGCGCGGAGCACGTTCATGCCCTGCGAGTGGTTCAGGTCCTTGTCGGAACGGATCGAGTCGGTCACGATCGCCGCGCGACGGGGCTGGATGAAGAAGAGTCGGCGGTCGCCGTCGGGGCCCTCGCCCCGGAACTGGAAGTTGCCCATGATGTTTGAGTCGCGCGACTTCCAGGCTTCGAGCTGATCCTGATACCGGTTCTTGCCGCTGTGCGAGGGGCAGTAGAAAATCCCGGGTGTCTCGAGGTATTCCAGCTTATAGAGCTGGCCGAGGCCGTCCCAGGCGCCCTGACGCGGGCCGGCGGTGTTGACGCGTGAGGCGAACGACGAATCGGGCGAGATGCGAAGCCTCGTCGTCTCCGCCGGGATACGCCCAAAACGCTGGTTGGTGAACGTCGTCTGAGGCATCAACCCGTCGTGATCGTCGGCGTACATCGAGATGCCCAGGCCGATCTGGCGGATGTTGGAGCTGCACACCACTTTGCGCGTGGTCTCACGGACCACCGAGAGCGAGGGGAGCATGATCCCGATCAGAACCGCGATGACCACCATCGTCACGAGCACATCGATCAGCGTGAACGCCGACCGAGCTCCGATTGAGCTGCGCATCCGAGACGGGTTGTCCCACGATCCTTGAATTTTTCGCACTCCCCGTACGAGCCCCCGAAGGGTCTCCTATCCCCTTAAGTTTATGGGAAATCCGATGTTCGCACAACAGGCGAAAACCCCGGATCGAAAAGACATGTTCCCGGTCCCTCCGGGCAACCCGAAAATCTTCTCAACAGGGATCAGCCCCAACGAGGCCGCGTATCGATATGCTGAGCAGAGAACCCGGCCCAGAAACCAAACGTATTGCGAACATGAACGACGCGAACGACAAGACGGCTGACTTGGCGCTGATGCAGCGCATCGCCGCGGGCGAGGAGTCCGCCGTGGTCGAGTTGTACGACCGCTTCGGCTCGCTCGTGTACCGCCTGGCCTACCAGGCCATGCCTACCCGGGACGAAGCCGAGGACGCGGTCCAAGAAGTCTTCGTCAGGCTCTGGAAGACCGCCGATCGCTACGACCCCTCCCGGGCGGCCCTCGTCACCTGGGTCCTGCTCATCACCCGCCGCCACTTGGTCGACCGCCTCCGCCGGAGCCAGTCGCGGATCAAACCCGTCAAGATGAACGAGGAATTCCGCCCGCCGATCGCCGAGCCGGTCGACGGCGAGAGCCTTGAGAACGCGGAGCGGTTCGCTTCGCTCATGGAAAAAATCGCCACGCTCCCGGAACTCCAGCGGACCGTGGTTATGCGTGCCTACCTGGGCGGGCAGACGCTCAGGCAGATCGGGGAAGAGCTGGACACCCCGATCGGAACCGTCAAATCCGCCCTCAGCAGGGCGCTCGTCCGGCTTCGTGAATGCAGCGGGGTAGAGGAATCAGTGTCATGAATACCCAACAACTCCTTGAATTGGCCCTTCTGGATGCCTGTGGCGTGCTCGAAGCCGACGAGCTCGAACGCTTCGAAGCCGCCTTCGCCTCGGCGCCCGAGTCGATCAAGGCCCAGATCCGTCGCGAGCAGTCCCGGTTCGCCGATCAGTCCGAGCTCCTGCCCGACGTGACACCCAGGCCCGAGCTGCGCCGCCTCGTCGTGGACGCCGTTCGCCGAGCCGCGGGCACCTCGATCAGCGCCGACGCGCTCCGCTTTGAGCGCATGGTCAGCGCCGGCGCGGGCCCAACGCCCGCCGACATCCACCGCCGGCGCGTCATGCCCGCATGGAGAGCCGCCGCGATCGTGCTCGCCGCAACGACGGTCTTCGGCGGCGTGCTCTCGCTTGAGCTGCGCAACCAGATCGACGAGATGGGCAACAGGATCTCCTCGATCACCTCCGCCGATCTCTTCCTGCGTTTCGGCGAAATGCCCGGCCTCCGCGACGCGATGCTGAGCCCGAGCTCCGAACGCGTCCTGTTCAAATCCGCCGACGGCTCGCTCGACGCCACCGCCGCCGTCTACACCAACACCCAGACCAACCGGAGCTACTTCGTCTGCAACCGCCTGCCCGTGCTCAAGGACGGCCAGTACGAGCTCGTCGTCCTCGACGACGACCGGAACTACGTTTCCACGATCACGTCATTCAGATCCAACGGCGAGACCGACGGTCACGAGTTCGCCTTCACCGGCGCCCTCAAGGGCAACGTCGCCATCGCGGCGCGAACCGCCAGCGGCGCGCTGCAGATCGTCATGATCGCAGCCGCCTGAGTCGTATTTCGTCTTTCGCTTTGAGATCCTGCGCCGGAATCACTCGCCGCCGATGAGCCCCTGCTCGTAGGCGGCGTGCTGGGCGCGCAGCCTGCGGTAGAGCACCATCCCGCCGAGCCCGACCACCAGCAGCCCCCCGCCGCCGATGCCGGCCGCGTACACCGGGCGCTCGTCGACGAGCGGATCGGGCTCGACCGTCGCATCCTGAACGAGCTTCGTGCCCGCCCCGCCGGCGCGCTGGTCCTTGGTCCCGTTGGCGAGCGAAACGATCGAGACGGCGTACGTATCCAGCGTGCGTTTGGTCAGGCCCGCGCCATCGCCCCGCAGCTCGATCACGAGCCGACCGGATTCGGACGACTCGAACGAGAGATCAGACTTCAGCCTCGCCGCCAGATCGCCCGGGCGCGTCAGCTCCTCGATCCCGCGTTTCTTCAATCGATCGGAGGCCAATTCCATCAGGCTCGGATCCGTCAGCACGCTCTCGTGGTAGCGCTGCCACTCGTCGAGTTCGTCGGGCGAGAGCGTCCGGCCGCGACCGTCGGCGTGGAGCTCGGCCGTCACCGCGTACCGCGCCGGCGCGACCTGGTCCGCCAGCGCCCAGCTCAGCGCCGAAACGATGCCCACCGTGGCGGCCGAGTAGAAAATCATGGTCAGTGTCTTGTTGCGCGCCATGAGCGAGACGACCCGCTTCTCGCGCTTCTGGAGCATCGCGCCCTGACGCGCGATCTCGCGGCGCTGCACCAGCACCTGCTCCGCCTCGCGCGAACGCTCTTCGAGCACCGCCTCCGTGCGCTCGAGCCGCTGGGCCCGGTCACGCAGCACATAACGGATCCGCGCCAGACGCTCGCGCCGGGTTTGCAGATAGGGCGGCACGCCTCCCGAGACCTTGAGCGCCCGCTCGCGATCACGGATCGCCTCGGCGGCCTCGCGGAGCTCGTGAGCCATCTTCGAGCTCATCTCCGCGAACTCGCGCTCGCGGTCGGTGATCTCCCGCTCGGCGCGCACCAACGCCCGGCAGCGGGCCTCGATGTCCGCAATCGCCCCGATGTCGGAGAAATCGACCACATGGTCCTCGCTCGAGGTGTCTTCGAAGATCGGATTCTGGTCGGGTTCAGCCATATTTGTGCTTCCTCCACGGCCTGCCGCCCGCGCACTGACACGGGAGCCGCCGTGGCACCGGAGCGGTTATCGACCCGAATCCGGGACGACTCAACCCGACCCGGGAACAATCTTGGGCCCCCCCGGGTTTCCCCCGCACCTGCGGGTTCGCGGGTGCGTACGACGTGAAAGCCCTGATTTCGGGCCCTGGATGTGTTAGGATCTTGGTGACCGGCGGCCGTAGTCGCCGCACAAACTTGCAAGAGGATGCTGCGATGAAGAATCATGGTTCGAGTCTGACGTCGGTTGTTCTGGCGGTGGCCGCCGCCGTGGGCGTGGGCGTCGGCGGGTACTACATCATGGGCGGCTGTTCGAGCTGCGAAGCCGGCGCGGAAGCCAACGCCACCGCCGTGGGCACGGACACCGAGCTCGACGCGTGCTGCGCCGCCGAGGGCGCGGTCGAGACCGTCGCGCTGGAAGCCGAGGACGAGTGCTGCAGCGCGGCCGCCGAGGGCGAGGCCCAGACCGTAGCGATGGAAGGCAAAGTCTGCACGATGGGCGTCGAGTGCCCCGAGGGCATGGAAGATTGCGAAAGCAAGGCCGACTGCGAAGCCAAAGCCGGCGCCGACCAGACCGAGTGCGAGAAGGCCTGCGAGGAAGCCGCCAAGGAACTCACCAAGGCCGAGACCGAGACCACCGGCAACGGCTGATCTCCGATCAAACAACAACACACGGCGCACGCTCTCCGGAGCGTGCGTTCTTTTTTCCACCCCACTACCATGCACCCATGGCAACCTGGCTCATCAAATCCGAACCCGACGTCTACAGCTACGACGACCTCGTGCGCGAGAAGCGCACCGACTGGTCGGGCGTGACCAACCCCGCCGCCCAGAAGCACATGCGCGCCATCGCTAAGGGCGACGAGATCCTCTTCTACCACACGGGCGGCGAGAAACGCATCGCGGGCCTGGGCAAGGTCGTCAAAGCCGCTTACCCCGACCCCGACAAGCCGCAGACCCTCGCCTCGGGCGAGCCCAAGTTCGTGCTCTTCGACGTGGCACCGGCGAAGAAGGCCACCAAGAGCTGCACCCTCGCCGACGTCAAAGCCGACGCCCGCTTCGAGGGCTTCGCGCTCGTCCGCGAGGCACGCCTGAGCGTCATGCCCGTGCCCGCGAACCTCGACAAAATCCTGCGCACAATGGCGGGGTTGTGATGAAAGGCCTTGCCCTCCTCATCATCGCAGGAGCTGCGCCCGCCGCCGCGCAGCCCGCGCCCCCCGACTACGGCCATGGGTTTGTCACGGTTGGGGACATCAGCAACCCCGCGTACCAGGCGACGTTCCCGGACACCATCTACGACGGCCGGGGGTCGGTGCCCTACCAGTACCGGATGGCCTCTCGCGAGATGGATTCGGGTCAGTACATCGAGTTCGCCAACGCGCTCAATTACGCTCAGATCCCGGGGCTCCAAGCTTCAAAGTCGGTACGGGGTGGTTTCGGAGCAGGATTTGATCCCGATACGGGCACGGTTACGTTCTTCCCGCTCAGCGACGAATCGGTCAATTGGCCCGTTCGCGGTCTCTCCTGGAGGCTGGGCGCGGTCTACTGCAACTGGCTTCACAACGACAAGGGCAGCGACCCCGAGAACTTCCTGAGCGGCGCCTACGACTTCTCGACCTTCGGTTCAACGGGCGACTACTTCACCGATCAGGCGACGCGCTCGCCCGGCGCGAAATACTGGATTCCCAGTGTTGATGAGTGGCTCAAGGCCGTCCACTACGATCCAAACAAGCAGGGCCCGGACGTCGGCGGGTGGTGGAATTATCCGAACGCGTCCGACGAGCGGCCTGTCACCGGGCTCCCGGGTGTCGGCGAGACCTCGGCGAATATCGCCGCACAGATCGGCATTGAGGCCGCGTGGCAGATCCCGGTCGGGTCGTACGTCGATCAGGCGTCGCACTACGGCGTGCTCGATGCCTCGGGCGGCGTGAGCGAGTGGCTCGAAGACTGGGTTTTCCCGGATGATCCCACCGATCGCTTCCATGACGGACATGCCTCCGATGATTTCCTGTACGGAATCTTCGATGTGGATCATGTTGCAATCCCGAGAGGAAGCCGGTCGCCTGATTCTGCGCCGGACTTTCTCGGTATCCGGATCGCCTCAATGGTGCCGGCACCAGGGAGTGGCATCTGTTTCGTCGGCGCACTCTGCTTGATCACCCGAAAGCGACGCTGATCACTCGATCTTGAGCCCCTTGAGCTCTTCCGGCATCGCCGGCGTCCTCGGGTCCATCAGCTCCAGCTCACGCCGAACGATCGCCGAGATCGCCCAGTTGCGGTACCACTTCCGATCCGCGGGGATCACGAACCACGGCGCCGCCGCCGTCGAGCACTTCTCGAGCAGCGCCTCGTACGCCTGTTCGTACTCGTCCCAGCGCTTGCGTGTGTCAAGATCGCTCATCGCGAACTTCCACGCCTTCTCCGGGTTGTCGAGCCTCGCTTGTAAGCGTTCCTTCTGCTCGGCCTTGGAGATGTGCAGCATGATCTTGACGATCCGCGTGCCCGCGTCGGTCAGCAGCTTCTCGAATTCATTGATCCGGTCGTACCGCGTCTGCCACTCGTCCCTCGGCACCAGGTCCAGCACGCGCACCACGAGCACGTCCTCGTAGTGCGAGCGATTGAAGGCGACGATCTCGCCCTTGGCGGGAACGACATTGTGCACGCGCCACAGGAAGTCGTGCGCCAGTTCCTCGGCGGTCGGTTTCTTGAAGCTCGCCACGCGCACGCCCTGCGGGTTCAGCGGCCCAAAGACGTGCCGGATCGTGCCGTCCTTGCCCGAGCAGTCCATCCCCTGCAGCACGACAAGCACCGACCGCTTCCCCTCCGCCCAGAGCTTGTACTGGAGTGTCTGGAGCGCCGCGACGTTCTCGGCCTGCATCGCATCGGCGGCCGCCCGCTCCTGCTCCTCGGGCCCCTGCAAACCGGGCGTCTTCGACGGATCGATGTCCCTGAGTCTGACCTTGGAGCCGGGCTTGATGCAGTGGATGTCGGTCGCGTTCATGCAAAGAGCATAACGCTATTCGGGTTTGCAACGCTGACATGGAGCAACGTCAACTTTGCGGAAACCGCGAGTCTCTTTAATTAGAACGCGATGAACTGCCTCTATGGAATCACACGAAAACCAATCCTGGTCCGAATTGGTTGGTTGACCCCCATGCATCTTGATGTAGCCACAACCATCTTTGTGCCAACAAGCACGCTTGCGTGTTCTGTTGATATATACCCAATAGTTCATTGGCGTTCTTGCCGAGCTTTCCGCTCCGCCTCGATCGTGCTCAGGATGTCCGCCTGGTGGTCCGCGTGGTAGCTCGACCGCACCATCGGGCCCGATTCGACCACTTTCAAACCTCGCTTGAGGCCCTCGTCGTGGTACATCTGGAAGGTCTCGGGCTCGACCCAGCGCTCGATGGGCAGGTGGTTGCGCGTGGGCTGGAGGTACTGCCCGATCGTGAGCACATCGCACGGGTCGCCCGGGTTCGGGCCGTTGTGCTTGCTCGTTTTCTCGACGAGCTCGTCCATCAGGTCGAGGACCTCCGAGTCCCGCTCCCCGATGCCGACCATGATGCCCGTCTTGGCGACGCCGCCCTGTTCCTTGACGCGCCGGAGGAGCTCGATCGAGCGGTCGTACTTCGCGCTCGGGCGGACCGCCGGGTACATCCGCTTCACGGTCTCGATGTTGTGGTTGATGATGTGGGGCTTGGCGTCGATCACCATCTGCAGCGCGCCCCAGTCGCCCATAAAGTCCGGGATCAGCACCTCGATGGACATCGTCGGGCAGGATTCCTTCGACCGGATGATCATCTCGGCCCAGATCCCCGCCCCGCCGTCGGGAAGCTCGTCGCGGTTGACGCTCGTGACCACGACGTGCTTGAGGCCCATCAGCGCCAGGCTCTCGGCGACGCGTCTGGGTTCGTCCTTATCAAGCACCGGGGGCTTGCCCGTCTTGACGTTGCAGAAGCCGCACGACCGCGTGCACGTGTCGCCCAAAATCATGATGGTCGCGACGCCCCGCGCCCAGCACTCGCCCATGTTCGGGCAGCCGGCCTCTTCGCAGACCGTAAAGAGCTTGTGCTCGCCCAGGATGTCCTTGAGCCGGTCGTAGCCCGGCCCGCCGGGGAGCTTGGCTTTGAGCCACTTGGGCTTGCGCTTGGTCGAGAGCTGCTGGGGGTGATCGGGCGTGTTGTTGAGCACCATGCCCGAGAGGCTGACCAGCGGCTTGCCCGCCCTCTTCATGGGGTCGCCCCCGAGGGGACGCGGGTGCCTGGCGAGGGTGCGTTCGAGCGAGCTTGGCCGCCTCGGGGCCTCCGGGGAGGTCTCAGCAACGCTCGAAACGGGTTCGCCGGCGGGTCGATCGGTCATCCGACAACTCTAGTCGGCCCGAGGTGCCCCGCCGATGCAGGCTGTCAGGAGCATTCCGCAAATGCGCATCTTGGGCGCTGGCGCCCGTTTCGGGCAGAGTTTGCGGGAATGACGCACGTTTGGGGGCCAAGCGGTCGATAAAAACCCTGTCCCACAGCAGTGGGCGCTGCGGGCTCAGGGCCGCTAGACTCGCTGCCTTGGGCCGATAGGTCCGATAGAGTGTGCATCTCGCCAACGGATGGCGGGTGCCAGAGAGAAATCCGAGTCCGGATCCCACAGACATGACCAACGACGTGACGACCAGCGGCGCACCTCGGCGCTCACTCCAGGCCGCAGCCCTTGCCTCCGTTCTGGCCCTAGCCGGGCTCGCCTCCGTGGGCTGCGAGGTGGACTCATACCTCGATCCCTCCAACACAGGCCGGTGGGAGCACACCCCCACCACGATGCCGATCCTTCGCCGGATCGCGGCCATCGAGCCCGACGATTCAGAATACGTCCAGATCACCCAGGTCCGCCCCGAGGACCTGCGCCCGATGATCACCGAGTACCGCCTCGTCCCGGGCGACTCGCTCGTGGTCAACATCTTCAATTACCCGGCACAGGGCACGACCACACCCTTCGAGGTCCGGGTCGAAAACAACGGCATCATCGATCTGCCGGCGATCGGCAAGTTCTTCGTGCTGGGCGGCACCAGCGACGAGGTGAAGGCCATCGTCTCCGACGGCCTGATCAAGCAGGACCTGATCCGCCGGCCCGAGCTGAGCGTGACGATCACCGGCCGCAGCCAGCAGCAGTACAGCGTCATCGGCGCCGTCCGCGCGCCGGGGCCCTACTTCATCCCGGACCCCACCTACCGGATGCTCGACGCCCTCGCCGCCGCCGGCGGCCTGCTCGACGAGAGCACCGCCGAGGTCTTCCTGATCCGCCAGGTCGCCCTTGCCGACGAATACTCCGACGTCGGCGCCCCCGCCGGGGCCAAGCCCGTGAACCCCGAAACGGGCGAGACCGGCAACAACCCCGAATCCAGCGAACGCCTCATCGACCTGATCGACGAGCTCAGCAAGCCCGCTTCGCCCTCGCTCATCGCCTCCAACTCGGCGCGGACCCCGAGCCGAAACCCCTCGACCTACCAGCCCGAAGGCCGCGAGCCCGAGGTTGACCTGATTGATGGCGGCGCTCAGCAGCAGCCCGACGGGCAGAAGCTCAGCCCCTTCGACACCACCGCGAGCCAGTGGATCTTCATCGATGGCCGCTGGGTCCAGATCAAGGACCAGCCCAATCTCGCCTCGGGCCTGCGTGAGCGTGCCGACCAGGCGCTTGAATCCGAGAACCTCGTCACCCAGCGGATCATCTCGATCCCCGCCGACCGACTGCTCCAGGGCGATGCGCGGTTCAACATCATCATCCGGCCGGGCGATATCGTCCGGATTCCCTCGCCCTCGGGCGGCACGGTGTACCTCGCAGGCCAGATCAACCGCCCCGGCGCGTTCGATCTCGTGCCCCAGCTGACCCTCCAACGCTTGTTCGCCTCTGCCGGCGGGCTGGGCGGGCTGGCGATCCCCGAGCGGGTGGACCTGACCCGCATGGTGGGCACGGACCGCCAGGCCACGATCCGCCTGGACTACCGCGCCATCGCCGACGGCACCCAGCCCGACATCTTCATCAAATCCAACGATCTTATTAACGTAGGTACTAACTTCTGGGCCTACCCGCTCGCGGTCATCCGGGGCGGATTCCGCACCTCCTACGGCTTTGGCTTCCTGCTCGACCGGAACTTTGGCAACGACGTCTTCGGCGCCCCGCCTTCGGACAACCGCTTCTAAATCAAATCCTGTTCACTTCGCAGCAATCCACGGCCCGAAACGCTCTTTCGAGAGCGTCTCGGGCTGTCATTTTGGGGTCGGTGTGATAACAATCCCATGCAGTGGGTTCGGAGCACGGATCTCCGAGGCCTCGATGAACCGCGGTTCGGGCATGGACGTATCACCGATCCCGCAGGACGCAATGTGGGTGTTCCGATCGCCACGGGAGAGGATTCTCTCCGAGTGAAACGCGACTGGATCTGACGAGCCGCGTCCTGTGGGCCGATCAACGGGAACAGCATGCGGGGCGAAAGCCCCCCCAGAAGAAGTGTCAAGGTGCGTTCATCGCGCCCCGGAGTGAGTCCGCCCATGTCCTCAGTCAGCGCCAAGTCCGAGGTTGTGTCCAAAGACGCAGCCGCACGCTCAGCGCCCACCTGGAACACCCCGGTCAATCTCGTCATGATCGGGCTCATCTGGCTCGCGCTGGGGGGCCTTTTCTATCGCTGGTTCTTCAAGCAATCCGAATTCAGCGCCCGTCTGATCGAAGACTGGGGGCACGCGTTCTTTGTCCCCGTCATCGCGGGTTATCTGATCTGGCAGCGTCGCGATCAGATCGCCAAAGCAACACCCGAGCCTTTCCTGCCCGGCTTGCTCGCCGTGGGCACGGGGATTCTGGGGTATCTCTCCTTTTCGATCGGTCCGATCCCGGGCGTGCACATGGGTCAGGGACTGTTTGTGATCCTGACGATGTGGGGCGTCGCCCTTGTCCTGCTCGGGCCGGCGGTGGCGCGCTGGCTGATCCTGCCCGCGGCGTACCTGGTGTTCATGATCACCGTCTCTGAGGGTGTGATGCTCCGCATCACCTGGCCCCTGCAGCTCCTGGCCAGCCAGGGCGCCTACGTCGTGCTCGGTCTCGTGGGCATGCTCTTTGGCTTTACCGTCGACGTCGACGGCAACGTGCTCACGGTCATCTCCGGCTCGGGCGTCGAACACCCGCTCAACGTCGCCGAAGCGTGCAGCGGCATGCGCATGGTCGTGGCCTTTATTGCGTTGGCTGGCGCCGTCGCACTCCTGTCCACACGCGAGTGGTGGAAACGGATCACGCTCATGCTCCTGAGCGCACCGGTGGCGCTCCTGATGAACATCGCTCGCGTCGCGATCCTCGGGCTGGCGACCCTGCGGGACAGCAACCTGGCCTCGGGCGAGGCGCACACACTGATCGGCACCCTGCTCCTGATCCCGGGTCTTGGGCTCTTTCTGGCGATAGGCTGGTCGCTCGAAAGAATCGCCCCCACGCCCAAGGAACCCAAACCCAAGGGCCCCAAGCCCGCGGTGCATCTCAGGCTTGCCCGCCCGGTGACGGCCCTGCTGCTGGTCGTGCTCTTTGGCTCGGCGATCGGGATGGGCTGGGCCATCAACTATTACAAGATCCACCTCAACAAACTCCCGATCTATGCGCCGGGCGGCCGAGTCGTCTCCACCCTGCCCCGGGAGACGGATTCATGGGTCCAGGTCGGCGCCGACCGGATCGTCTCGGCAGAGGTGCTCGAATCGCTGGGCACCTCCAACTATCTGACGCGTGTGTACATGGAAAAGAACCCGCCCGAGGGCCAGAAGCCCCGAGTGGTTGAGCTTCACGCGGCTTACTACACCGACCAGATCGATACAGTGCCACACGTTCCCGAGCGGTGCTTCGTTGGCGCCGGCATCGTGCAAACTCAGACCAGCCGGGAAATCCCGCTGCAGCTCGACGAGAGCGGCTGGGCTCTCGACAGCGAGGCCTCGGACAACAGTGAGCCCATCTACACCGCCAGCACGAGCCGGCGCTGGTCCGATACACGCGGCAAGCGGGTGCGGCTGCCAAGCGGGATAGAACTCGCCAAAGTCCGCACGAGCACATACCACAACCCAGGCGGGCAGGAGCTCTACGCGGGCTATCTTTTCGTCGCCAACGGCGGCATCGCCTCCAGCGCCGAGCAGGTTCGGTTCCTGGCCTTTGATCTGACCAACGACTACGCGTTCTATCTGAAAGTTCAGTTCACAACGGAGTCTGTTTCCAGCGCGGAAGAGTTTGCAGCCGTATCTTCTAGCCTGCTCGGGGAGATCCTCCCGGATCTGATGCTTTGCGTCCCCGACTGGATCGAAGTCCAGAATGGGCGTTACCCGAGCAAGGGCGAGACAAGCGGGACCAAGACGGGCGGCTGATCGCCCTGGATGAGAAAGGATCGACCAATCATGTCCGGGCGTGTGAATGTCAAGTTCGTGGTGCTGCTCTCGGCGGTGCTGCTCGTGGTGATGGGCGGTGCGGTGTTCGGCGCGGCGGTCGTCCTGATGAAGTCCGGCGCCGATCACGCCAGGCTCGCCGAGAAAGCCGAGGCCGAGGGCGATTGGAAGGCCGCCGAACGGAGCTGGGGCAACGCGGTTAACGAAGAACGCACCAATGTCGCGTGGCTCGAGCGTTATCTCACATCGATCCAGAACCGTCCCACCGAGACTCCACTGGAGTACTCGGCGCAGTACGAAAAATACCGAGCCGTGCTGAGGTCTATCGCCGAGGTGAAGCGGTCCGATCTCGAAGCGCATGAACGCTACTTCGGCGAGTTCATGCAGCTTCTGCGCGCCGGCGGCCCGTCCAAGGAAAGCTACCAGTTCCTGATCGACGAGGTCAACCGCGTCGAGGGGCTCCTCTTCGGGGAAACCGATTCGGATCTCTTCAAGCAGATCCGGCGCTACCGCGGCGAGGCCGTAGCCGTCATCTCTCAGATCTCGACCGATGTGAGCGACGAATTCCTCGACGGGGGCATCGAGGACCTGCGCCAGGCGAAACAGGTCCGCCCGCACGATTCGCAGATCGTGGAATCGCTCTACACGATCTACAACAAGAAAGCCGAACGGGCCGGTCTCGCCAAGCGCACGAACCTGGAGAACGAGGCCTACGCGGCGGGGTACGCGGCGGTCTCCGAATTCGCCCAGGCGAACCCCGACAACCTCGCCGGGCAGTTCCTCCTGATCAGGGCGGACATCGACCAGGCGCTGCGGACCGTCGCGGCAAGTCAGAAGTACGGTCCCGATCTGGCCAGGGAACGCCGGAGCACGCTCGATGGATTCCAAGAGCGAACCACGGAGCTCGCCGCCAAGGCGCAGCAAGCCGAGTCCGGCGCGTTCGATGCCCGGACGATGGGCCTGATCACGAGCGTGATCGCCACCGTGGACCCTCAGAACGCCGTGGAGCGGCTCGATCCGATCTGGACCCGTGCCAGCGCGTCCGCGCCCGAAAATCGCCGGCTGCAGTTCGCCTACGCGCAGTTTCTCAAGCAGATCGGCAAGCACCCCGAGGCGATCACGGTGCTCGAGAAAATCGCCGACCTCCCGGACGTGCCCGTTTCGACGGACGGTCTCCAGCGGTTCGAAGACCGCAACCGGGCGCTGTATTTCATGGCAGACGCCGCGATCGAACGCTGGTCCCAGATGGCCGGCCAGACCGAGGGCCGCGCCGAGTGGCTCGATCGCGCCAAGCAGTACCGCGACCGGCTCTCCAAGGAAGTCTCGACGGACCGCCCGATGATGCTCTTTCTGGATGCACGCCTCGCGTACGCCGGGGGCGAGCTCAACAAGGCCGACCGTCTCTTCCGCGAGTTCAACACCGCGACAAACCGGGAGAACATCGAGGGACTCAAGCTGGCGGCCGAGGTGGCAAGACAGCTCGGCAACCCGGGGCTCGAAAAAGATCTGCTCGAATCGGCTCGCATCCTTGAACCAAGCGACCTCAACACGATCGTCCGGCTCGCCAATGTCTACGTCGGACTCCGCGACTACAACCGTGCCAAGCAGCTCCTGACCACCGCGAACGATCTGCGGCCCGACATCCCGGAGATCGCCGAGCAACTCGGCATCGTCGGCATGCTCCTGGACCCCTCCGTCGAAAAGGATCCGGTCAAAAAACTGCTCGCCGAAGCCCAACTCGCCCAGGACCGGGGCACCCCCGATGCCGCGATCACGCTCCTCCAGGACGGGCTGGTCGAGCATCCGAGCGAAGTCTCGATCATCATCGGGCTTGCGCAGCTGCTGAACCAGGCCCAGCGATACGAGGAAGCCAAGGCGATCATCGAGAATGGCCTCGCCATCGAGCCCGAGAATCGCAACCTGCTCGCCCAGAAGACGATGGCCGATATCGGAGGCGACATCGACCAGCGCATCGGCATGGTCGAGCAGAGCGAGATGCCCGATCTCCAACGCCAGCTCGCGCTGCACAAGCTGTATCTCTCCAGCGAGAACGCCGAGGCAGCCGCCGCGGCGTTGGCCGCGGCTCGCGATCTCGACCCGGCCAACAAGCTGGTCATCGTGTATTCCTTCGACGAAGCCATACGCAACAAAGACGTCGCCCAGGCAAGGCGTATCTACGAGAAAAACAAAGACAGAGACATCGACGGCGCCGACGGGCTGGCCATGCGGGCACGCATCGAGCTCGCCCAGGGCGACAAAGAATCGGCCCGCCGAACACTCCAGTCGGCCGTGGATCGCGGCAGCATCAACGCCGTCACGATCAAGCTCCTGGCCGACGTGCAGATGGAACTGGGCGAGACGTTCAACGCACTGGAAAACTACAAACGCGCCATCGCGGTTCGCCCGACGGACATCGACCTGCTCAAGGGCTACATCTCGGTGCTCACCCGCCTGGGTCGCCTCAATGAGGCGCTGGACACAGCCCGCTCGGTGCTCTCGATCGGTCAGCGCGACGAGCAGTTCCGGGAGATGTGGCTCGATCTCGAGGGCCGCGTGGGCGACAAGCAGCTCGCCTACGACCGACGCCTGGCGATCGCCGACACGACCCAGGGCAACGCGAGGAACACCGCGCTGCTCATCGGGCTGGCGCTGGACCTCCGCAAGTTCGACGAGGCGCGCCAGAGGCTCGACAAGGCCCGCGCCGAGAAAGACTCGCTGGTGCTGGCCTCCCTCGATGCCCGCTGGCACGCGGACCGAAACGATCTTCAGAAAGCCGTCGACGTCTACACGCAATTCATCTCTTCGGGTGCAAATGACCTGAATGACCCGAGTTCCTACCTGGCCTTCGGCGAATTCCTGCTCGACCGCGGGCTCATCGATCGCGGCCTGACCACGCTCCGCCAGGCGAGGCTCATGCAAAGCCCCGACAACCCCATCGCCGACGCGGTGCTGGCCGATCGGCTCTTCGAACTCCGCAGGTACGACGAGGCCGTCCCGGTGCTCCGCTCGCTCATCGCGGCCGACTTCCAGGCGATGATCGCCCGGAGCCGGCTCGTGGAGTGCTACATCCGCCTGAACCAGCCCCAGCTCGCCCAGGAAACGATCGACACGTTCAGCGAGGACGAACGCAACAGCCTGAGCATGATGCTCATGCGCGCCGACGTGGCCGCCCTGCAGGGCAAGGCCAACGAATCCAGCCAGCTCATCGACGACGCGATCCAGGCCTACCCCAACGACGCGCTCGGGTACATGAAACGGGCCACACGCCTCATGTCGAACCGGAGCACGATGGAGGACGCGATCGCGGACCTCACCCGCGCGATCGAGCTCAACCCCTCCAGCGCCGACGCCTACCGGTTCCGCTCGCTGATCGCCAACGAACTCGGACGCACGGACGACGCGGCCAGGGACATCGTCGCCTCCGCCGAGGCCGACCCCGACAACATCCAGCTCCGCCTCGGCGCCATCAGCCGGCTCGTCCAGCTCGACCGCGAGCAGATGGCTGCGGACCTGGCCGACACAGGCCTCAAGCGCAACCCCACGGACCTTGGGCTCATGCTTGGCGTGGGCGACACGTTCACGCAGGCGGGCCGCCCCCGCACCGCGCTCCGCTTCTATGAGACGGCTTGGGCGCAATCCAAGACGTTCGCCGTGGGTCAGCGGCTGGCGACCTGCCTGGTCGATCAGCCCCGGCCCGATCTCCGGAGAGCAAGGCAGATCGCGCAGGACCCGAACCTCGCCTCAACCGAATCGGCCGCGACGTTCATGCTCCGTGCCCGGATCGAGAAAGCCGCCGAGAACACCGATGGCATCCGGACCAACCTGAGCTCGGCTTACGACCTTGTCAAGGACAATCCAAACCAGCTCGCCGCGTGGATCAGAAGCCTGTCCGACCTGCTCGGCTCGACACAGGCGGGGCTTGATTACCTGGCAACCCTCGATCGAGATCGCAGCCTCTCGCCCTGGGCCTCGCTCTTCCGCGCCCAGCTCATGCTCACCGAAGACGCCACCAAAGACGAAGGCATGCGCCAGCTCACCCGCGTGATTGACACGGTCCAGGACCCGCAGATCAAGCAGACTGGGTTCAAGGTCCGCTCCATGGCGCGCTACGGCCTGGGCGACTACACCGCCGCCGTCGACGACATGCAGCAGGCCCTCACACTCAATCCCAACGACGCCGAAGTGCAGAACAACCTGGCCTACACACTGGCCAAGCACCTCAATCAGGCGTCCCAGGCCGAATCGCACGCCCAGCGAGCGGTCGAACTCGATCCCAATTCCAGAGCGGCCCAGGACACCCTTGGATTGGTGAAGCTCGAGCTGGGCAAGCCGCAGGAAGCCATCGCCGCGCTCCAACGGGCGCTCAGCATGGCCCAGACAGATGTCGATAAGGCTCCGGTGCTCGTGCACCTGGCGCGTGCGTTGCTCGCGTCCGGTAACACAGCTGGGGCACAGGAAGCGGCGTCCGAAGCCCGGACCATCATGGCCGGGGACACAACGTCAGCATTCAGCGAAGAGGTCCGCACCGAACTGGAACAGATCCAGACACAACTGCGGAATCAGTAAGAGATAGGGTCGATCCGTTCTTGAGAAGCCAACCATGAGTACCGCAGCATCCACATCCCGACCCGCGATCCCAATGTCGCCGAGACCTGCCGCACCCTCGCCCGGTGGCGGCCCCTCCATCGATCCGATCAAGCTCTTCAAGAAGTACTTCTGGGTGCTCATGGTCTCGGGCGTGGTCGGGGTGGCCGTGGGCGTTGGCGGCTACCTGGTGCTCGCCAAGTTCTTCCCCCGCTACGACTCCAAGGTCGTCTTCAAAGTCTCTCCGCCCATTACCAACTCGCAGGAGATCGCGACCGAAGACAGCACCAACAAAGAACAGTACGAGCGGTTTATGTCGACCGAAGCCCAGACCATGGTCTCCGACAAGGTCCTCGACCGGGCGATCCGGTACCCTGGGTACACGACCAACGCCTCGCACTGGATCGCCGAGTTCCAGGACCGCACGGGCGCGATCTCGTACACCGATGCCGTGCGCGAGCTCCAGGACACGGTCACCGCGCGCCCCCTGCCCAAGTCGCAGTTCATCGTGCTGACCATGAGCGACAAGCACCCCGAAGACGCCGCGTTCATCGTGCAGCAGATCACGAACGCCTATCGCGCCGAGCTCAACACATCCACGGACGATCGGCACAACGAGATGCGAGAATCGCTCAGCCGCCAGGTCAAGGAACTCGACAACGAGATCGAGCTGACCGAGCGGTCCCGCGACCGCATCATCACCGAGAACCAGATCGAATCCCTCGACTCCCGCATGACCGAGGCGTACGCCTCGATGGAAGCCAACGTCGAGAACCTGAGCATCGTGCAGGACTCCATCACATCGCTGCAGACGCAGCAGCTTGAGATGCAGCGCGTCCTCTCCTCGCCGGGGGGGATCATCTTCCCCGAACAGATCCGACAGGCCGCCGAGGAAGACCCGATCGTGCGCCAGACCAAGGGCACGATCCAGCAGCTCCAGGCCGCCGACCGGGCGTTCGAAAAAAGCGACCTCGGGCTGAACCACCCGAGCCGGAAGCAGATCCGTGCCCAGATCGACGGCACCACCGAAGAACTCGAGCAGCTCCGCTCGCAGATCATGCGATCGCTCTTCGACGGCCGCCTCGACGCCATCCGCCAGGGTCTGATGCAGCTCCGAGCACAAGAGGCCAAGCTGCTCACCTCGATCGACGAGAACAAGGGCCGCCTGAACGAGCTGGCCGCCCTCCAGCAGGAACTCAAGGAACTCGAGCGCAAGCTCGAGCGTCTGGGCGAACGCCAGGACGAGGCGCAGGCATCACTGAACAACCTCAACGCCATCGCGGGCATGGAGAGCTCCAAGCGCGTCTCGGTCTACCAGAGCGCCAAGATCCCCGACAAGCCCGCCTTCCCAGAAGCGAAGATCGTTATCCCCGCAGGGTTTGTGCTCTTCATGGGTCTCGTCTCGGGCCTGATCGTGCTCCGCGAGATGCTCGACCAGCGCGTCAAGGGCCCGGCCGATGTGGCGATGATCCCGCGCACGACCGTGCTTGGCATGCTCCCGCTCGCATCCGAGGACCCCTCGCGCCCCGAACGCGCCGAGACGGCCTTCCACGACCGCCCCACCGGCGTCATGGCCGAGAGCATCCGCCAGGTGCGCGTCGCCATCGTCAAACGCATGCAGGAAGCCGGGCACCGCTCGCTGCTCGTCGTGCCCGCAACGCCGCAGTCCGGCGCCACAACGCTCGTCACCAACCTCTCCGAGGCCTGCGCCCGCGCCGACCTGAAGACACTCGTCATTGACGCCAACCTGAGACGCCCGCGGATCCACGGCCTCTTCAACCTCGAAGCCAGCCCGGGCCTCGTCGATATCCTCGCCGGTTCGGCCTCCATCGAAAATGCCATCTGCACCACCGACAACCCCAAGCTCGATGTGCTCACCGTCGGTTCCGCCGAGCACCGCATGTTCGAGCGCATCGTCACCGATCCGATGGGCGAGCTGCTCACCCGGCTCGAAGCGCGGTACGACATCGTCATCATCGACACCGCCCCTGCGATCGTCGCCGGCGACGCGGTGGCCCTGGCCAACCGCTGCGGCGCGACCATGCTGGTCGCCCGAGCCATGACCGAGAAACGCGGCACGATCGCTCGGCTCAAGAACGAGCTGACCGACACACGCGCCGAGTTTCTGGGCGTGCTCATCAACGCCGTGCGTCCGTCCGCGGGCGGGTACTTCGGCAAGAACATGCGCGCCTCCCACGCCTACCAGCAGCGAGGACGCAAGGCCGCCAGCGCCTAAGCCAAACCACCACCGTGAGCAAGCCCAACAGCACAGCACGGGCCCCGGCGCGAACCCTGGTCACCGGGGGCGCTGGCTTCATCGGCTCGCACCTGTGCGACCGCCTGCTCGCGGCGGGCCGGGAAGTCGTCGTCATCGACAACCTCTCGACCGGGCGGCGCAGCAACCTGCCGGGCGAGCACGATCGGCTCACCTTCATCGAAGCCGACCTCGGCTCGCTCGTGGGTGAGATCGGCGCGCGTGGAGAGCTGGGCGCGTTCGACGAGATCTACCACCTCGCCGCGGCCGTCGGTGTCCAGCTCGTCATGGAGAAGCCCGTCGAGTCGATCGAGACCAACGTCACGCTCACCGCCGAACTGCTCAAGGCCTCACTCACCTCGGGCCCAGACGGCGCGCCGGGCCGCGTGCTTATCGCTTCCAGCTCCGAGGTCTACGGCAAGGGCGTCGGCGAGGTCTTCAGCGAAGAGGACGACGTCGTCTACGGCCCCACCACCGTCACCCGCTGGTCCTACGCCGCCAGCAAGGCGCTCGACGAGCACCTCGCCCTCGCCTACTTCCGCCAGTCCAAGCTCCCCGTCGTCATTGCGCGGTTCTTCAACACCGTCGGCCCGCGCCAGATCGGGACCTACGGCATGGTGCTCCCAAGGTTCGTCGACGCGGCGCTCCAGAACAAGCCGCTCAAAGTCTTCGGCGAGGGCACCCAGTCGCGTTGTTTCTGCGACGTCCGCGACGTCGTGAGCGTGCTCCCCGAGTTGCTCGCCCGCCCGAACTGCTTCGGGCGTGTGTTCAATATTGGTTCAGACCACCCGATCACCATCAACGAACTGGCCCAAGCCGTCATCGACACGCTGAAGTCTCGCTCGAGTGTGGAGCATGTCCCCTATTCCGAGGCGTACCCTGCGGGGTTCGAGGATCTGCGTCGGCGTCGCCCGGACCTGACGCGGCTCCGCGAGGCCGTCGGCTTCGAGGCGCGCGTGCCGCTCGAGCAGACAATCCAGGACCTCGCCCGGACCCTCCGGGCCCAGGCGGGTGTGACATGATCGCGTTGCTCCAGCCAGAAGATTGGATGAACTTCGCACCCGGCGCACTCGACGGCGGCGCAGAGCCCGTGGCCGAGATCGTCGAAACGGTCTCACGCACGAGCATCTTCCAGGGCTACGTCGGCGTCTTCGCCGTCGCCTTCCTCGTCACGCTGCTCACAACACCCATCATGCGCCGGCTCGCCGTCGCCAACAAAATCGTCGACATCCCGAGCGACCCGCGCAAAGTCCACAAGCAGCCCACCGCCTACCTGGGCGGCGTCGCCGTCTTCCTCGGGCTCATGGCGGCGATGATCTTCGCCGTCGTCGCCACGCAGGTCCCGGGCCTCATCGAGTACCACCCAAACGAACGCAACCTCCCTACCGCGGGCAAGATCGTCCCCTTCTCCATCATGCTCGGCATGACCGTGATCATGTTCGTGGGCCTCTTCGACGACGTCGCCCACATCAGCCCGCGACTCAAGATTTCGGGCCAGCTTTTCGCCGCCGCCGCGCTCGCGATGGACCAGGTCGGCATCCAGGTCGCCCGGGGCATCATCTTCCCGATCGCGCACGGGCTCGGGATCGATTCGATCATTCTGGGCGGACAGGAAACGATCGGCTTCGAAGTCTTCGGCATGGGCGTGGACATCGTCTACTGGACCGGGGCCGCGGTCATCGCCGTCTTCGTCCTGGGCGGGTGCAACGCCGCCAACCTGATCGACGGGCTCGACGGGCTCCTCTCGGGCGTCACGGGCATCGCCACCGCCGGCATCCTCGTCATCGCCCTCACGCTCGCCCTCGTCGACGACGGCCCCCGCGACACCCAGCGCCTCATCCTGGCCATGGCGATCCTGGGCGCCTGCCTCGGGTTCCTCCCCCACAACTTCAACCCGGCGAGCATCTTCCTGGGCGACGCTGGCTCGCTCCTGCTGGGCTACTGCATGGTCGTGCTCATCCTCACCCTGGGCGACACGGGCAAGACCCACCTCGTCGTCGCGGGGCTCGTGATCTACTCCATCCCCATCATGGACACCACGCTCGCCATCATCCGCCGCAAGCTCTCGGGCAAGAAGATGAGCGAGGCCGACTCCAACCACCTGCACCACATGCTCAAACGATCACTCGGAGTCAAGGGCGCGGTCTTTGCGCTCTATGGCATCGGTGCCGCCTTCGCCCTGCTCGGCATCGCCGCCAGCCTCGGCCGCGCCCGCCTGATCTACGCCATCATCGTCGTCCTCGCCAGCTTCATCGGCGTCACCGCCATCAAGATCGCCCGCCGCGACATCTTCGAGGCCCAGATCGTCGGCTCCATCAACAAAGCCGCCTCCAAACCCCTCCCCACCACAACCGACAGCGACGCCAATTCCTCCGCATCCAAATCCGCTTCCGCGAACTGACACACGCACGATCCCCCCGGTTCAAGCACCGCCCGCGCGAGCCTCTATACTCGCCCCATGAGCGTTCCGCATCCAACCGACGCCCCGCGCGTCATCGCGCTGATGAACCAAAAAGGCGGCGTCGGCAAAACCACCACCACCGTCAATCTGGCCGCCGCACTGGCGCGACAGGGCCACCGAACGCTCCTGATCGATCTGGACCCACAGGCCCACGCCTCGCTCCATCTGGGCGTTGACCCGGCCTCGCTCGACGGCTCCGCCTACGACGTCCTCCACGACCCCTCAGAGATCCACCGCGTGATCGTCGGCTCACGCGAGAACCTCTGGGTTCTGCCCGCCGAGACCGACCTTGCCGCCGTTGAGAACGACCTCCGCGACGCCCCGGACCGCAACCAGCGTCTGGGCAATGCGATTCGCGCCGTCCGCGATCGGTTCGACTACATCCTCCTCGACTGCCCGCCGGCGCTGGGCCTGCTGACCCTGAGCGCGCTGGCCGCCGCCGACAGTGTGCTCATCCCGATGCAGGCGCACTACCTCGCGCTCCAGGGCGTGAGCAAGCTCCTCGAAACAGTGCAACTCGTCCACCAGTCGCTCAATCCGCGGCTTCGGGTCGAAGGCGTGGTGCTCTGCATGCACGAGATGCAGACCACACTTGCCCAGGAAGTCGTGGCGGACCTCGCCGACTTCTTTGAGGCCGCAAAGGGCACGGGCGTCCCCTGGGCCGGCGCTCGCCTCATGCGCCCGGCGATCCGGCGGAACATCAAGCTCGCCGAGTGCCCCAGCTTCGGGCAGACGATCTTCGAATATGCACCAACGGCCGCGGGCGCCAGCGACTACGAAGCCCTCGCCCGCAACCTCACCGGCGCGCCCGAGCCCAGGATCGAGCCCAAGCCCGAAACCGCGAGCACCGACTCCGCTTCTACTCCGATCGAACCCGCTCCCGAAACCTCAAACGAACCAACACCAAACCCCGAGGTGCAGGTCGAGCCCAAGCCGCAGACGCCCGAGCCCAGCGCCTGGGCGGACGACTCACCCTACGGGTACCCCACGTGATCACGATCCCCTTCCCGCGCCGCCTCCGCGTCGCGGCCTTCGTCGCCTTCGCCATCCTGCTCTTCGTCGGCACGCACTGGCCACAGCTCCGCATCGTGGGCCCAATCAAGCGCCCCGATCTTGTCGTGCATTTCATCGCATTCGGGCTCTGGGGATTCCTGCTCTGCGTCACGGGTCTCTTTGGAGAACCGGGCACCCGGAGCAACGCCGCCCGTTGCCTGGCTGTGGGCGTGCTCTACGCCGCGTTCGACGAATCCACGCAACTGATCCCCATCCTCGGCAGATTCGCCGGGTTCGACGACTACGCCTTCAACGTGATCGGACTGATCATGGGCACGAGCCTCTCCCTGCTCATCCGCACCCACCCGGAGCCGAGGCCCCTGCGCGGATAGGCTCCCGGGCGTGAGCACCGCCAAGCCGAACTCGATCGCCCGGGATACGCGCACGGTCGCGTCGGTCACACTTCTCTCTCGCCTCTTCGGCCTCGCCCGCGATCTCGTCACCGTCCGCCTCTTCGGCGATTCGCTCGTGGGCTCGGCCTTCGCCGCCGCGTTTGCGATCCCCAATCTCTTCCGCCGACTTCTGGGCGAGGGCGCGCTCTCGGCCGCGTTCATCCCGCAGTACACGCGCCTCACCGAGGAAGACGACGACAACGCCCAGCGCTACGCCACGCTCATCGTGATCGCCCTGACCCTCGTCACGACGCTGCTGCTTGTGGTGGGCGAGGCGATCGTGCTCGGGATCTACTTCACTTCGGACGACACCGCACGCCGGTTCAGCTTCGGGCTCATCGCCCTCCTGCTCCCCTTCATGCCCATGGTCTGCACCACCGCGATCATGGGCGGCATGCTCCAGGTCCGCGGGCGATTCCTCCCGCTGGCCGCCTCGCCCATCCTGCTGAGCGTCTGCATCATCGGCGCGGCGCTCGCAGCCATGTCGCTGGATGCCTCCCCCGAGCGCGGCGCGATCTGGATCGGTCTCGCCACGCTCGTCGCGGGCGTGCTCCAGATCCTCTGGGTGCTCGCCGAGCTCCGCGCCCGCACCAAGTGGCGCCTCAACACCGCACCCGTCCGCCGCGAGGCGATGCTCACGCTCAAGCGGTTCGTCCCCGTCCTGATCGGCATGGGCACGCTCCAGCTCAACACGCTCATGGACACCGTCATCGCGATGTGGCCCACCTGGGTCGGCCCCACCATGCTCGGCAAGCACGTCCCCATGGACGTGGCCTCCAACGCCATCGTGGGCTACACCCAGCGCCTCTACCAGTTCCCGCTGGGCGTCTTCGGGATCGCCGTGGCGACCGCGGCATTCCCCGCGCTGGCCCGCACCGCGCGCGACCGCGGCAAGTTCACCGAGACCGTCGCCCACGGCATGCGGCTCTCGCTCTTCATCGGACTCCCCGCGACCATCGGCCTCTTCGTCGTCCGGCGCGACCTCGTCGAGGTCATGTTCTCCGGAGGCGGGGGCTTCAGCGCCGATGGCCTCGACCGATCCGCCGCCGTCCTGGCGGGCTATTCGCTGGGCGTCTTCGCGTACTCGCTCAACCACATACTCAGCCGATCCTTCTACGCCCAGGGCGACACGCTCACCCCCATGCGCGTGGGCATCGTCATGGTCTGCGTCAATCTCGCCAGCAATCTCACGCTCATCTGGTCCCTCAAAGAAGCCGGGCTCGCCTGGTCGACCGCGCTCACGGCCCTGCTCCAGACTTTGACGCTCGCACTCATCCTCCGCAAACGACTCGAACCAGACGTCTCGATCCTGCCCGGCGCGGTCCGCATCGGCCTGATCTCCGCCGTCATGGGCGCACTCGTCTGGCTCACGCTCGTCCTGCTCCCGAGCGCCCAAACCTGGAGCACCAGCGCCCTGCGCCTCAGCCTCGCTGTCGTCGTGGGCATCGGCTCGTACGTCGCCCTCGCGGTGGCGCTCAAAATGCCCGAACTCCGCTGGCTCGCAAGGGGGGCGTGATGGCGCGGATCGACCTTGCCGGCAAACCCATCGCCATCACCGGGGCATCCAGCGGCATCGGGGCCGCCACGGCCTTCGCCTGCGCCAAGGCGGGCATGCCCGTCGCGCTCGCCGCACGCCGAACGGAAAAACTCGAAGCCCTTGCCGAACGCATCCGCCAATCGGGTGGCAAAGCCATCGCCGTGCCCTGCGATGTGACCTCCCAGGACGAGTGCGATGCGCTCATCGCGCGCACGATCGAGTCCTTCGGCTCCGTCTACGCCGTCTTCGCCAACGCGGGCTTCGGCGCCAAGCACACCCTGCTGGGCACCTCGGGCGCGCTCCTGCGCGAGATGTTCGAGGTCAACTTCTTCGGCACGATCCACACCATCCGGGCCGCCGCGAAACCCATGCTCGAATCCCGATCCGGGCACATCCTGATCTGCACGAGCTGCCTCTCGGCGCTCCCCTCGCCCGGGTACTCGGTCTACTCGGCGACCAAATCCGCCCAGCACCACATCGGTCGAGCCCTCAACGTGGAATTGGCGTCCGCGGGCGTCCACGTCACGACCGTCCACCCCGTGCGCACGAACACGGAGTTCTTCGACGCGATGCAGGCTCGCAAGAACGAGACTGTTCCCCCACGCACACACAACCGCTCGCAGAGCCCCGATCGCGTCGCGGGCGCCGTGGTACGATCGCTCATGAAGCCAAGGCCCGAGGTCTGGATGAGTCAGCCCGCGCGCCTGGGGGTCCAACTCGCGGCGATGTTCCCCGGGCTCACCGATCGGGTGATCTGGAAAAAGGGCCCGTCGCGCTAAACCGAAACGAGCAGCACCACCGCGTGCACCTCGACGGCCCGGTTCTCCCCCACCGCGTCCACCCGCTCGTGCGTCTTGCCCTTGATGTTCACAAGCGCCGGCTCCACGCCCAGCAAGAGCGCGAGATTGCGCCGGATCCCGTCCTTGTGGGGCAGGAGCTTGGGTCTCTCGAGGATGAGCGTGACATCGAGATTCGAGACCCGGTAGCCGGCGATCTGCATCCGGCTGGCCGCCTCGAGCAGGAACCGATCCGACGAGGCCCCCTCCCACTGGGGGTCGTTGTCCGGAAAGAGCTGGCCGATGTCGGGCAGGCCCAGAGCGCCGAGCAGGGCGTCGGTGACGGCGTGGAGCACGGCATCGCCGTCCGAGTGGCTCACGGGCCCCCGGTCGTGGTCGATCTGGACCCCGCCCAGGATGAGCGGGCGACCGGGGCCCTCGGGCGGCCTGGGTTCGAGCCGGTGGAGGTCGTAGCCGTGCCCGATCCGGAAGGCGGACCTGGGGGTGTCGGTTGTGGGCTGATCGGGGCTCATGGGTGGAACTCTACCCTGTGGGGCGTCGGGAGCGGCAAGGGCCGATTCTGGGTGGACGACGGAGGCCCAACTCGTCGATAGACTCTGCGGGCTCGCCGAGGGCGGGTCCGCCAACCGGAGACACGACCGATGACCAGCCGATCCTACGTTCTGTTTGCAGCCTGCCTGGGTCTCATGGGGGCCTTGCTCTCGGGCTGCCACGCCTCGCTCGACTCGCATTCCTACACCAGCACGCCCCTGATGCCCATGACGGTAACGATCGTGGACACCACGACGGGCGAATCGCTCTGGGCGATGGACGTCCCGGTCGATCAGAAGCTGCGCGTGCGGTTCTACGACGACCGCCGACCCAACGACGCGACGGGCAACCGGACGGCGATGATGCGCTGGGAGTTGACGAGCACCGACAAGAACACGGGCAAGCTCCGCAACGAGATCTCGGTCCCCCAGGCCCACTCGCGCCGGATCGACGTCTCGCTCCGCGATATCCCCGAGTACGCCTCGTCCGGCGCGTACGTGCCCCCGTCGACCAACTCGATGCCGCCGCCCACGTCGGGCGACATGCTCCCCTCCGAGACCACCCCCCGCGACGAAGGCGGCGACAACCCGCCCTCGCTCGACCCGGTCGAGATCCCGGACCGCGACGGCTGATCGCCGGGGCCAATCGCTCCCGGGCCCGGTGACGGGCCAACACTTGCCGATGGATTCACCCGAACGAGCGACGCCCGGTTTCGTCCGGTGGTGCACCAGCGCCGCCCTCGTGATCCCGGCGCTCCTCGTCCTGCTCGCACTGGGGATCTGGCTCTCGGTCGTCTTCGGCACCGAGAATCTCGCCGAGCTGCCCGAGCAGGTGTCCCGCGTCATCTCGCACGAGATCCGTCTGCCCAGGGCTTTGTGCGCGGCGATCGTGGGGATCGATCTGGCAGTCGCGGGCGTCTTGCTCCAGGCCGTCATGCGGAACCCGCTGGCCGCGCCCAACATCATCGGGGTGACCGCCGGCGCGGGACTCGCGGCGACGATCGTGCTCGTGCTGATGCCCTCACTCACCGCCTCGCTCCCCGATGACCACTTCCTCCGCACCAACAGCGGCGCGATCCTGCCCGCCGGCGCGTTCATCGGCGCACTGGCGGCGGGGCTCA
>JBGSIX010000031.1:0-11965 GCA_041742315.1 Phycisphaerales bacterium | reverse complement strand
GCGTCAGGTGTACGACGTGACGGGCGCGGGCGACATGGTGCTGGCCGGGCTGGCGGCGAGCGTGGGCTGCGGGCTCGACTGGCACAGCGCGGTGGCGATCGCGAATGTGGCGGCTGGTCTCGAGGTTGAGATCTTCGGCGTCGAGCCGATCCCGCTGGCGCGGATCAGGCACGAGGTGCTCAGGCAGTCGGGCAAGCTCCAGGGCAAGCTCCGCTCGGCGGAGCAGGCGAGGCTCGAGGCGGACATGGTCCGGCAGACGGGCGGGAAGGTCGTGTTCACGAACGGGTGCTTCGACATCATCCACGCGGGGCACATCGCGATGCTGGAGAGATCGGCGTCGCACGGGGCGATGCTGATCGTGGGGCTCAACGACGACGACTCGGTGAAGCGGCTCAAGGGGCCGACCAGGCCCGTCAACACGCTCGAGGACCGGGCGCGGGTGCTTGGGGCGCTCGGGTGCGTGGACGCGGTGGTCGCGTTCGCCCAGGACACGCCGATCGGGCTCATCGAGGCGATCAGGCCCGACGTGCTGATTAAGGGCGCCGACTACACGCGCGAGCGCGTGGTCGGGCACGAGATCGTCGAGTCCTACGGCGGTCGCGTGGTGCTCATCGACCTGGTCGAGGGCAAGAGCACGACGGGCACGATCGAGCGGATGAAGTCCAAATGAGCCGGCCGTGAGACACGTTGCGGTGGTGCACCGCAAGTACGCGATGCTGATCCTGTCGGGCCAGAAAAAGGCCGAACTCCGGCTCACGAAAAACAGGATCGCGCCCTACGGGATCGTCGAGCGGGGCGACACGGTGTTCGTCAAGATCGCGTCCGGGCCGGTGTGCTGCAAAGCGAAGGTCAGGCTTGTCGAGCAGCACGAGGGTCTGACACCCTCGGAGATCCGTCGTCTGCGCGCGGCGCTGAACGACACGGTTCTGGGCGACAGCGCGTTCTGGAATCTCAAACGCACCGCGCGGTACGCGACGGTTGTGCATCTGGCGAACGTGGAGAAGTGCGATGAGGCGCCCGGGCTCGCCGAGGCCCGGGCGGGGAATCCGCGGGCGGCTTGGCTGGTGCTTGGGGAAGTAGAGCGTTCAGGAAGGAAGAAGAAGGGATAGATGACGGGCGGGACGCCCGTCCCACCGAGTCAGGCAGTCCAATCGAAGACGAGCTTGCCGAACTGTTTGCCCTCTTCGAGGTGCGTCCAAGCCTTGGCGGCGTCCTGCGGCTTGAAGACGGTGTCGACGACAGCTCCGACTTTGCGGGCGCTGAAGAGCGCGGCGACCTCGCGGAACTCTTCGTTGGAGCCCATCGTTGAGCCGAGCAGGCGGAGCTGGTTCCAGAAGAGGCGGGCGAGGTCGGTGGTGGCGTCGGGTCCGGTGGTGCAGCCGGGTGTGACGTACGCGCCGCCGCGGGCGAGGGACTTGATGCAGTGAAGGTGGGTGGCCTTGCCGGTGGAGTCGACGACCATGTCGACGCCACGCTTGTGGGTGATCGTGCGGACTTCCTTGGACCAGTCCTGGCCCGCGTCGAGGATCGCGTGATCGGCGCCGAGGGCGAGGGCTTTGTCGAGTTTCCATTGGTGTCGGCTGGTGACGATGGTCGGGCAGCCGCGGTGCTTGGCGAGGGCGAGGGCGCTGGTGGCGACGCCGCCGCCGATGCCGGTGATGAGCACGAGCTGGCCCGGCAGGAGCTGGCCCTTGGTGAACATCATGGAATAGGCGGTGAGCGTGGTCAGGCCGAAGGCGGCGGCCTCGAAGGGGTCGCAGTCGTCGGGCACGGGGGCGATGTTGTCCGCCGGCATGAGGAAGGTCTCGGCGTGCATGCCCTGGTGGTGCTCGCCGATGAGCTGGTACTCGGGGGCGAGGGTGCTGCTGGGGACGCCGTCGATGTTTGCGGGCTGGGGGATGCGCGTGGCGGCGTTGACGATGACGCGCTTGCCGATCCACTGGTCGGTGACGCCCTCGCCGACGGCTTCGATGGTGCCGCAGGCGTCGCAGCCCGAGATGCGGGGGTATGTGAGCGTGAGCCCGGGGACGCCCCTGCCGACCCAGAGATCCATGTGGTTCATGGCGGAGGCGAGCGTTCTGATGCGCACCTCACCCGGTTTGGGCTCACCGACATCGGGCCAGTCGGTCTGGAATGAGATGTTGGGGGGGACGGGGGAGCCTTGCTTGGTGATGACGATGGCGTTCATGGAGAACGCTAGCGCGGGGAAACGAGCCGCGCCCGTGAGGAAGCGGTCTTGTCGGATCTCGTGGTGGAGCCAAGAAAAGAACCGCTCCCTGACGGTCGCGGCTCGTTCTGAAATTCGCGTGTGAGCGTTCGGATTAGTGAACGGTCTTGAGGCCTTCGACGTGCTTCATGCCGCGGCGGCGGTCGCGGAGGCGGCGGCTCTTGCCGACGCGGTCGCGGAGGAAGTAGAGCTTGGCGCGGCGGGCGTCGCCCCGGCGGACGACCTCGATGTTGGCGATGAGGGGGCTGTTGATGGGCCAGGTGCGCTCGACGCCGATGTTGTCGACGATGCGGCGGACGGTGATCATCTCGTCGATGCCGCGGCCCTTGTGGAGGATGAGCACGCCCTGGAAGACCTGCACGCGCTCTTTGTCGCCTTCGACGATTCGGGCGTGGATGTTGACCGTGTCGCCGATGTCCATGCGGGGGACGTCGGTCTTGATCTGATCGGCGTTGATGCTCTCAAGCAGCAGCTGAGTGCTCATGACAGGGTCTCTCAAGTCTGAAGGTCTGCGGAATCGCGGCTTCGGGCCCACCCTGGCCGCGCGGACGGAAGCTTAGGCGGGGTGAGGGGTGGATTCTAGGAATCCGTTGACGAGTCCGAAGCGCGAGCGAGGGGTGGCATTGGTTTCGGAGGAGGAGGAATAGACCCTCGCTTGCGCTTCGGGCTCGTCAAAGGCCCCTTCCCCCGTCGGCGACGGGGGAGGGGAAATGCACCCTCACCCGCCCGCTTCGCGGGCACCCTCTCCCGCGGGGCGCGGGAGAGGAAGGAGGAGGTCCGGGCGACGGGCCCGGGTTCGCGAGGCCATCTGCTCGAGCCGCCAGCGGGCGACGGCCTCGTGGTCGCCCGAGAGCAGGACCTCGGGGACCTCGAGGCCCTCCCAGACGCGGGGGCGGGTGTAGTGGGGGCAGTCGAGCAGGCGGGCGCCTTCGGGGATGGAGAGTTCCTTCTGCCACTTGGCGTGGAGCCGCTGGTCGATGGGCTCGCCCTTGGCGTCGGTGGTCGGGGGCGGGGCGAAGCTGTCCTGGATGGCGGACTCGGAATCCCCCAGAACACCCGGCAGGAGGCGGACGACGGCGTCCATGAGGACGAGTGCCGCCAACTCGCCGCCCGAGAGGATGTAGTCCCCGATGGAGATTTCCATGGGGTCCAGTTTCTGGATGACGCGTTCGTCGATGCCCTCATAGTGGCCGCAGAGGAGCAGGAGGCGGGGCCGGGTGGCGAGATCCTCGACGAGTTTCTGGGTGAGGGGCGTGCCCTGTGGGGTGAGGAGGATGCGGGTGGCGGGCCTTGGGTCGAGGGCCTCTGCGGCTTGGACGGCGTCCCAGACGGGTTGGCAGGACATGACCATGCCGGGCCCGCCGCCGAAGGGGCGTCGGTCGGTTTTGTCGTGCTTGTTGCCCGCGTAATCGCGGATGTTGGTGGCGTGCCACTCGACGAGGCCGGCGGTGCGGGCGCGCGCGGGGATGGAGATGCCCAGGGCCGCGGGGGCTTCGGGGGCGAACATATCTGGGAAGGTTGTGAGGATGTCGAAGCGCATCGGGGGAGGGTAGTGGCCGGGGCATCGGTGGCGGAGGGTTCCAGCCTCCGCAGTATGCTCAAAAAAAAAAGCGGAGGCTGGAAGCCTCCGCCACTGGGTCTGAATTTCGAGGCATTTACTCCGCGGGTGCTTCGGCGGCCTTTGCGGCTTCCTCAGCGGCTTTCTTCGCGGCGGCTTCTTCCGCGGCCTTGGCAGCGCGGGCTTCGGCGGCGGCCTTGGCCTCTTCCGCGGCCTTGGCGGCGGCTTCCTTCTTCTCGCGGCGCTGGTTGGCCATCTTCCGGTCCATCTCGCGACGCTTGGCCAGCTTGGGCGTCAGCAGGTTCTCGTTGGCGAGCAGGTCGCCCACGGTGTCCGAGGGCTGGGCACCGACGCTCAGCCAGTGCTTGATGCGGTCGGCATCGAGTTCGACGCCGTTCTCGCCCTCGCCGGGGGTGGGGTTGTACCAGCCCAGGCGCTCGAGGAACTTGCCGTTGCGCTTGAATCGGGAGTCGACGGCGACGATCCGGTAGAAGGGTCGGTGGGCGCGGCCGTGACGCTGCATGCGAAGCTTGACCATGTTTGATTCTCCGTGGCAGGGGCACCGGGCCGGTCAGAGCCGCGGGTGCGCCGTTGGTAAACGCTGGGGGGGCCAATTCCACCCAAGCGGAGGCAAGGATAGGCGGGCCAGTGGGTTGCGTCCTAGCGTCCTCTGACCAAGGAGGCCCGAAAGATGCTGACCCTGAGCCTAGCCGTGACCCTTTCCGCCCTGAGCCTGGCCCAGCCTGGGGCCTCGGATGTCGTCAATGACGACCCGAAGGCGGAGTCGAGGTTCCTTGGGGAGATCCGGCAGCTGACATTTGCCAAGGACTTTGTGAAGGCGGGTGAGAGCTATTTCTCGCCAAGAGGACTTGCGGTTGTCTTCCAAGCTGTTCCCAAGCCCGAAGTAGGTGTTGACCCTGATCCACACTATGGAATGTATCTCGCGTTGTTGCGTGCTGAAGATGGGGAATATGGACTGGATTCAACAAGTGAGCTTGAACTTGTAACGAGAGTGAGTGCCCTTGATTCAGCAAATACTTGCGGCTGGTTCAAGCCAGACTCATCTGAGATCATCTTTGGATCCACAATTGTTCCGCCGGGTGAAGATCAGCAGCCCGGTTATCAACGCGGATCGAGCCGCTATCGGTGGTCCTTTCCAACTGAAATGGAAATTGTGCAGGTCGAAGTCAGTTTACGACCGTTTGCAGTAACTCTCAAAGCGGTTCCAGAGCTTGATACAGAACCGAAGTTGATTCCCAAAGACGTAAGTGTTGTATTCGAGAAGCCCGGCTACACCGCCGAGTGTTCGTACTCGCCCGATGGGCGGTACATCCTCTATGCACAGGTCGATCAGGCAAAGTCGGACGCGCTCGGCGCGCCGGACGCGGATCTCTGGGTGTACGACACGGAATCAAAGGAGCACACGATCCTCGTTGAGGCGGACGGGTACGACGGCGGGCCGTTCTTCTCGCCCGATGCGAAGTGGATCTGCTACCGCTCGGACCGCCGGGGCGACAACCTGCTCCAGCTTTTCGCAGCTGAGCTGGCGTACGACGAATCGGGCAGAATCACGGGGATATCCAGGGAGATTCAGCTTACGGACAACCAGGACGTGAACTGGGCGCCCTTCTGGCACCCGTCGGGTGAGTACCTGGTGTACGCGTCGAGCCAGGTGAGCCACGGCAACTACGAGGTCTTTGCGATCCCGTTCGACGCGAACGATCCCGAGAAGAAGCAGGAGCCGGTGCGGATCACGTACGCGTCGGGGTTTGATGGACTGCCCGTGTTCAGCGCTGACGGCGAGTGGATGATGTGGACCGCGCAGCGCGGCGAGGATCGCTCGCCCGATGGGAAGGCTTCGAGCCAGCTCTGGATCGCCAAGTGGAAGGGCCTGAACGGCGGGAAGTGATTTGCTCCCTCTCCCCTTGGGGGAGAGGGTTGGGGTGAGGGGTCTTTGCTTTGGGATCAGGTTCCTAAAGACCCTCATCCGCCTCGCTTTGCTCGGCACCTTCTCCCCAGGTGAGAGAAGGAGGAAAGGCGAAGACCCCTCTCTGTCCGCTTTGCGGACATCTCTCCCCGGTGGGGAGAGAGAGGAAGTCAGGCTTCGTCGACTTTTTTGCCCTTGATGGTCAGGCCGAGCGGGACGATGGACTTGTCCATGACGGAGGCGAGCGTCGCGGCGCCGAGCTGTTTGCGGGCGATGGCGGCGAGGGTGTCCAGCTGCACGTGAAGCGGGCAGAGCTGGTCCTCGTGCTCGGGCAGGTCGATGGGGCACTTGGTGATGCGCTGGATCGGTGCGAAGCAGTCGACGATGTCGAGGAGCGTGATCTGGGTGGCGGGGCGTGCGAGCCAGAAGCCGCCCGAGGGGCCGCGCTGGGATTCGATGATGCCGGCCTCGGAGAGGGTCTGGAGCACCTTGGACATGTAGCGGACGGGGACGCGGGTCTGCTCGGCGATGTCGGTTGCTGTGACCCGGCCCTCGGTCTGCGAGAGCAGCACGGCGGCCCTGAGGGCATATTCGGTGGTTCTTGAGAACAAGGGCCCTTCTCCCATCATGCTTCGCCGAGGTCGGCTCTCCTTCGAGTATCGCCCGTGCGTGGGCTGCAATCAATTTGGACCAAAGTTGTCGCCAATGCTTGACGATATGGTCTAGTATAGCATATGTATATCTATTATTCGGCAACAAGGGCGTTTGGAGCCCGTGAAGCCGATACTGAAGGCTGCGGGTCCCATATTTCGAGAATGTATTCGGCCGAATCAGGCCTTGGTGGGGGAGTCGAACAGATGGCATTCGAGTTCAAAGCACCCGGGTCGGCCTCTCAGCTCGAACAGTTCTCCTACGACGACGCGATCGTCCGCAAGTTTTTCTGGGCCACGCTGATCTGGGGGATCGTGGCCTTTCTTGTGGGCGTGATTCTGGCGGTGGAGTTGGCGTTCCCGCAGGCGAACGTCCTGCCGCAGGTCGCGTTCGGCAGGCTCCGCCCCTTGCACACGAACGCGGCGATCTTCGCGTTCGCGGGCAACGCGATCTTTACGGCGGTGTACTACTCGACCCAGCGTCTGTGCAAGGCCCGGATGTGGTCGGACACGCTGAGCAAGCTTCACTTCTGGGGCTGGCAGCTGATTATTGTGAGCGCGGCGATCACGCTGCCCCTGGGCATCACGCAGAGCAAGGAGTACGCCGAGCTCGAGTGGCCCATCGACCTTGCGATCGCGGTGGTGTGGCTCGGGTTCTTCGGGACGAACTTCCTGATGACGCTGGTCAAGCGTCGCGAGCGGCACATGTATGTGGCGCTCTGGTTCTACATCGCCAGCCTCGTGGCGGTGACGATCCTGCACGTCTTCAACAATCTCTGGATCCCTGTGGGGGTAGTCCAGTTCTTGCAGACGGGTGAGTTCGGGTCGGCCGAGACGGTCATGAAGAGTTACCCGCTCTACGCGGGCGTGCAGGACGCGTTCATGCAGTGGTGGTACGGGCACAACGCGGTGGCGTTCTTCCTGACGACGCCCTTCCTCGGGCTCATGTACTACTTCCTGCCCAAGGCGGCCAACCGCCCGGTGTTCAGCTACAAGCTCTCGATCATCCACTTCTGGAGCCTGGTGTTTATCTACATCTGGGCCGGGCCTCACCACCTGCACTACACGGCGCTGCCCCAGTGGGCGTCGACCTTGGGCATGGTGTTCAGTCTGATGCTCTGGATGCCCTCTTGGGGCGGGATGATCAACGGCCTGCTCACGCTCCGCGGGGCGTGGCACAAGGTCGCGACGGATCCGGTGCTGAAGTTCTTCGTGGTGGGCGTGACTTTCTACGGCATGTCCACCTTCGAGGGTCCGCTGCTCTCGGTGAAAACGGTCAATGCGCTGAGCCACTACACGGACTGGACGATCGCGCACGTGCACTCGGGCACGCTGGGCTGGAACTCGTTCATGACGTTCGGGATGCTGTACTGGCTCGCGCCCCGGCTTTTCCAGACGGGCAAGCTGCACTCTGAGAAGCTGGCGTCGCTGCACTTCTGGACGGGGACGATCGGGATTCTGCTTTATGTGATCTCGATCTATACCGCGGGCATCACGCAGGGCCTGATGTGGCGTGCGTTCGATGAGAGCGGGCAGCTGATGTACCCTGAGTTCATCGAGACGGTGACGAAGCTGATGCCGTTCTACTGGATCCGGGCCGTGGGCGGGACGCTGTTCCTGCTGAGCGCGTGCCTGGGCGGGTACAACCTGGTGATGACGTGGATGGCGCGTCCGAAGAAGTACGAGGTGCCCGTGCACGAGGCGCCGGCGCTCTCGAAGGCGTACGACGACGGCCCCCCGGCTGTCTCACGCCTGACGGCGAACGCGGGGATCGGCCACGCGGGCGACAAGTTCCTGCAGGGCCACTGGCACCGTCGGTGGGAGCGTCTGCCCGTGCGGTTTACCGTGTGGGTGGTGATCGCGGTGGGTGTGGCTTCGCTCCTTGAGATCATCCCGACGTTCCTGATCAAGTCGAACATCCCGACGATCTCAACGGTGCTTCCCTACACGCCCTTGGAGGTCGCGGGGCGGGATATCTATGTCGCCGAGGGCTGCTACAACTGTCACTCGCAGATGATCCGCCCGATCTACGCCGAGACGCAGCGGTACGGCGAGTACTCCAAGCCGGGCGAGTTTGTGTACGACCATCCGTTCCAGTGGGGGAGCCGGCGCATCGGTCCGGACTTGGCGCGCGAGGGCGTGAAGAACCCGAGCGCGTCGTGGCACTACCAGCACTTCCTGAACCCGCAGCAGTTTACGAGCGGCTCGATCATGCCCAGCTACAAGCATCTGGTCGAGGGCGATCTGGATTACGCCGCGATTCAGCCGCGGATTCGGGCGCTGGCGATGATCGGGACGCCCTACGGCGAGGCGGTCAAGAACGCCGAGAGCATGGCGCGTGAGCAGGCGGCGGCGGTTGCCGCGGAGATCCGCAAGGACATGGCGGGCGCGGACCTGCCCGAGGACCTCGAGAACCGCAAGGTGATCGCGCTGATCGCCTACATCAAGCGGCTGGGCACGGACATCTACAGGACACCGACGGCGGCGCCCGTTGAGGCAGCGCCCGCGGCTGAGGAAGGGGGTGCCCATTGAGACTCACCGACATCATGAGTTACATGGCGCTGCATGTCTGGGCGGAGATCGCGCTGGTGATCTTCCAGATCGTGTTCATCCTGGTGGTGGCCCGGGTGCTCTTTGCGCCTAAGGCGGAAGTGAAGCGTCTGGCGTCGCTTCCGCTTGAGGACGACACGGATTTCAGTTTGTTAGAGGAGGTGGAGTAAGCCATGCCGCACGATCCGCAGGTGCTCGAGCACGAATATGACGGGATCCAGGAGTTCGACAACCCGACGCCGGGCTGGTGGCACTTCCTGTTCTGGTTTTTCATTGTTTTCAGCTTCTTCTATGTGATGATGGACTTTGCGGGCAGCCCGTTCCTGCCCGGGTACAAGGCCCGCTACAACGGTGCCGTGCTTGCGGCGACGAAGAAGAAGTTCGCGACGCTCGGTGAGCTCGAGCCCGATGCGACGACGTTCGCCTCGTTCACCAAGAGCGAGGAGTGGATGAACTACGCCTCGTCGACCTTTGCCGCCAACTGCGCCACGTGCCACCGCGCCGACGGGGGCGGGGACGTGGGTCCGAACCTGACCGATGAGTTCGGGAAGAACATCAAGACGATTGACGACATTTACACGGTGATCACGAAGGGCGTCACGGGCACGGCGATGCCCGCGTGGGGTGAGCGGTTCCACCCGACCGATCTGGTGCTCATCACGTCGTACGTCGCGCACCTGCGCGGCACGAAGCCGCTGATCGGCAAGGCGGCCGAGGGTGAGCCGATGGAGCCCTGGCCCGACGTGCCCGCGCCGGTGTTTGACAAGGCGGAGTGAGGGGATTGAGCCGCGATTGATGCGGCCGAGAGGAGCAAGATGTCCGGCGCCCCAAGCCCAGACGTGCAGGTGCTTTCGACGCTCAACGCGGACGGCTCCCGTCGCTGGCTGAAACCGAGGGTTTCGCCCGGTCGGTTCCTGAATCGCAGGCGGGTCGTCGGGTACGCGTTGATCGCGTTTTTCTGCACGCTGCCGCACTTGCGGATTCTGGGCAAGCCGCCGATTCTGCTTGATCTTGTGCACCGCGAGTTTACGTTCTTCGGATTGACGCTCTACCCGACGGACACGCTTCTGTTTGCGCTCATGATGCTGAGCGTGTTCCTGTCCATATTCTTTCTGACGGCGATGTTCGGGCGTGTGTGGTGCGGGTGGGGCTGCCCGCAGACGGTGTACCTGGAGTTCGTGTACCGCCCGATCGAACGGTTCTTTGAGGGCGCGCCGGGCCGAAAGAAGAAAGTGGGCGCGTGGCGCAAGCCGGCGAAACTCCTGACGTACCTCGTCATCTCGTTCTTTCTGGCCAACACGTTCATCGCGTACTTCGTGGGAACGGATAGCCTCCGCCACTGGATGACGGGCTCGCCCTTTACGCACCCGGTCGGCTTCCTTGTGATGGCGATCACGACGTTCCTGATGATGTTCGACTTCGCGTTCTTCCGCGAGCAGGTCTGCATCGTCGCTTGCCCGTACGGCCGGTTTCAGTCGGTGATGCTCGATCGCAACTCGCTTATCATCACCTACGACGAGAAGCGGGGCGAGCCGCGCGGCAAGAAGAAGCGGTCGGCCAAGGCCGAGGGCGATGTCTCGCTCAGGGTGCTGCCCGATGAGCAGGGCCAGGGCGACTGCATCGATTGCAAGATGTGCGTCACGACCTGCCCGACGGGGATCGATATCCGCGACGGCTTGCAGCTCGAGTGCGTCAACTGCGCCCAGTGCATCGACGCGTGCGACGCGATCATGGACAAAGTCGGCAGGCCCCGTGGGCTGATCCGCTACGGCTCGCAGGCGGCGGTGCTCGACGGGAAGAAATCCAGGTTCATCCGCCCGCGGACACTGGTGTACCCGACGATTATCCTCGGGCTCGTCTCGGCGTTTACGTTCGTGCTCCTGACGCGGGCGCCGGCGTACATCTCGATCCTGCGGCAGCGGGGCCTGCCCTACACGCTGCTCGACGACGGGTCGGTGGTCAACGTCGTGACGGTCAAGGTGCAGAACCGCATGCCCGAGGACGCGTCGTTCACGTTTGCGCTCTCGGATGTGGAGGGCGGTCGGGTCGAGCTCACGGACGAGGCGTTCGTCGTCAGGCCCATGGAGACGGTCAATCGCTCGATGCTCCTCAAGGCGCCGGCGGCTTCGTTCCCGGGCGGCAATCGCGATGTCATCATCCGCGTGATCGGCGAAGAGGGCTACGAGAAGAACGTGAGGTACCGCATGGTCGCGCCGGCCTACAAGGCCCATCACGAGGACGACGAGCACGACGATGAGCACGAGGAGGAGGCCGAGCATGAAAGCGACTGAGAGTGAAAGCGCGCCGAGGCGGGTGTTCTGGCCCTTCCCGGGAATCGTGTTCCTGCTGATCGGGCTGAGCCTGACGATGGCGACCGTGACGGCGGTGCTGGCGACGAACGATCCCTCGTTCGGTCTGGAGGAGGATTACTTTGCCAAGGCTGTGGCGTGGGACGAGACCGCGGCGCAGCTCGAGAAGAACAAGGAACTGGGCTGGGAGGCCAAGGCCGAGCTCTCGGCGGCGCTCGACGGGCAGGGCGAGCGCGCGGTGACGGTGCTGCTCACGGACGCCCAAGGGGCGGCGGTCGAGGGCGCGAAGGTCGAGGTGTTCGCGTTTCATAACGCCCGCCGGAAGGACACGCTGGGGTTCGAGCTCGTTGAGATCGCGGCGGGCCGGTACGCGGGGGCGGCGCCGATGGTGCGCCTTGGGCAGTGGACGCTCCGCCTGCGCGTGACGCGAGACGATGAGGTCTTTACTTCGACGGAAACGAGCTGGGCGCGGTGAACACGGAGCTGATCCCCATGATCGGCGCGGTGCTGCTGGCGAGTCTGCTTGGCAGCTTGCACTGCGCGGGCATGTGCGGGGCGTTCGTCGCGATGGCGGTGGGGGTCGGGCACGACCAGCCCGTGTCGCGCGTGCGGCTCCAGGCGGCGTACCACCTGGGTCGGCTCGGGGTGTATTCGTTGATCGGCGCGGGCTTCGGGCTCGCGGGCAGCGCGGTGGACTTTGGGGGCAGGGCCGCCGGGGTGCACAGGGCGGCGGTGCTGCTGGCG
>JBGSIX010000030.1:0-2872 GCA_041742315.1 Phycisphaerales bacterium | reverse complement strand
GAACTCCCCGCCGTCGAGATCAACGTGAGCTGCCCGAACGTCCACGGCGGGACGGAGTTCGGCGCCGACGCCGGCGCCCTGCGCGAGCTGGTGACCGCCGTGCGCGCCGAACTGCGGAACACGAAGCTCATCGTGAAGCTCAGCCCGATCGCAGTGGGGCAGCCAAGCCTTTCGGCGATCGCCCGGGCCGCGATCGAAGCGGGGGCCGACGCGCTGACGATCGCCAATACCGTGCCCGCGATGCAGATCGATGTCGAGACCCGTCGGCCCGTGCTCTCGAACGTGACGGGCGGGCTCTCGGGGCCTGCGATCCATCCGATCGCGGTCAAGCTCGTGTACGACGTGTACCGCAATGTGGCGCGGGAGGCGGGTGTTCCGATCATCGGCGCGGGCGGCGTGTCCGCCTGGGACGACGCGGCGGAATTCGTCCTCGCCGGGGCGTCGGCCATCGAGATGGGCACGGCTCTCTTTGCCGACCCACGGGCCCCCGTCCGCATGAACCGTCAGCTTTCACGCTGGCTGAACACACACCGGGTGCACGCGGTGAAAGATCTCGTCGGGCAGGTCATCCTCCCCGTGTAAGGTGTGGCCTGCAAAGGAGTTTGAGATGCTGCTGACGAGCCTTGTGATCGCTGCCGTGCTGGTCGAGCCGAAGGACGTGACCGCCGAGATCGAGCCCTTCCGCAACCAGGCGGACATCGCCTCGCTCGTCTGCGCCGCGTACAAGGACGGCGAGCTCGTCGCCACCGGCGCGACGGGGTGGCTCAGCCACGAGCACCCGATCCCCGTCACCATCGAAAGTCAGTACCACATCGGCTCGTGCACCAAGGCGATGACGGCGACCCTCATGGGCATGCTCGTCGAGCGGGGCGATGTGACGTGGGACACCCCGATCGCCGACGCATTGCCCGGCATCACCGACGATTTGAACGAGGCGTTCAAATCGCTCACGATCCGCCAGTTGCTTGGCCATCGCGCGGGCATCGCCGAGTCGCAGAACCGGGGGCTGATCTCGATGCCCTGGATTCTGGCCAGCGCCGAGCCCGTCATGCCCGAGCGCAAGCAGCGCCGCGCGATCGCCGAGGCGATTCTGCGGTCCGGGCCTCAGATCGAGGGCGGCGACGAGGGCGCGTTCATGTACTCCAACCTGGGGTACATCCTGGCGGGCGTGATCATCGAGGAGAAGTTCGACCAGCCCTGGGAAGAGATCATGACCGAGCGGATCTTCGAGCCGCTCGGCATGACCAGCGCCGGCTTCGGGCCTCCCGGTGAGGTGGGCGAGGTGACGCAGCCCCTTGGCCACGTCGCGCGCGACGGCTGGCAGGCGCTCCCGCTCGTCGAGGGCGAAAGGCTGCCCGACAACCCCGCCAACTACGGTCCCGCGGGCACGGTCCACGCGAACATCGTCGACTGGGGCAGGTTCGTCGCCGACTTCGAGCAGGGGCTCGAGGGCAAGGGCAAGCTCCTGAGGCAGGAGACGTACGCAGAGATCGCCCGCGACCCGGAGGATGATGGCTACGCGCTCGGCTGGGCGACGATGCAGCGCGACTGGGGCCGGGGCACGGTCTACACGCACGCTGGGAGCAACACCTACTGGTACGCCGTGACATGGGTCGCGCCGGAGACGGATCTGGTGGTGCTGGCGGCCTCGAACATGCCCCCCGACGCCGCAGCCCAGGCGTGCGACCGGACCATCGGATTGCTCGTGAGCGAGTTCAATGACCCGCCCGCAGAGCCCGCGCCCGAATCAGATGCGCCGGAGCAGGACCCCGAGTAGCTCGCCTGGTGGTGTGCCTTACGCGTTGACTTCCGCGGGTTGCTCTTGGCGCATCGCCGCGAGCGATTCGCGGAGCTTTGGTTCTTCCTCGGCGTCGGCAGCGGTCTTCTTGATCGTGCCGTCCTCGTGGACCTCGTCGACCTTGACGGTGACGCGCTTGGAGACGCCGCGTTCCTGCATCGTGATGCCGTAGAGCCGGTCGGCCTCGGACATCGTGCGCTTGTGGTGCGTGATGATGATGAAATGGGAGCGGTCGGTGAAGGTGCGCACGACGTTGCAGTAGCGGTCGACGTTCGAGTCGTCCAGGGCCGCGTCCACTTCGTCCAGGATGCAGAAGCAGCTGGGCTTGGTCTGGAAGATCGAGAGCAGGAGCGCGACGGCGGTCATGGTCTTCTCGCCGCCCGAGAGCTGGTTGATCGAGCGGGGCTCTTTGCCGGGCGGGCGTGCGATGACCTCGACGCCCGATTCGAGCCAGTCGATCTCGTCGGTCTGGACTTTTTCGCCGTCGATTTCCTTGATGAGCGGCATGAGCCGGACCTCGGCCTTGCCGCCGCCGAAGAGGCGCCGGAACATGCCGTTGGGACCCGCGAAGTTGTCGCGCACCGCGGTGAAGGTTTCTTCAAAGCGCTCGCGGCTGGCGACGTTGAGGCGCTCGATGAGCTCGGCGAGCCGGGTCTTGGCCTGGTCGAGGTCCGCGACCTGTGCGATCAGTTCCTCGTTTCGGCCCTCGAGCTGGCCCTCTTCCTCGATCGAGTCGAGGTTCACGTTGCCCAGCTTCTTGATCTCGTCGCGGAGCTCGTCGCACTGCCTGCCGGCGTCCTCGGCGTCGAGCAACTCGATCGCGTCGTACAGAACAAGCAGGCGGTACTCCTCGTACTCCGCCTGGATCCGCAGGCCCAGCTCCTCGCCCGCGCGGTCCTCGGCGAGCTCACGCTTCACCTCGACCTCGCGGCGGGCGACCTCGAGCGAGTGCCAGTTCCGCTCGATGCGGTGCGCCTCGTCGCGGGCCCGGCTCACGTGCTGGTTGAGCGCCGACGCCCGCTCGTTCGCCTCGGCGAGCTGCGCGTGCGACTGCTCGAGTTGCTCGGCGAGCAG
>JBGSIX010000029.1:0-3442 GCA_041742315.1 Phycisphaerales bacterium | reverse complement strand
CGCCGCAGCCCTTGCCGCCTGCGCCGCAGCCTCCGCCCTGACCCTGACCCTTGCCCATGCCTTGTCCGCAGGAGCCGCCGCAACCGGTTTCGGTGTCGCCCGCCGCGGCCCGCTTGAAGGCGGGCAGGTGGCAGTTCTCGGTCGCGTTCCGAAGCATCGTGAACGTGCGCAGGATCTGGGGATCGCTCACGTCCCGCTCGATCTCGTCGTACAGAGCCGCGTTGTCGATCTCGGCCTGGACCGCCATCTCGCAGGCGCCCTCGAATGTCTGGGGGATGTCGAAGCTGAAGGGTGTCGGCGCCGGGACCTCGGCGCCCAGGCGATTGAACTGGGCGATCAGCGCCTGCTGGTGCTTGCGCTCGGCGTTGACGATCATCGAAAAGGGCCGGCGCTCGCCGTGCACCTTCATGACCGCCATGTACATCGCCTCGGACTTGCGTTCATCTTCGAGGGCTTTCGTCAGGGCGTCGAGGGTGGCGTTCATCTCGGGCAGACCCATCGAGACGGGTGCCGAGCTCTCCGGGGCGACCTCGCAGCAGGCCCCATCGGAGGCCTTGCAGCCCGCCAGAACCATCAGCCCCAGACCCAGCACAGCGATCGCTTTCATGTCGTCCTCCTGCCGCGAGAAGAAGTGCGGCGTAGAAATCTACTAATCTATAGATAATAGGTGGGCAGGGTGGCTCGGGTTCGGAGGGTTGGTGATTTTCTGGAGTGATCGATCCCGCGGAATCAGCCGATCTCGCCCCGCTTGCGGGCGATGTAAGCGACGTATTCCAGGGGTTTGCCCGACATCGCCACGCGGTGGATGTACTTCTTCTGGCGGGCCACCTCGATCGCGCCGGACTCGATCAGGCGGTCGATCAGCTTCGAGAAGCCCGAGCGGTCGGCCTCGCTCACGAACTCGTCCTTGATGCAGAACGCGAGCCAGCCGTCGAGCCTGATCTGCCGGTACGCGGCCTCGAAGGCCTCGGTGGGGATGTCACCGAAGCCAAGAGCCGCGACGCAGGTCAGCACGTCCGGGCTTGCCGCGTCGAGTTTGCGCTCTTCCTTGGCGGGCAGGTCGGTGATGTCGCCCACGACGTACGCGTCGTACAGGCCCGGCCGATCGCGATCGGCGGCCTCGGCAGCTTCCGGGAGCAGGTCCGCGCCGATGAAACCACCCTCGTCCGATGAGCCGATGCCGACACCTCGAAGTTCGTCGGCGACGATGCCGTTGCCCGCGCCCAGGTCGAGCACGGTCAGCGATGCCGGGTCCTGGCCCGCATCCTTGATCGCCGCGATCAGCTCGTCGCGGATGATCTCGGGCGAGCGGCATTCGAGGACGTCATAGACAATTTTCTCGTAGAGACCTTTGATGGAATAGATATCGGGGTAGTCATGGAGCCGCAGCTCATGCCAGGCGTTCTCATGCTTGACGAGGAACCACTCCGAATCCTGGCTCAGCGTGCCCTCGCCCGCGGGCAGCGCGACGGGCGGGGCCAGGAGGGCCAGCGCGCGGACAGAGGGAGCGGCTTCGCTCGCGGGGCGGATCGTCGGCATTTCTTTCTCCTCGGGCTGGTGTCCTGCGTTGGAACGCGACAGCGGTGTGCCACCGGATCCAGAGACCCTAGCGCCCGGAGACTCCGCGTCCAGTTTCACCCAAAATGGGCCGATTATCCGCATGAAATCGAGGCTTTGGGCATCCTGAGATGCATTGCTCAGCGATCGGCTCGGCCCGGTGATAAACTGTCGCCCGATTCCTTAAGGAGAATGACCATGCCACGTCTGCTCGCTGCGCTCTCGGTTGTGTCGGTTTCGTGTCTGGTTGGCTGCCAGTCGGCGGGTGTGCACCGCGTGCACGCGACGCCCGAGGTCCGGGCCGAGACCATGGCGACGCTCGCCTCGCTCGCGGGCGAGTGGGAGATGGTCGAAGAGGACGGTTCATTGGGCGAGGGCTCGGTGTTCACCGTCACCGCGGGCGGGTCCGCCCTCCGCGAGGTCATGTTCCCCGGCAACGAATACGAGATGACAAACCTCTATCACATGGACGGCGACGAGATCGTCTGCACGCACTACTGCGCCGCGGGCAACCAGCCCCGCATGGTCGCATCGGGTGTCGAGCAGACCGAGTCGGGCCCCTCGATGCACTTCAAGGTCGAGAGCGTCTCGAACTTCGCCGAGGGCCAGGAGCACTACATGGGCTGGCTCAGGCTCACGTTCGAGGACGCCGACACGATCCGGCAGGACTGGGTGAGTTTCGACGAGCACGGCAACGAGACGAACCAGATGACCTTCGTCATGAAGCGCAAGAGCTGATGAGTCGCTCCTTCTCCCCTCCGGGGAGAAGGTGTCTGCGCAGCAGACGGATGAGGGGCTCATGCTCGCAGTGGCGGAGGCATCCTGCCTCCGTCTTTTCATTTCTATGAAGACCCCTCTCCCCGGCCCTCTCCCCGACGGGGAGAGGGAGGCGGACTCGCGCTACGCTCGTAGCCGATGCCTGAACGCGTGGACATCGCGATCGTCGGGGCCGGGGCGGCGGGGCTGATGTGCGCCATCCACGCGGGGCGCGGGCTCATGGGCTCGGGCAAGCGGGTGCTCGTTCTCGACGGCGCGAGCACGATCGGGGTCAAGATCCTCGTCGCCGGCGGCGGGCGGTGCAACGTGACTCATTACGAAGTCGACGAGAAGCAGTACGCCGGCGGGTCGCGGAACACGATCAAGAAGGTCCTGCGCCGATTCGACGTGCCGCAGACGGTCGCGTTCTTCAAGGAGCTCGGCGTCGAGCTCAAGCGCGAGGAGACGGGCAAGCTCTTCCCCGTGACCGACCGCGCCCAGACCGTGCTGGATGCGATGCTGCGCGAGATCGCGCGCGTGGGGGCCGAGATCCGAAACCCCTGGCGCGTTGGCAAGATCGAAAAGCAGGGCGAGATGTTTGTCCTGTCGCGCCAGAACTCGGAGGAACGGATCGAAGCCTCGCGCGTCGTGCTGGCGACGGGGGGGATGGCGCTGCCCAAGTCGGGCTCCGACGGCGGGGGGTACGCGCTCGCCACATCGCTCGGGCACACACTGACGAGGCACCGTTTCCCCGCGCTGGTGCCGCTGGTGGTGGGGGAGGGGAGTCGTTGGCTGACCGAGCTCTCGGGCATCAGCGCCCGCGTGGGGGTCGAGGTCCGGGCGGGCTCGGGGAAGCGGCTGGCACGGTACGAGAACGACCTGCTGCTGACGCACTTCGGGCTCTCGGGGCCGGCGGTCATGGACGCCTCGCGCTGGCTGACGGAGGCAAGGTTCGCCGACCCCGGCGCGCACCTGCGGATCGCTTGGCTTCTCGGCGAGACGTTCGAGTCGGTAGAGAAGGCGCTGATGACCCTCGGGGCTCGCCGGGTGGTCCACTGGCTGCGGGAGAAGCTGCCCGAGCGATTGTCGCTGGCGCTGTGCGCTCAAGCCGGCGTGCCCGAGCAGGCGA
>JBGSIX010000028.1:0-6478 GCA_041742315.1 Phycisphaerales bacterium | reverse complement strand
CGAGTCCCTCGCCGGTATTCTCAACGACTTGAGTCATCAGGAGGACAGAAGGCCGCGGGCCGCCAGTCCGTTGTCCAATGACTCCAAATACTCCATAGTTCGGCGGTTCCGGGCGATCCTCAAAAAGGATCTCCCAGTCGGCCGGGATGTCGAATGCAATGTTCCAGCCATCGGGGCGGTAGACGCGCGTTGTTTCCTCGGCGCACCCGGGCCCGAGCGTCACGCCGCAGCCGCCTTGCCCGTAGTTGTGCACGATGCGTTTGCCGGCGGCCTCATCGGTCTCAAGCCTGAGCCCGCCCTTCCGGCACGGGCGGATGCCGCAGACATAGCGGAGGAGATTCTCGTCGGAAAGGTCCGGTGCTGGGAGTGTGGTCTTCACGCGGTACGCTAGGACGATTCGTCAGCCCAGTTCCTTGACCGCCGCCAGCACCTCGTCGGCGTGACCCGTGACGCTCACCTTGTCCCAGCGCCTGGCGACCTTGCCGCCCGGGGCGATGAGGTACGTCGTGCGGACGATGCCCATGTACTTGCGCCCGTACATCGATTTCTCGGCCCAGACGCCGTACTTCTGGCAGATCTCCGGGTCGGGCTTGCCCGCGTCGTTCTCGCGGTCGTCGGCGAGCAGCGGGTAGTTCACGCCCTCGGCGTCGGCGAACTTGCGCTTGCTCTTCTCGCCCAGGATGCTGATGCCCAGCACCTGCGCCTTGGAGCGTTTGAACCTGGGCAGCAGATCCCTGAAGTTGCAGACCTCGGTCGTGCAGTCCTTGGTCATGTCCTTGGGGTAGAAGACGAGCACGACGGGCCTGTCCGCGTAGTCGCTCAGGCGGTGGAGCTTGCCGTCCTGATCCTTGAGGGCGAAGGCCGGGGCTTTCTTTCCGGGGTCGACGAGTGGCATCTTGCTCCTTTCTTGAGGTCCGATCGGAGTGTACCCCGCGCGGGCGCCGATACACTCCGGGCCCATGAGCGACGAATCCGCACCACAAGCCGAGACGCCTTCGAAGCCGAGCGCCGCCGAGATTCGGCGGATGCTTGCGCATCTGCCCCGCGTGCGCACCGCGCTCTCAACCGAAGCGATCGCCAAGCGAGCGGCTCGCCAGAGCGAGCGGGGCAAGCTCCCGGGCTTCAAGGCCGGGCCCGCCGATGGGCTCTTCGAGTGCGCCGCCTTCGGCAACCCGTTCGACTACCGGCTCGTGGCGACACACGAAGCGGGCGAACTGCGGTTCGAAGCCAAGCTGAAATCCCGCTCGCCCGCGATTTTCTGGGCCGTCATGGCCTTCACCGTCTGGCCCGGCGTGATCTTCACCGACTCGCTCCTGAACACCTGGTTCGGCTGGTACCCCAACGAGACGTGGATCACCTACGCGTGGTACATCCCGCTGACGCTGCTCCCCCTGCCCTGGCTGCACAAGGCGGTCATGAACCGGACGCGCACCGCGGCCCTCGTCCACGCGCACGAACAGATCCTCCGCCTCGCGGAAGCCATGGACGGCGAAGTCGTCGAGTAACTCTGTCTCAGCTCAGTCATTTTCAGTGGCGGAGGCTTCCCAGCCTCCGCTGTGATACCGTTTCAAAAAGAAAGGCGGAGGCTGGGAAGCCTCCGCCACGTGGTCATTTTGTGAAAATTCGCTTTACTTGACGTCCTTGCCTTCGACGACGTCGCTGAAGGGCGGCGCCTCGTGGGGGTGGCCCCCGCCGTGCTTCATGCGCTTGAAGTAGTTGTGGTAGGCCTTCATGGCCTGGCTGCCGAAGATGAGCATGATCGGGATGTTGGCCACGAGCATGACGCCCAGGCCAAGCGTGGTCCACATGTCCAGCTCGGAATCGGTGCCGATGATGGCCTTTTTCTCGGGGCCATAGATGGGCATCGCCAGCGCCGTGGTGAGCAGGATCAGGACGCAGTACACCAGCTTGTAGATGAGCACGGCCGGCTTGGCGGATTTCTCGCCGTGCGTGCCGAAGAAGTAGTAGATGCCCTGCTCGCCGTAGTACGACCAGGAGATCATCGTCGAGAGCGCAAAGAGCCAGGCGCAGAACGGAACGAGCCACTTGCCCAGGCCCGGGGTGACACGGTCGAACGCGTAGGCGGTCATCGAGGCGCCGGCATAATCACCGAACAGGCTCATGTCTGGCGAGCCGTCCTCGTTGGTACGGAACCGCGGCTTGCTCTCAGACTCCATCGTGTTCCATGAAGCGATCGTCATGCCCGACTCGTCTTTCATCACTCTCGCCGTGATCCGCCGAAGCTCCCGGCCCGTGTCCGGGTTCGGATCCGCGGCGACGACAAAGAAGATCGTCTCATCGACACGCCAGCCCTCTTCGAGCTCCTTGGTCATGCGGATCTTGCGGGCCTCGTCGGACATCGGGGGCAGAGGCGTCGTCTCGAGCGTCCAGGTGTGCTCGATGGGGTTGCCGCTGGCGTCGGTCGCCTGGACGATTTTCACGCTATCGGGTGACGGGAAGCTCGCCTCGGCGGGGCGGTTGTACGCGCCGCTCGAGAAGATCACGAGAGCCGTCAGCGTGCAGACCACGATGGTGTCGATGAATGGCTCCAGGCCCGCGACCACGCCCTCGCGGACGGGCTCGTCGGTCTTGGCCGCAGAGTGGGCGATGGGCGACGAGCCCTGGCCAGCTTCGGAGCTGAAGAGCGCCCGCTTGACGCCCCACATCGCCGCGTAGGCGAAGGTGCCCCCGAGGAACGCGCCCTGGGGCGCGGCGTTCTCACCGCCGAGGAAGGGCGGCAGGCCGCTCTTGACGATCATGCCGAGCATCGCGGGGATCTGATCGATGTTGAGGATGAGCACGTACGCCGCGGCGAGCATGTACGTGACGCACATAAATGGCACAATTCGACCGGCGACCGCGCCGATGCGCTTGATGCCGCCGATGATCACGAGCCCGACGACGACGGCAAGGATGATGCCCGTGACGATCTGGGGAACTTTGTAATAGGTGAACGTGATGTCGGCGACGTTCCAGGCCTGGAACATGTTGCCGCCGGTGATCGCGGAGATGATGAGCGTGACGACAAAAATGCCACCGATGATGGAGCCAATGGGCGCCATGCCCCACTTGGCGAAGCCCTTCTTGACGACGAACATGGGTCCGCCGTGCGGGTTGTCGGAGTCATCGGTGTTGCGGTAGAGCATGGACTGGGTGACCTCGGTCATCTTGAGGGCCATGCCCAGGATGCCGATGATCCACATCCAGAAGATCGCGCCCGGGCCGCCGAGTGCGACGGCGACCGCGACGCCCGCGATGTTGCCCAGGCCCACCGTGGCGGACAGGGCCGCCGAGAGCGCCTGGAAGTGGTTGATGGCGCCCGGGTCGTTCTTGTCGTCGTATTTGCCTCGGACGACCGAGATGCCGTGGGTGAGCGCCCGGAACTGTCCGAACCCGGACCAGACGGTAAAGAGCACGCCCGTGATGAGCAGCGCGTACACCGTGTAGTTTGAGAACAGGACGCCGTTGATGCCGTTAATGATGTCGTTGATCTGATTCATACCCGTTCCGTGTTTGGAGACTGGTCATCACACCCGACAGGGCGTGTACGAACGCGAGGTGGATCATCGCCGATTTTGCACGATCCTGCAACATAGGCCAGGGCCGCTACCCTGATCTCGTGTGGTCCATCGACCAAATCGCCGATCTCATGGCAGAATCCGTCGGGCGGGAGAACCTCCGCCTGCGGGCCGAGGACGCCGTTTCGGGGATCGACGCCCTCGATGAGACCCAGATCCATCCGATCCTGGCGGCTCACTTTGCCGAGGCGGGGCTGGGCGTGCTCCGTGAGCGTCACTTCCCGACCCCGAAAAAAGCCCGTCCGCGGAACTCCGAGCGTGAGCGCTGCGACCTGGTCCTCACCCACGACCCGAGCGGCATCCTGATCGACCCCGTGGAGGTCGATCGACGCGAGCACGAGCTGTCGGGCACGCTTTTCGCCCCGGTCGCCGAGCGGGCCGCGGCGATGATCGGCACCCCCGCCGAGGACGCCCTCTGGATCGAGCTCAAGGTCTGCGGCCAGTACGAGTTCGTCTCGGGCGTGCCCTGCCCCAACACCGCCTACACCACCGGCGTGATCCGGGGCCCCGCGGTCGACATCCGCAAGCTGGCACGGGAGAAAGCCATCTTGTTCGCGGCTTCGGCGCTCGTGCTCTTCGCCCAGGACGAGCCGACCGCCAGGCACGACCTCCAGATCGCCGCGCACAAATGGCTCGATCAGTCCCTGCCCATCCGCGAGCCGATCGTCCGCGTCGTGCCAATCGACGAACGCATCGGCAACACCGTCGCGGCGATCTGCCTGACGCCCGTGCGCTGCGGCGGGGACGACTAAGTTCTGTTTGACGGATCCGGACCGCACGACTTTCCGTGCCACCGACCCCGTCTTCGGGATCGGTGTCTCCCACGCACTGACCTGGAAAACCAGGTCAGTGGCACGAATCACGATCTGTCAAACAGAACCTAGAACGCCGAGGTGGTGCGCAAACCCGCGACCCGCTCGATCGCATCGGCGGCGTGGACCGACGCGTCCATGTGCGCAAACTTCTCGACCACCTTGCCAAGCTCCTGGCGCTGCTGCTCCGAGAGCGACCGGTCCTCGATCAGCCGAGACGCCTCCTGCACGATGGGCTCGGCGTCGCCGAAGTGAGGCACGAGTTCGGGCACGATCGCGCGGTTGGCGATCAGGTTGGGCAGCGTGAAGAAGGGCGCGATCAGGATCCATCGCCCGATCAGCTCGTAGAACAGGCGATCGGTCTTGTACACGATGACCATGGGCTTCTGCTGGCGGGCGATCTGGAGCGTCACGGTCCCGCTCACTACCAGCGCCAGGTCGCACCACTTGACCACGGCGTCGGTCGAGCGGATCTCCATGCTCAGCCCGTCGGGCCAGCCGCCGAGTTTCTCCGCGGTTTCGCGCAGGTTCGAGGCGACCTCGGGCGTGGTCGCCGCCACGACGCCCACGGTCTCGGGCCGATCCGCCTTGAGCCTTTTGAAGCTCTCGAGCAGGAGCGGGAAGTTGTGCGTGTGCTCCTTGGGGCGAGAGCCGGGGAGCAGCGCGATCCTGGGTGAACCCTGGGGCATCTTCGCCGCGGCGGCTTCGAGCTTCTCGTGATCCAGCGGCACGTCGAAGAGCGGGTGCCCGACGTACTTGGCGGGCACGTTCTTGCCCTCGAACCACTTCTCCTCGAAGGGGAGCAGGCAGAGCACCATGTCCGTCAGTCGTCGCAATTTTTTGACCCGCCACCTTCCCCACGCCCAGACCTGCGGCGCCACGAGGTGGACCACGCGGATCCCCCGTTTCTTGGCGAGCTTGCAGATCGGGAAGTTCGCGGCGGGCGAATCGACGGCGACGAAAGCCGCGATCGGGTTGCGGTCGAGCCAGGCCTCGATGCGCTCGTTGATCCGCCGGTGCTCCTGGATCTTGGCCAGGCCCGGCATGCCCATGACGGCGTCGCGCCCGGTCTGCTCGACAACTTCCGCGCCGGCGGCCGCCATCTTCGGCCCGCCCCAGGCGGAGATCTTTAGGTCCGGGTGCCGCTTCTTGAGCTCGGCGATCACGGTCGAGGCGTGGTCGTCGCCCGAGGGCTCGAAGGAGCAGAAGAGCAGCGCGCGGGGTCGGCTGGGCGCCGAGGGAGCGGTTTCGGTCGGGATGGGCGCGCTGGTCGCCTGGGTCATCGTCAGGGACGAAAGCCCCGGGCGGGCGGTGAGTCAACCTGGGCAAGCTCGATGCGGCTTAGAACCCCGCCGAGGCGAGCCATTCAGACGGGTTGTGCTGCAACGCCGAGGCGATGAGCACGAGCGAATCGAGGCTCGGCAGGTGCGTGCCCCGCTCGATGGAGCTGAGCTGGCTCACGCTCACGCCCGAGGATTCCGAGAGCTCCTTGAGCGTCCAGCCCCGGTCCGCGCGGGCCAGGCGGATCTGCCGCCCAAGCTCTGAGCGGAGCCGATCCTGAGGCCGAAGCCCGAGCCCGTACGTCTGCGCCGCCTGCTGGATCGCGGTCTCGAGCTGGTCTGCCGAGAAGGGCTTGGCGAGGTAGTCGAAGGCGTCCTGCTTGAAAGTCTCACGCATCGAGTCCATCGAGGGATAGCCCGTCACGACGATCACGCAGAGCCGGGGCCAACGCTCGTGAAGCTGCGCGAGGACATCCCGGCCCGAGTGCCGACCCATGTTCATGTCGAGCAGCACGATGTCGGGGAGCGTCTCCTCGTTCTGGCGGATGAGCTCGTCGGGCTCGGTGGTGGTGCTGACGCGGTGGCCCCTGTCCTCGAGGATCGTGGTGACAAATTCGAGGAAGTCCGTGTCGTCGTCGAGCACGGCGATGTGCAGGGAGATCGCTGGCGCGTGCGTCGTTTCTTTGCGCTCAGACATGCCCGCCCTCCCCGCCCCGCCTGCCGGGGACGTCGAGTCTACCGGGAGCCTCGGGCCTGGGCGTGGCACGGCCCCGCTCGCCGGGCGGGACGACGGGGACGATGACCTCGA
>JBGSIX010000027.1:0-10655 GCA_041742315.1 Phycisphaerales bacterium | reverse complement strand
GAACCGTCGCCGTTGACGTCGGCGGCGCAGACCGTCGCGCAGGCGCCCGTGCCGCAGAACAGCGTTGCGGCAGCGACGCGCGACCTGGCGCCGGTCGAATCGATCACCCACTGGTAATACACCGTGGTCCCGTCGAGGGCGCCATCATCTCTGATCGGCAGATGAGCCGTCACCGCGGGCCCGGCGCCGGAGCCCGTGGTCGCTGCGAACGGCCCTTGAACGCTCTCGGGCGTGAGCAGGCCCATCACGGGCGGACTCGACGAGACATAGAGCGAAACCGAGGTGCCCTCGGGCATGCCCGTCGTGCCCAGCTTGAAGCCCGCGTTGCCAAGATTCGGCGGCGTGCGCGCGATCATCGGGGGGATGAACCCGGAGCCGTTGTCGGTGCCCTGGCCCATCAGCATCGGATTGGGCGGCAGCTCGATCCGCAGCGTCGGGCGGTCGAACGGGAAGGTCTCGTTGGCGACGCGCGGATCGGTCAGGCCGTTGGCGATGAAGTCCTCAAGCGGAGGCACCGCGCCAGCGGGGAGATTGACCGCAGCCAGGAAGGGATCGACGTTGTCCTCGAAGAGCGCGCCACCGATGTAGAAGCGGATCGCGAGGTTGAGGCTATTGAACGTGCCCGCGTGCATGAAGTGCCTCTTGAGCCCCGCGTTTCGGAGCCCGGGCGTCTTGAACTTGCCGCGGTCCTCGAACAAGCCCGTTACCTCCTGTCGGCCCGTATCCCACTCGACCGGGCGGACGCCGATGTTGCGGAACATGTTGTCGCTGAACAGCGGCGGTGTGTGACAGATATCACAGCGAGAGTTGTTGAAGATGTTCCAGCCCTGCAGCTGACCGGGCGTGAGCGCGTTGTTGTTCCCGGACATAAATCTGTCCCAGGGCGTCTGGTCCGCGATGAGCGTGCGCTCATAAGTAGCGATGGCAAACGCGATGCGCCGGGCGGTGATCGCGGGGTCGCCAAAGGCCCGGGTGAAGAGGTCGCCGTAGGTCGGGAAGGACGCGATCGCTGCGGCCTGGTCCGCCGTCAGGTCGGTCGCCAGCGCAAGCGGGCGCGCACCGGCAAGCTTGGTGGTGATCTGGGACCAGTCGCGGGACTGGTGCGCCATCTCGACGTCGCTCACGGGCGGGCCGACGACCTGGCTTTCGAGCGCCCCGCCGAAGGCGATCGCCGTGGCTCCGGTCTCGGGGTCGATGAACTCGGAAGAGGCCCTGCCGTCCCAGAAGAGCTCGCCGGCGAACGCGGCGTTGATGGTCGAGTTCGCCGACCGTCCCGTGATCTGCCGCATCAGGTTGAAGGTCGCGTCGACCGCATAGTCGTCGTTGGCGTCGGATTTGACCACGCCGAACGAGCCACGGATGTCATCGAGCGTGTTCTGGATGCCATCGATGCCCGGGTTGTCGGCGATGATCGGGTCCGTGCCGCCCGCCGCGGGGATGTGGCAGGTGCCGCAGCTCATCGTGTTGTCGCTCGAGAGCTGCTCGTCCCAGAAGAGGATCTTCCCGAGCACGCGCTTCTCTTCGCTGAACGGGTTCTCCGGCGGGAAGAAGACCGGGTCGAGCTTGGCGATCGCGGGCTGCGCCTGGGCCGAGGCCCCGAGCGCCAGAACCGAGGTGACGATGAGTGTCCGAACGAAACAACGACCACTGTCTTTCGTGCGCATCGGCCCAGTCTCCGCGATGTCGGTCGAGAATCTGTCCGGATAACGACGGGGTCCCGGATGGATTGCACGGCACGAAGAAAGTCTAAGCCGGTTTGCCCCCTGGGCGAAGAGACCGGCGAAAACTCGGGCTTATCGGGTCAATCTGGGCAAGCTTTCTCCGTGCCACCGACCGAAGAAGGCCGTTTGCACAGCAAACTCCGGTGTCCGCAATGCTCAGCACCCCGCGTTGAAGTTGGCGATCCAGGCCGTGAAGTCGGCGGGCGTGCAGAGTGTGTCCCCGTTCTGGTCGCACTCAGGAGCCAACGCGTTGAAGGCGGCGATCCAGGCGGTAAAGTCCGCGGGCGTGAGGTTGCCGTCGCTGTTCGTGTCGGCGGGGCAGGCGCCGGTTTCGGAGACGATGCCGGGGCCGACGATCGTGTTCGCCGATTCTGCGATCGGGCTTCCAGCGGACCACTGGCTGGTAACCCAGGTGTAGGTGTGGCCCGCCAAGAGGAGTGCGGAGATGTGCGATGTGCCGCGCGGCACGCCGAAGGGCGAGCTGCCGTTGCCGAGGCCGTAGTCGAGCAGGTTGGCCAGGGGCTGAGCTGGGTTGAAGCCATCTTGGTAGAGGAAGGTGAACTGATCGGTTCCTGTTGAGAGCACGCTCGTCAGGTCGTAGAGGCCGGATTCGGTGACGGTGAACTCGTAGGCGTGGAACGCGACGGGCCCGAGTCCCGAGACGCCATCGATGTAATAGGGCCGGCTCCAGGTGCTGCCTGCGTCGGGGGTTGGGCTGTAGTTTTTGGTGACGTCCGGCGCGTCGGCGAGCAGGTAGAGCGTTGCGTCTTCGATGCGGTAGGTCCAGTTTGATCGCGGTTCGGCGCTCTCGAACGCGACGGTCCACGTGCCGTCGCCCGCAACCGATGCGAGGCCCGACGCGCTGTCCTGCAGCGGGTAGTCGGCGATCGTGACGTCTCCTCCGATTGGGTGCCAGACGAGCGGCGGTCCTCCGACGGGCGGGGTCGCGCGCACTCGGGCATCCAGCGACCACGGCCCGAGCCCGTCCTTGAAGTCGCCCGATTGCACGACGAATCTTCCCGAGAGTCCGATGCCCGTCACGGGCTCGGCCACGCCGACGAACATCGGCATCGTCACCGCACCCGCAGAAGTTGGCACAACGACCGTGCCGAGCGAGACCGAGGCAACGACCTTGTCTGAGGCGAACGCGCCCCCGGCGGAGAGGCACAGGGCAGCGGCCACACACTTGGCAAACGGGCGGGACATCATGGCGGACTCCTCATGGTCAAACACGGCTCCTGCGTACCGACCACGCCCAAAGTAGTGCTGAAGCGAGGGCGAGTGCAAGGCGATTCTCTGAGAACGCTCAGCATCCGGCGTTGAAGTTGGCGATCCAGGCGGAGAAGTCGGCGGGCGAGCAGGAGCCGTCGCCGTTCTGGTCGCACTCGGGGGCGGAGGCGTTGAAGGCGGCGATCCACGCGGTGAAGTCGGCGGGGGAGAGTGTGCCGTCGTTGTTCGTGTCGGGCGGGCACTCCGCGGCGGGCGGGAGCAGGACGTAGTTCGAGAGATCGCCCAGGCGGGCGTCGAGTTCATCGGGGCCGTCGGGTGCGAGGCCGACGAGGGCGAGGATCTCGGTTTCGGAAAGCGGCGTGATGCCTGTGTCGTAGGCGTCGTTGAGCGCGGTGATGATGGCGTTGCACCAGATCGCCTGGATCGTGCTCTTGGGGTGTGTGCCGTCGTCCACGAAGGCGCGGTCGGGTCGGTCGGCGGCGCCCTTGACGTTGAGCCTGATGTTGACGCCCGCGACGGGGAGGTTGTTGAAGTTCTGGGTGTGCGTGCCGAAGATCGCGCGGTTCAGTGAGAGCATGTCGAGCGCGGGGAGGCCTCTGTCGTGCGCGAGGCTCACGAGGCCATCGCCGAAGGCCTCGTAGATGGCCGCCGCCCGTTCGCGCCCGATGGCGTCGGGGAAGTTGCCCTCCACGGAGACCATCGCGCCGAAGTCGAAGAGGTTGACGACGAGCACCTTGGCCCCGAGGCCCGTGACCGTGTCGAGAATCGTCTCGGCATTGGCGAGCTGCTGGGCGATGTAGGCGTCGATCTGTCCCTGTGACCAGTTGTCGTTGTAGACGTCGGCGTAGGGGCCGTGGGCCGGGGAGAGGTCGTTGCCGCCCAGGAAGACGACGAGGTGGGAGACGTCGCGGCTCACGATGCCATCGGCGGCGCCGGTGTGCTGGCCCGTGGCGAGGGCGTCGTCCGTGGTGTGCCCGAAGCGGGCCCAGTTGTCCTCGTAGCCCGTGCGCCGCGGCTCGCCCCAGTTCCCGACGCCGGCGGCCGAGGCGGTGGGTCCCATGTCGATGCCGCGATGGGTGACGAGGATCTCGGACCAGCTCATGGAGTAAGTGCCGTAGTTCTGCTCGGCGTACTCGTCGGTGAGGGAGTCGCCGATGGCGCCGAGGCGGTCGATGGGCTGGGCGGGGGCGGCGCCGGCCAGGAGCGAGAGAGCGAGTGCGCGGAGGGATGGCTTTGGCATGATCGGACGTTCTCCCCTGGCTGCCCCCGCACCCAGACTACTACGCGTGGGGGAGATGTCCAGCGATCCCTCGGGGGATGGGGGGATTTCAGCAGCCGGCGTTGTAGTTGGCGATCCAGGCGGAGAAGTCGGCGGGGGAGAGGGTGCTGTCGTGGTTGGAGTCCGGCTCTTAATGTATGATGGCAACGCTATCCCAATGCGGAGTAATCTCGTGGGCGACAACTCACTGGTGAACCTGGGTGATATCTCAAAACCCGCCACTGCGCTCATAGAGAAGGTGTCGGATGCCGTCGGCGGCATCTGCAAACCGTGGCAAGCCGTTCGCGTTGCCAAGGCTGAACGAAAAGCCGGCCTGATCCGGGCAGGCGGTGAAATCGAGATTACAGAATTGCATCAGAGGGCGGCGCAGCGATGGCTCGAAGAGGAAGCAAAGAAGCAAGAAAATATCGAATCAATTACTGCGCTTGCAATCAAATACCTGGACGAAGACGCAGACCCATCGCAAGTATCAGACGATTGGGTGGCCAACTTCTTCGATAAGTCGAGGATAGTGTCCGAAACGGAAATGCAGGAATTGTGGGGCAAGTTGTTGGCTGGCGAAGCAAATGCGCCGGGTTCCTTTTCAAGAAAAGCAACCAACACACTTGCGGATATGGATGCCGGAGATGCGATCCAGTTTTTGACACTGTGTCGCTATGGTTGGCGGGTGGACTCTACAAGACTTCTCGTTTACGACTACCGCAACTCGGTGTATCGTGACAATAGGATAAATTTTGAGTGCCTTGCAAACCTTGAAAGTTACGGGCTAATTCGGTTTGATCCGATTGAGGGGTTCTCTTATCACACAAACCATAAAGAGTTAAAACTAGAATATGATGGGCGCACGATAGATGTTGTGCTGCCTGTCCGTAATGACAAGCACCACATGTTTCTCGGGTTTGTAGTTTTTACTTCGGTTGGGGAGCAGCTTTCAAAACTATGTGACGCAAGTCCGGTAGATGGATTTTATGACTACATACAAGACCTGTTTATGGAAAAGGGGCTTCTTCGCACAAAATCCGGCGAATAGGTCGCCTACCCGTGAATCAGCTTCCCCTCACTCGCCAGGGCCGCCTCGTGGACGGCCTCGTGCATGGTCGGGTGGGCGTGGATCGTCGCGATCAGGTCCTCGCTTGTGGCCTCGAGCCTGCGGGCCAGGGTGAGTTCGCCGATGAGCTCGGTGGCCTGGTCGCCCATGATGTGGGCGCCCAGGATCTCGCCGTGGGGCAGGCCTCGGATGATCTTTGTGAATCCTTCCTGGTGGGCGGCGGCGATGGCCTTGCCGTGGGCCTGGAAGTTGTACTTGCCGACCTCGTAGTCCTCGCCCTTCTTGAGCCCCTTGGCGATGAGGGCCTGCTCGGTGAAGCCGACGCTGGCGACCTGGGGCTGGCAGTAGGTGCAGCCCGGGATGACGGTGTAGTCGATCGGGTGCGGCTCGTGCTTGAGCTTGCCGGCCTTCCAGGCGAGGCGCTCGACGCAGATGATCGCTTCCTCTGAGGCGACGTGCGCGAGCCAGGGGGGGCCGATGACGTCGCCGACGGCGTAGATGCCCTCGATGTTGGTCTTGTAGTCGTAGTGCGCATCGCCCTGCGCGTTGTTGGGGATGTAGTCCGTCTTGATGTGGTCCTTGACGGTTTCGAGCTTGAACTTGTCGTCGAAGAGGCCGTCGTAGCGGCCCCTGACGCCGATGGCGACGAGGACGCGGTCGGCTTCGAGGGTTTCGGCCTTGGATTCGTCGGCCTTGCCGTCCTTGAAGGGGGCGACGGTCACCTTCACGCCGGTCTTGGACTTCTCGACCTTGGTGGTGATGGTCGAGGTCTTGATGGTGAAGCCCTTCTTTTTCTTGTAGTGCTTCTCCATCGCGGCGGAGACTTCGTGGTCCTCGACGGGGAGGATGCGGTCGAGCATCTCGATGACGGTGACCTCGGTGCCGAAGGCGTTGTAGAAGTAGCCGAACTCCATGCCGATGGCGCCGGAGCCGACGACGATGAGCTTCTTGGGGTGCTCCTTGTTGAACATGGCCTCGCGGGCGCCCCAGATGCGGTCGTGGTCGAAGGGGGCGCCGGGGAGCTCGCGGGCGATGGAGCCGGTGGCGACGATGATGTTGTCGCAGGTGATTGTTTCGCGGGTCTTGCCGGGCTTGGCGGGGGCGGTGGTCAGCTCTTCCTGGACCTCGCACTCCTGGATCTCGATGGTGCACTTCTTGCCCGCGGTGCGCCCTGAGATGATCTTGGCGTTGCCCTCGATGTGCTCGATCTTGTTCTTCTTGAAGAGGAAGTGGATGCCCTGGTTGAGCTTGGAGGCGACGTCGCGGGAGCGCCCGATGACCTTGTCCCACTCGAACCCGATGTCGCCCGTGATCTTGAGGCCGAAGAAGTCGCGGTGGGTGAGCTTCTCCATGAGCTCGGCGTTGGTGAGGAGGGCCTTGGATGGGATGCAGCCCCAGTTGAGACAGACGCCCCCGAGCTTGGCGCGTTCGACGCAGGCGACCTTGTAGCCGAGCTGGGCCGCGCGGATCGCGCCGACGTAGCCCGCGGGTCCGCCACCGATGACGACGATGTCGAAGTGCCTGTTTGCCAAGGGAGAGTCCTTTCGATCAGCCCGTGTTTCGGGGTTTGGTCAGTCTGGCCCGGGGCCTGCTTGGCCGGGGCGGGATGATAGCGCCGAGGCGCTCATTATGTTGTTGCCCGGGTTGGCCCGATCTGGGAGGATGGGCCACCTGGGGTCTCGGCTCGTGGGTGGCGTTCTTCACTGCTTTGGAGAGCAAAGGGCGCGTGTGCCAATCGCGCGACCCTGGCTGTGATCAGAATCTTGACACATACTGTACACACACGATTTCACGGTCTGGATCGCCAACCGAACAAGGGCTGCGATTTTTGATTCGCAGGCAATGCGCCAGGCCCAACCCCGTTGCACCCACGGGGGAGGGAGTCACACGCATGAAGATCCGGTATACACGCCCGCTGGGCGCGATGGCATTCGCATTCTCATTCGCTGCAAGTGCGCAGCCATTACCCACGCACGATGATGTCGTCTACGCCACCGTCGGCGGGCGCGACCTCTCACTCGACCTCTACATCCCCGAGAACGAGCCCGGGCCCTACCCGGTGGTCTTCTGGATCCACGGCGGCGGCTGGTCGGGCGGCTCCAACGCCTCGCCCGCGTTTGTGAGGCCGCTCGGCGCAATGGGCGTCGCGGTGGCGAGCGTGGAGTATCGGCTCACCTCACAAGCCTCTCTCTTCGGCGGCGAGCCCGTGATCTGGCCCGCGCAGATCCACGATGTAAAGGCCGCCGTGCGGTTCGTGCGCGCTAACGCCGGGGCGTACAACCTTGACCCAGACCGCTTCGCGTCGTGGGGCACCTCCGCTGGCGGGCATCTCTCGGCGGCCTTGGGCTTGACCTCGGGCAACGCCTTTCTCGAAGGCAACGTCGGAGATCACGCCGGCACAAGCAGCGCGATCCGCGTGGCGGTCGACTACTTCGGGCCGGCGGACCTCATGCGCATGGATCTCGATGTCACCGACCCGCCCGGCAGCGGCATCGAGCACGATGCGCCGACGTCGCCCGAATCAAAGCTCGTCGGTTGGGACCAACCGGGCCAGGGCATCGGCGACATCCGCGCGCACCTCGGCAACCCGGTCCCGCCCTACGACGAGCTCATCCCGCTCACCCTCTCGGCCTCGCCCATCGTCTCGGTCGATCCGCAAGACCCGCCCATCTTCATCGGGCACGGCGCCCAGGACACGAGCGTGCCCACGAACCAGAGCCAGAGGCTCGCCGACACCTGCGCCCAGATGGGCGTCGTCCACGAGTTTGTCATCGCCCCAGAAGCGGGCCACGGCTCGCTCGGCCGGGGCGTCGACTTCGCAGCGATGCGCTTCCTCACCACGCACCTGGGCATCGGTGATCGCTTCTGCGAAGCGGACACCAACCTCGACGGCCTGCTCACGCCGGCGGATTTCAACGCGTGGATCGCTTCCTTCAACGAAGCCAACGCCGCATGCGACCAGAACAACGACGGCGCATGCACGCCAGCCGACTTCACCGCCTGGATCGCCAACTACAACGCGGGCTGCTGGTAGGCCGAAGAGTTCCAAAACAAAGCGCAAAGCCCCGCCCGTCGGTCAAATCAGTCTTGGCGGGCGGGGCTTGTTCTCTTAGACTCAACCCGCCGGGCGCTCTGCCCGCGCTCAACGGGAGGTGAGTCATGAAAGCATCCGCACGCACGCTGTTCGTTTCCGCAGGCCTTGCTGCCGCCGGGGCTTCGTTCTCACAGAGCGTGCCGGACGATCTTTCACACCTGGTTTCCGTGGATTCCTCCGATGCGATCGTGACGCTCGTGGGCGAGCTCGATTCCCCGAACGCGGATGCCGCACTCATCGAGGTGATCGCGCCCGCAACCGCGCGCGTCACGTTCAACCCCATCGATCGCAGTTTCCCGAATGTCGCGGGCGTCCCCTTCGATCCGCCCGCCCTCTTCGAGATCGGCGACGATCCCGAGGCCGACATGGGCTCGGACATCGCTTACTCGCCCGACGGCTCGAAGATCTACATCCTCAGCCGCGCGAGCCAGAACATCACGATCTTCAACGCCGCGACCCAGACCCCCACGGACTCCATCCCCCTGACCTCCTTCGGCATGTCATTCAAGATCACCCCCGACGGCACCCGCGCGGTTGTCGCCAACTACGCCGACGACACCGCCACCATCGTGAACCTCTCCACGGGCGCAGAGACCTTCGTCGCCGTGGGCGACGGGCCGGGCACCGTGAACATCACCCCCGACGGCTCGCTCGCGGTCATCGGCTGCGGCGTGGATTCGACCTTCCACGTCATCGACCTCGGCACGAACGCCGTCGTCCGCACGATCGCCACCCCGGGCTTCACCCAGACGCTTTCGTTCAGCCCCGAGTCCGGCGCCGTCGATTTCCGCTACACCACACCCCTGATCTTCGTCGATGCCACGACCATCGCCTTTCCGGGGCGATTCGACGACGTGCTCGCCTTCATCGACGTCACGACGGGCGCACGCTCCGACCTCGCGCTCACCGCGACCGACCCCGCGGGCATCGATCTCTCGGGCAACGGCTCAACCATCCTGCTCGGGCACGCGATCGACCCGGGCATCCTGACCGTCATCGACGCGGGCACGCGCACGATCAACCGAACCATCACCGGCCCGACGCGCTGCAACGGGCCCGTCGCCCTCAACACCGACGGCGCACGCGCGGTCATCGCCTTCCAGAACGCCGCCCGCCAGCTCAACCTGACGACCGACACGTTCAGCGCCGCGCTCAACACCGCCAACCTGAACGACGTCGTCGCCAACGCCTCACGCACGCGAGCCGTCGGCATGGGTTTCAGTGGCGCCGTGATCGACTTTGCCTCCGGAGCCGTCCTCGCCCGCGCCAACGATCGCGTCTCCGCAGCCTTCGGCGCCGTGAGCCCCACGAGCGACCAGGCCGCGATGGTCTCGACCACCTTCGGCGACGATCTCGTCGTGATCGAATCGGACGCGACGCCCGCCCTCCTCTCCTACGGCCGCACGGGCCCCGAGCCCGAAGGCGACATCTCACGCCACGCCGCCGTCAGCGCCGACGGCAGCCGCGCCGTCTCGAGCAACATCTTCAGCGACAACCTCTCGATCTTCGACACCGCCAGCGGCTCCCTCCTGGCCACCGCCCCGCTCGACGAGCGCGCGGGCGAAGTCGCAATCTCGCCAGATGGCGCCAAAGCCGTCGCCGTGAACCTCGACGGGTTCACCGTCAGCATCGTGGACATGGCATCGGGCACCACCACCGCCGTCCCCTCCGCGACGCGCCTCGCACAGGTCGAGATCTCGCCCGACAGCAACTTCGCCTACCTCGCACAGGTCGCCAGCGGCGACGGCATCCGCAAGCTCGATCTGAACACCGCCTCGTTCATCGGCGGGCTGACCAATACAGGCAACCTGGGCAGCGTGGGCTACAGCTACTCCCAGAACTCGCAGATCGCGCTCTCGCCCGATGGCGCCTACCTCGCCGTCGCCAGTTCCTTCACGGACCAGCTCATCATCGTCGATACCGCCACGATGGCCGTGACGCAGTCCATCACCGCGGGTCAGTTCCCGACGCGCGTCGCATGGAACCCAGAGGGCACGCGCATCCTCCTGGCCGACCGCGACGGCGACCAGGTCTTTGTCTTCAACTTCGTGGGCGGCTTCGCGGGCCTCGCCGGCTCAATCCTCACAGGTGATAGCCCCTTCGACATGGTCGCCCTCCCCGCCAGCAACCGAGCGTTCGTCCTGAACTGGGGCGACTCGACCATCGGCGTGCTCGACCTCGCATCGCTCACGCAGACGTCGGTCGTACCCGTGCCATATCGGCCCATGGGCGCGAGCCTCGGCGCGGGCGGTGCCGAGCTCCGCGTCGTGGGCGGCAACGCCT
>JBGSIX010000026.1:0-6923 GCA_041742315.1 Phycisphaerales bacterium | reverse complement strand
GCCTGGAGGCCCACGCGGGCGAACGCCGGAGCGCCCAGGAGAACAAACGCGTCGCGCTCCGCAGGCTCCGCACCGAGCTTGCGATCTGCGCACGCGCGCCGGTGCCGCTCGGTGAGATCGGCTCGGCGATGTGGCGTTCCCGCGTGCAGGGCGGGATAATCGCCTGCAACCACGACCACCGGGACTACCCCGCGATGCTCGCCGATGCCCTCGACGTGATCTGGAACGCCTCGCTCGACCTGAAACGCTCGGCTCTTCGGCTGAATTGCACGCGGAGCCAGCTTATCAAGATGATCGCCAAGGAGCCCAGGGCGCTGGCCGCGCTCAACGAGGCGAGAGAGGCGAAGGGGAAGCATCCGCTGAAGGGTTGATGGGATCGAGTAGAACCGCCAGGCTGCATCTGATCGCTCACCTGGGTGCAAACCGTAGAATGGGCGATGCTCCATGTCGGTAAGCCATTCCTGACCGCCCACTGGCGTGACCTCGTCATGCTCAGCGCCGACGTGGACCCGGCTCTCCTGCGCCCGATGGTCCCCGCGGGCACGGAGTTGGACGACTTCGAGGGGCGGACGTTTGTGAGCCTGGTCGGGTTTATGTTCATGGGCACGCGCGTGCTGGGCACACCCGTCCCCGGGCACCGGACGTTCGAGGAGCTGAACCTGCGGTTCTATGTCCGCCGCAGGTCGCCCGAGGGGGACTGGCGTCGGGCGGTCGTGTTCGTCAAGGAGATCGTGCCAAGGCGAGCCGTCGCGTGGGTCGCCCGGGCCATCTACGGCGAGAACTACCTCGCTCTGCCCATGCACCACCGGATCACGCAGGAAGGCGATGAGCGCCGCGTGAGCTACGGCTGGCGGTTTCGGGGCGAGGCGTGCGGGCTGGGCGTGACGGTTCGCGGGGAGCCGACGGAGTCCCGCTCGGGGAGTCTCGAAGAGTTCATCACCGAGCACTACTGGGGCTACACGCGTACGCGCAGCGGCAGGACGGGCGAGTACCGCGTCGAACACCCGCGCTGGCGGGTCTGGAATACCCAGCGCCACGAACTGTCGGGCGATCTGGCGGCGCTCTACGGGCGCGAGTTCGCGGACGTGCTCCGGACGCCGTCTTCGGTCTTTCTCGCCGAGGGATCGCAGGTCCATGTCTACAATCGTGCGTTGCTCGACCGATAGGAAAATCGTGAGCCGGACGATCGGTCACATCCTCTACGACGATACCTGCGGCTTCTGCCGGGGGTGGGTGCCTAGGTGGAAACCCGTGCTCCAAAGACGCGGCATCGGAGTGATGCCACTCCAGAGTCCCGAGGTGCGCCAGAAGCCAGAACTGCCGATGGCAGAGCTCATGACCGACATGTTCCTACTCTTCGAGGACGGCTCAACCATCCGCGGCGCCGACGTCTACCGCTTCGTCATGCGGCGCGTGTGGTGGCTCCTGCCTGTGTACGTGCTCTCGGTGATCCCGGGGCTGCGATGGATCTTCGACCGGGCGTACCGCAAGTTCGCCGACAACCGGCACCGGATCTCCAAGGCCTGCAGGCTTCCCGGCGCGAGCGGGGGGAAGCACGGTGCCTGAATCGAACCCCGAAGGCCACGTCGTCATCGCGGGCGGCTCCGGGTTTCTCGGGCAAAGCCTCGCGCGTGCACTCCTCAAACGCGGCACCCAAGTCGTCATCCTCTCGCGATCGAAACCCGCCGATCTTGCGGGAGCTCGGCACCTCACTTGGGACGCCCGCACCGTGGGCGACTGGGCCCAGTGCCTCGAGGGCGCCCGCGCGATCGTGAACCTCGCGGGGCGCACGGTCGACTGCATCAAAACGTCCGATCACTGCGACGAGATCTTGCGCTCACGCGTGGAGTCGACGCGCGTGCTGGGCGAGGCGCTCCGGGGCTCGAAGAACCCGCCCGCCGTCTGGGTGCAGATGTCCACCGCGCATATCTACGGCGATCCACCCGCCGTCATCTGCGACGAAAATTCCGCCACGGGGTTCGGCCTCGCGCCCGAGGTGGGCCGAGCTTGGGAGCGGGCATTCGAGGAAGCCAGACCCGACTCCATGCGTGGTGTCGCGCTCCGCACGAGCTTCGTCCTGGGCAAGCGGGGCGGCGCGATGCCCAAGCTCTCGCTCATCGCGCGCCTGGGCCTGGGCGGGAAGTCCGGCTCGGGAAAGCAGGGCATGAGTTGGATCCACGAGCACGACATGGACCGCCTCTTCCTTCGGGCGATCGACGACGATTCCATGCGGGGCGTCTACGTCGCGACCGCGCCCAGTCCCGTGTCCAACGCCGAGTTCATGCGCACGCTCCGCCGAGCCGTGGGGATGCCCGTGGGGCTGCCCGCGATGGGCTGGATGGTCCGCATCGCCGCACCGCTCATCCTGCGCACAGACCCGGAGCTCGCGCTCTTTGGCCGGTATTGCGTCTCAAGGCGCCTCCGCGAAGAGGGCTTCGAGTTCCAATACCCCGATATCGCCTCGGCGCTCGGGGCGATCTATCCGAGAGCGTAAAATCGGCTCCCGGTTTCTGCTTCCTACCATCGACCACCATGGAACCCATCAGCGTCTTCGACATCTTTAAGGTGGGCGTGGGCCCTTCCAGCTCGCACACACTCGGGCCCTGGAGGGCCGCCCAGAAGTTTTTGGACAAGCTCCGCGAACTCGGGAAGCTTGAGACGACGACCCGCATCCGGACCGACCTCTTTGGCTCGCTCGCCAAGACCGGGCGGGGTCACGGCACGGGGGTTGCCGTCATCCTCGCGCTGGCGGGCGAGGACTACCGCACCTGCGACACGAGCAATGTCGAAGCGCGCGCCAAAGCGATCGCGGCCTCGGGTTCCATCCGCCTCGCAGGCGAACGCGATATCCCCTTCACGCTCGCCGATGACCTCGTCTACCACATGGACGAGCGATTGCCCTTCCACACCAACGGCATCCGCTTCACCGCGACCTTCGCCGACGGCACGACGCACGAGGAAACCTACTTCTCCGTGGGCGGCGGGTTCATCGTCCAGGAGCAGTACGTCCCGAGCGATCACCGGGCCGTCTGTCTGCCGTACGCCATCACCAAGGCGAGCGAGATCGTCACGATCTGTGCTCAGAACGGCTGGACTATTCCAGAGCTTGTCATGGAAAACGAGAAGGCGTGGCAGACGCCCGAAGAGACCCGGTCTGGTGTGCTCAGGCTCTGGCGCACCATGCTCGAGAGCATCTACCGGGGCTGCCACACCGACGGCATCCTCCCGGGCGGGCTCGACGTCGTGCGGCGCGCCGGACGCATGAACCGCCAGATCCTGGGCGGCGTCCCGGGTTCGCGTGAGGCGAACATCGACCAGTGGCTCGCCAGTATCGCCAAGAGCACAAGCGACTTCACGAAGATCAACCGCTGGGTCAGCACGTTCGCGCTGGCTGTCAACGAGGAGAACGCCTGCTTCGGCCGCGTCGTCACCGCGCCAACCAACGGCGCGGCGGGTGTCATCCCGGCGGTCCTGATGTACTACTGGTGCTTCTACGAGCAGTCCACCGAAGCCGGCATCGTCGATTTCCTCCTCACCGCCGCCGAGATCGGGAGCCTCTTTAAGAAAGGGGCCACCATCTCCGCCGCGATGGGCGGCTGCCAGGCGGAGATCGGGGTCTCAAGCGCGATGGCGGCAGCGGGCCTGGCGCACTGCCTGGGCGGGAACGTCGCCCAGTGCCTGATGGCCGCCGAGATCGCGATGGAGCACCACCTGGGCCTGACCTGCGACCCCGCGGGCGGGCTCGTGCAGATTCCGTGTATCGAGCGCAACACCATGGGCGCCAACAAGGCGATCACCGCGGCCAACATCGCCATCTGCTGCGACCCGAGCGAGGCGAGGGTGTCGCTCGACGACTGCATCAAGACGATGTGGGAGACCGCCCAGGACATGGCGACCAAGTACAAAGAGACCGCCGAGGGCGGCCTGGCCCTCAACGTCAGTGTCCGCGTCATCGAGTGCTGAGGAAGAAGGAATTAGGCATTAGAAAGAAGGAAGAAGGCAATATCCTCTCCCTCATCCCGAGTGCCTCATGCCTAATGCCCAGTGCCTCTTTCCCCAATCGTGTCGTGCCCATGCGTTCTCCTGCGGATAGCTCCATGACCGGCCACGCGGTCGGCATCGGACTTCGCACACGCATCGCAGGGGAATCAGAGATGAACGCAACGCTCAGCGCCGTCGCCGCACTCGCGGCAGGCCTCACCGCACGCATGCACGCACAGACCATCACCAACCCGGACCTCACGGGCCCCGTCGCCACAAGCGCCGCGCCCACCGACTGGTACGCCTGGACCGACACCGCCGACACCTGCGACGACGCCGGGCCCTTCAACTCCACCGGCAACCCGTGGGTCCTCTCTCCCAACGGCGGCACCTTCGTCCGCGGCGGCGCCAACGACTTCGGCGTCAACGAGGGCATCGCACAGATCGTCACCGGCTTCGTTCCTGGACAGATCTACACACTCGAGTTCTACACCACCAACCTCGGCTTCCAGAATCCCACAACAGGCTGGACCGGCGCCGACGGGTTCTGGCGATTCTTCGCCGACGGCTCGGCCATCGGAGATTCCGTCACACTCACCAAGCCCGCGCTCGCTGCCGACGACATCAGTTGGAGTTTCGGCACGCTCGACTTCGTCGCGCCCGCCGCGAGCTTCGAGCTCGCCTTCCAGTCCCGGTGGGCCGGCCCGGGCAGTGCCGCCTACTTGGGCATCGACGGCGTGAACGTCCGACCCGTCCCCGCACCGGCGTCGCTTGCACTCATCGCGCTGGCGGGCGTGGGCGCCGCAAAGCGTCGGCGCTGAACGGGGATCGAGGTGTGAGTTGCGAGGCGCGAGCTCCGGGCCATCCGGGGTACTCGTGCCTCGTGCTCATTCGCAAGGAAGCTGTTCGGTTCGGGCCCGCGATCAGGCGCAAACTCTGCTCTTGCCGCCCCAGCACCGGGGGCGAGTCGGCGGATTCTGAGTGGTTTGAGCGCCACTTTCCACGCACCCACCCAGCACGCCCGCCCGTGGGTGTATCTTGAGGCCGTCGCCCCGCGGTGGCCCCGGTGGGCCCGGTGGGAAGGCCTCGCGGGGCGACACCCCACGCACGCAAGCCCGGCCCCATAGGCCGGCGTTTGCGTGCGCCCACGTACAACTTCAGAATTGTAGAAATATTGAGTATTCTTCGAAACGCCCGCAATGCGCATCGCGTCAGGCCCAACGACTCTTTCGCGACTTCTTGCGTGTCAGGCGACGGGCACACGCAGCAGGCGCATCGAGTGGCCCGGGAGCCTTCCATGATCCACGCACGACAGATTGCCATCGCCATCGCTCTGATCCTCTCGGGCAGCGCGCCCGCGCAGGAGTCCGTCCGGGCCGCCGACACCTACAACGCCGCCTCGGGCATGCTCGCAAGGGGCCTCGATGACCTCGCCGCACAGGAGTATCAGAAGTTCCTGGAAGAGTATCCCGACCACGAACTCGCCGACCAGGCGCGCTACGGCTTGGGCGTTGCACAAAGCAGACTCGGGCGCCACCGGGAAACCGTCGAAGCCTTTGAGCCGCTGCTGACCAATGACCGCTTCGCGTACGTCGTCGAGTCCGGGCTTCTGTCTGCACGCGCCATGCTTGCTCTGGACCAACCTGGCGACGCCGCCCGCGTGCTCACGCGTGTGCTCCGTCGGCACGAAAGCCACGCGCTGGCGCCCCAGGCCTCGGCGCTGCTGGTCGAGGCGTTCTACCGGGACAAGGACTACGCCAGCGCCGTCGCCGCCTACGAGGAGAACGCCCCATCGCTCACAGGCTCATCCTCAGAACGTGCGACCTACTTCGCAGCGCTCGCCGAAGTCGCGCAGGATCACCCGCGCGAAGCCATCGGGCTCTTCGCCCGTCTCGAGAGCGGCACCTCGCCCATCGCCGACTCGGCTCGGCTCATGCTCGCCCGCACCCTCCAGCAGAAGGGCGACCTCGAAGCCGCCCGCAGCGCGTACCAGAACGCCAAGTCCCGCGCCGAGGGTCCGCAGGCCTTCGAGGCCCAGCTCGGACTCGCGCAGGTGTTGATCGATCTCGAACGCTATGACGAAGCCTTGCGTGAGCTCGGGTCCATCCAGGATCAAGGCCTGCAGAGCGACGACCGATTCCGCGCGGACCTCGAAAGGGGCCGACTCGCCGTTGTGCAGGGTGATCATGCTCGCGCTCAACAGCTCTTGCGCCGTGTGCCCAGTCAGGGGCCGGAATCCATCCGCGACGACGCCAGCTACTGGCTCGCCCGAGCCCAGGTCGGTCAGGGCGCACAAGACGAGGCCTCACTCACCCTCATCCGCGCGCTCAAGGACTTCCCAGAGTCCCCGCTTCGGCACGAGATGATGTACCAGCTCGGTCTGGCGCTTGGCGCCTCCGACAAACCTCAGGAAGCCTTGCAGACACTTCGTCAGCTCGCGCAAGAAACCGAGGGCGAGCCACTGGCGGGCGAAGCACTCCTCGCGGCGGCTTCCATCGCCCAGCAGGCGGGGGATCTCGAACTCGCCCAGCAACTCTCGCAGGAAGCCTCGGACGACCTGACGGGCGACGCCGCGACCGATGCCGCGTTCCTCGCCGCCGAGGCCGCGTACCAGCGGCAGGAGTTCGCCGAAGCCGCGCGTGCCTTCGAAGCATTGCTCACGGCGCTCCCGAAGGATCACGAGCACGCTCCCACCGTGCGCTACCGCCTGGGTCTTTCGCAGAAGCAGCAGGGGGACTCCGAAGCCGCACGCCGCACACTCGCGCCGCTTTTCGCTTCTTCGCAGACCGATGAGCGATTCCTCCCCGGGCTTCTGGCCCTGGGCGACATGGCCTTCGCCGCCGAGGACTGGGACGACGCCGCGCAGTGGCTGGGCCGTTATACCAAGCTCGGACCCGATCGCCCCTCTTGGGACGCCGCGACGCTCCGCCTCGGGCTTGCCT
>JBGSIX010000025.1:0-1590 GCA_041742315.1 Phycisphaerales bacterium | reverse complement strand
GCGTGGCGAACGCGTCGGCGGCGTGCACGGGCGTCCAGGCGACCGGGCCCTGCCCGATGCCCATGAGGATCGCCTCGCTTTCGCTCACGGAATCGGGGTTGTTCCCGAAGCCGAGCCAGCCCGCGAGCGTGTTGTCGAGTGGGAGATCGAGATCCTCGCCCACGCCGAGGGAGCGGTAGAACTCGACGATGCCCTTGGGGCCCAGGCGCTGGCCCAGCGTGTAGAAGAAGATGTTGCAGGAGCCCTTGATCGCCTCGGAGCCGCCCGGCGGGTGCCCGAACTGGACGTCGTGCGTCGTGCCGAACTGCTTGTAGATCCAGCAGCGGAGCATCTCGGGCTCGTGCGGGTAGAAGTGGCCCGTGCAGGAGATGTGCTCGTCGAGCCCGACCACGCCCGCTTTGTGCGCGCCGCAGAGGACGAGCGCCTTGGCGATCGAACCGGGCGGGAGCGGCATGGAGACGGCGCGGTTGGCCCAGGGGCGGCGGGTGGCGATGTACTCCTCGCGCTCGTCGGGGTCGGTGGGCAACTGATCGCCGGTGGGTGTTGAGACCATCGCCAGGATCTCGCCCGTGTCGACGTCGATGACGACCGCGGCGCAGTCGAGCGGCGTGCCCACGGGCATGACAAGCGGGCTCTCGCCGTCCTCGGGGTCCATGCGCTCGTGGTTGTTGTGCCAGGGCTGGACGCGGGCCAGGCCCAGCGCCGGGTCGAGCAGCGCCTGGATGCGGGCCTGGAGCATGACATCGAGCGTGAGCGTGACGTTCTCGCCGAAGGTCATGGGGGAATCGATCGCGCCGGACTGGTCGATGCGTTCGATGCGAAGGCCCCGCAGGCCTCGGAGGGTGCTCTCGAGGTTCCGCTCAAGGCCCCGGCTTCCGACCATGTCGCCCGCGAAGTATCGCCCGCGATCGACGGATCCGCCGGGTGTGGCGAGCATCGATCGGTCCGCGAGCGACTCGGAAGATTGCAGCTCGTCCTGACGGGCCTTGGCGTCTTCGAGGTACACCCTTCGGCGCACGGAACCGAGGATGTGCGAGGCGATGCCCGTGACGTGAACCGTTTGCGTTCCCTCGCCCGCGATCGGCTTGGGCAGGATCGACCTGTCGATCTCGACGTCCATCTCGGTGATCGGGTACTCGCGCTCGCCCGAATCGACGACGACCAGGCCCGGGAGGTATGGGATCGTTTCGTCGTCGGGATCGGTCTGGCGCGCGAGCCGGCGCAGGCGGAAGCCGACCTCGTCGCTCACCTCGGGGACGATCACGCGGGGTGACGATTCCTCGGCGATGCGGATGTCGGCGTTTTTCTCGATCCGGCGCTCGGCCTCGACGGTGATCTCCTCGGCGAGCACGTGACGCAAGAGCTCTTCGGGCGATCGCAGGTCGGGCCGATCGAGCTGGTCGAGACGGGACGCGAGCTGATCCGGTGGAATGCCGAGGCTCTGCGCCAGGGCGCGGAGTTCCTGCTCGGCGCGCCGCTGGCGGACGAAGCCCGCCATCGCGTCGACCTGCTCGCGGACCTCCATGCGCCTCAGGTCCACCTCGGCGCGGCTCCGGCCCGATTCCTGGGCGATGACATTCCACATCCGAT
>JBGSIX010000024.1:0-3215 GCA_041742315.1 Phycisphaerales bacterium | reverse complement strand
CGATGGCGGCCTCGATGCGGCGCACGCCTTCGCCCGGTCCGATCTTGGCGTCGGCGACGTCGACGAGGATCTCGTCGAGCTGCACGAGGCGCTCGAGGTGGACTTCGCCCGGGTGGACGCGGATGAGCGAGGTCTGGGGTTTGCCGGGCGGGACGCGGAGCGCGGCGAAGACGGCGGTGGGCATGGCGAAGAACTGGCCCTCGATGCCGAGACGTTTGGAGACGGTTTCGAGCGCGTCTTCGAGGCGGTGCGCGGGTGTGCCGTAGGTGCCCAGCGCGTGCGCCATGGTGGTGACGAAGGTCGCCGAGTCGGAATCGGGGAGGCCCGGGCCGTCGGTCTGGAATGTTTCGAGTGTCGGCGTCACGCCTGAGGTTAGCTCGCGCCGGGTGCGGATGTGTCGATGACGCGGCAGACCTTGCGCTGCCATTCCGTGAGGAACGCCCAGAGCCGGCGGACCTTGGCGGCGTGGGCCCAGCGGTCGTCGGTCTCGATGATGAAGGTGCCGATGCGGACGACGCCCTCTCGGACGCTTCGGATCTGGCGGACCTCGGCGAGAAAGGTCATCGGGCCCGCGGGATCGCCCGGGATGGTAAAGCGAACCCAGGCGCGGTCGAAGAGCTTGAGCTGGCTCAGGCGGGCGTGCATGAGGTTCATGCCGAGCCCGACGTCGGAGGCGTCGATCATGTGGCCCCGCCAGTCGGGGACGCGCGTGGGCGGGAGCACGAGGCCGCTTTCGTCCTCGCCTCCTTTGAAGGCGTCGCAGACGCCGTCGCCCTGGGCGGAGTGCCCGTTCTGGATGGCGATCTGCTCGACATCGGGCGGGACTTCCTTCCAGAACTCGACGGTGATCGGCTCGCGCAGGGCGGCGACGGGGATGCGGTAGACGTTGCGGCGCTGGCCCTCGGTGATCTCGGTGGGGAGTTTGAAGTCGATCGCGGGCACGACGATGGACCGATTGAGATGGATCGGCTTCTCAGAGGATACGACCTTGGAGAAGAACTCGTAGAGCCTGCTCCCGAAGCGGAAGAAGCAGACGACCGGGGTCTGCTTGGCGAACTTGGCGCACTTGCCGATGATCTGGACTTCCTCGACCATGAGGACGCCCGATTCGATCTCGATCATGCGGCCGCGGGCGAAGGGCTCCTCGCCCGCGAGGTCGGCCTGCACGATCTCCAGGGGCGCGTTGCGGGCGCACGCGGCGTGCAGCGCTTCGATTGGCGTCATGCCGGCGCTCTCGTTTTTGGTCTGATCTTCGGGCAAACCCTCTCCCTCGTCTGGACCCGTCAGGGTATCGGCGGGCGAGGGGTGTCCCTTGATGGGCAGTGGCCGATAACTCGTGAATGTGAGCGGTTTCACTCGCCCCGGAGATCGAGGGTCCGGCCCGGGGGCCTGACGTGGTAGTTGGCGCGGAGCGAGTAGCCCGAGGCCTTGCAGCCCATCTCGCGGAGCCAACCGGCCATCACGGTCGTGGACTGGTGGCCCATCCAGTAGCTCGATTGATCTTTCACGAAAGACATCTGGCGGCGTTCGTTGTAGATCTCGGTCGAGCGCTGGGATTCGTATCGCTCGTGGAGTTCGGCGCGGAGCGCTTCCATTTTGGCGCGTTCGACGTCGATCTCGTGGACCAGCTGCGCGTAACCGGCAAGGTCGGAAAGCAACACGCCGTCGCTCCCCCATGGCCCCGTCTGGCGCACGTGCATCCCCAGCGTGCCCGAGGTGGGCCAGGTGAGGACGATGATGCCGTAGAGGAGGTTGGTCTGGTCGTTGGCGTACCAGCGCCAGTCGCCGTAGCCCCATTCGGTGAAGCCGCCGGTGTCTTCGGGGAGCCAGAGGCGGGAGGTGTCGCCGTAGTCGATGACGAAGACGTGGGCTGGGTCGGCGACGATCTCGGGCGGGCGGACGGTATAGCCCACGCAGGCGGTCTGCGCGATCGCGATGCAGAGGATCAGGGCGAGCGTGGGCATCTGTCGGGCGCGGATCATGCCCACAGGGTATCGTGGATCCGATGGTCTATGTGCTGATCGCGATCGGGGTGTATCTGGCGATGTCCGTGACCACATTCACGGCCTTCGCCCTCGACAAACGCCGGGCGAAGCTGGGGAAGTGGCGGATCTCGGAGAAGACGCTGCTCGTCATGTCGCTCGCGTTCGGCTGGCCCGGGGCGATGCTGGCGATGAAGCTGGTCCGGCACAAAACGAAGACGCGGAAGTTTGTATTTGGAGTGCCGGCGATCGCGGTGATTCACGGCATTGCGTGGATGTTCGTGCTACTGGCCCTGTACCAGGCGGGGTGAGTCGCCCGGGTATTCCGGCGCGGGGCCGTCCATGGGGCGCGGGCCTGGGGTGGGCCAGCGGAAGAGTCGCTCGCTCTCAGCGATGGAAACGTCGTTGATGCTCGCCTCTCGGCGGCGCATGAGGCCTGCGTCGTCAAACTCCCACAACTCGTTGCCGTAGGACCGGCGCCACTGCCCCGAGTCGTCACGCCACTCGTACTGGAATCGCACGGCGATGCGCCTGTCCTCGTAGGCCCAGAGTTCCTTGACGAGCCTGTAGTCCAGCTCTCGGTCCCACTTGCGCCGAAGAAAAGCGCGGATCGCGCCGCGTCCATTGACGAACTCACCCCGGTTGCGCCAGATGCTGTCCTCGGAGTACGCGAGCGCCACGCGGTCCGGGTCGCGCGAGTTCCAGGCGTCCTCGGCCATGCGCACCTTGCGTGCGGCAGACTCGGCGGTAAACGGCGGCGCGATCACGGGCGGGGGCATGGGCGGGTCTCCTCGGGCGTTCCGGTCAACACGCGGCGGGGCGGGGCTATTCCATGCGTATGCATGGAATCCGATGATCGCATCGCGTGGTTGCCGGGCATTCCGCCTTCTCCCAGGGGAGGATTATGCACCATTCTTGTAGTAAGCGGCGTTCCTGGCTGCGATGAGGACCATCTTGGCGTCGACCCAGGCCTCGACTCGGTGCTGCCTCCTGGCCCACGCGGGCAGGGCGGCCAGCCCGCCGCCGACGCTGACCATCGCGCCGAAGAAACGCTCGATCGTCGGACGCACGCTCGCGCGGATCCGCTTCCACGCGGGGTCGTGCTCGGTGAAACTTCCCATGAGTTGCATCGATCCGGACCGAACGCCCGCGTCACCGCACTGGCGATGAATCGTGACGCGTTGTTTGTCGCGTGGCGTCTGGATCGGGCCTATGCCGGGCATCCGAATGGCT
>JBGSIX010000023.1:0-19175 GCA_041742315.1 Phycisphaerales bacterium | reverse complement strand
GCGTACGACGAGCTGCTCCACCCGGAGGCGACGCTCGAAGCCCTCGAAGCCGTCGGCGCGGACGCGGCGCTGCTCGTGGGCGCGGACTGGTCGCTCATCGATCCCGTTCTCTGCGACGAGGCCGCGGCTCAGTTCAAGAAGTACCCCCAGTCGCACAGGCTCGTGTTCAGCCAGGCCGCGGTGGGCCTCTCGCCCTGCCTGATCGAGAAGTCGATCGTCCGGAGCATCGTGCAGAAGAAGGGCGAGGCGGGCTCGTTCGCGTCGATCGGCGCGATGCTCGGGTATCTGCCCGTCAAGCCGTCGAGCGACCCGATCGCGGGCACGGGGTGTTTGCATGTAGCGCCGATCGTCCGGGATCTGGGCGAGCGCATCACGCTCGACTCTCGCACGAGGCGGGAACTCGTCATTGGCGCGCTCAAGGGCCGCGATCCGCGCAAGATCACCTCGGAAGAGATCGCGCAGGCCTTTGCGGCCGCGAAAGCGACGCCGGCGGGTCCCGAGCACCTGACGCTCGAGCTCGTCTCCATCGACGGCAAAGCCATGGACGCCGAGCACGCGATCGCCCTGATCCGCCAGGCGGCCTCCTTGCGCGAGGACCTGGCGCTCACGCTCTCGGCGCAGATCACCTCGCAGGACATCGCCGAAGCGCTGGAACACCCGGAACTGGCGCGGATCATCGGCGCTGCCAAGGGCGCTGGAGTGATCGCGCTGCACGTGCGCACGCCTGCGCTGGCGGGCGAGGCCAAGCTCCTGGCTCTGGCGGAACTCGGCGTCGACACGGTCAGCGTGGACTATGTCTCCGAGCGGGAATCGACGTGCGAGCTGCTCACCGGGCGGCAGGGCTTCGGCGCCGCCCACGCGGCGCTGACGCGTTTCATCGAGCACCGCAACGCGCTCCCTCGTCTCGACAGCCTGCACAGCCCGTGGATCGTCGTGCGCCTGACTCGCCGCGATGCGATCTATGAGGAGATCGAGCCGCTCTACGACCGGTGGACGATGGCATCGGGCGCAGCGGTGATCGACCCGCTGCCCGAAGCCGTCCCGGGCGAGCGGATCGAGCCCTTCGAGCTCCCGAAGCTCGTCCAGCGCGTCTTCGCACGGAGCACGCTTGTCGTGCGCACGGACCGGAGCACGGAGCTGGGCGACCACGTTCGTGACGGGATCGCCCAGGCCTGGCGTCGGCAGATCGAGTCGCTCACGGCGATCGAGCCGGCGCAGGTGATGGAGATCAAGTCGAGCGTCCAGGCCGCGAGGTCGGCGTGATGCCAAGGCCAGCGCTGGCGGTCGTGCTCGGTCGCGCGGGCAGCAAGGGCGTCCCGGGCAAGAACGTGCGCCCGATCGCCGGCAAGCCGTGCGCACAGTGGACGATCGAGCACGCACTGGCGACGCCGGGCGTTGAAGCGGTCGTCGTTTCGACGGATTCGGCGGAACTCAAGGCCTTGGCGCGAGACATGGGTGTTTGCGTTGTGGATCGCCCGGATGAGCTCGCGGGCGAGCGGGCGACGATCGACGATGCCGCGCGGCACGCCGTGCGAGCGATCGCGGATGAGCTCCCCTGGACTACCGAATCCACGGCGCCGATCGCGATCCTCTACGCGAACGTGCCCGTGCGGCCCGCGGATCTGACCGAGCGGGCGCTCGCGCGGCTTACCGAGTCGGGCTGCGACTCGGTGCAGAGCTACGAACGCGTCAGCAAGTCGCACCCGTGGTGGATGGTCCGGCTCGACGGGGAGTCGGGGAATCTGTCGCCCTGGGAGGGCGATGTGCTCAATCACGGCGTGTTCCGCAGGCAGGACCTGCCGCCCGCGTATCTGCCCGACGGCGGTGTGATCGCGCTGACCCGGCGGTCGCTCATGCTTGAGGTGGATGGCGCGCAGGAGGGGCCGCACCGGTTCTTCGGCATGGATCGGCGCGGGATCGTGTCGGAGCCGGGGAGCGTGGTGGACATCGATGAAGAGGCGGATGTGGTGCGGGCCGAGATGATTCTGTCTTGCTCCCTCTCCCCCTCGGGGAGAGGGCTGGGGTGAGGGGCCTTCCGATGAATCACGAAAGAGACCCCTCTTCCGTCCGCTTTGCGGACACCTTCTCCCCAGAGGGGAGAAGGAGGGAATGCATGCGCATCGGTGAGCAAGAGATCGGCCCCGGGCATGCGCCATACGTGATCGCCGAGATCGGTGTGAACCACGACGGCGAGGTCGAGCGTGCGCTGATGCTGACCGACGCGGCCGCCGACGCGGGCGCGGACGCGGTGAAGCTCCAGCTTTTCGAGACGGATCGGCTGATGTCTAAGGCGGCCAAGCTGGCGGCGTACCAGAAGAACGCGGGCGAGACGGACCCGCTCGCCATGCTCCGCCGGCTTGAGTTGTCCATCGACGACATGGCCAAGGTCGTGGATCGTGCGCACGAACATGGCATTCACGCGATTGTGACGGTGTTCAGCGTGGAGCTGGTCGAGGTCGCCGAGCGATTGGAGTGGGACGCGTACAAGAGCGCGAGCCCGGACATCATCAACAGGCCGCTGCTCGAGACGATGGCGAATACTGGCAAGCCCCTGATCGTGAGCACGGGGGCAAGCGAGCTCGATGAGGTGACGCGGGCGGCGGGGTGGCTTGAGGGGATGCGCGATCGGCTGGCGTTCTTGCAGTGTGTGAGTTCGTACCCGGCGCCGGAGAACGCCCTCGGCGGAATTGCGGCGATCCATCGCGCGACCGCGCTAGCGGTCGGCTACAGCGATCACACGCCCGATGTGGGCACCGGGGCGGTCGCGGCCAAGGCCGGCGCGTGCCTGCTTGAGAAACACCTGACCTACGACCGGAAGGCCCAGGGCCCCGATCACGCGGCCTCGCTCGATCCAATCGGGATGGCCGGGTACGTCGCGGCCGCAATGGGCGCTGTGTGCCCGACACCGGCCGGGTCCGGCATAAAATCCGTCCTCGATTGCGAGCGCGACGTGCGTGAGGTGTCGCGGCAGTCGCTCGTTTCGACGCGGGTGCTGCGCACGGGCGAAGTTCTGACGCGTGAGATGCTGACGATCAAGCGCCCCGGGACGGGGCTGCCGCCGTTTCTGATGAACGAGATGATCGGTCGGCGCGTCGTGCGTGATGTGGAGTTGGACGTACCGATCGTGCGGGAGGATGTGGAGTAAGCTCTCCTCCCCCGTCGCCGACGGGGGAGGTGGCCCGCGAAGCGGGTCGGAGGGGGTCTGGATAGTGGGACGGATGGAAAGCACCAAGACCCCCTCAGTCGCTCCGCGACAGCTCCCCCACCGGCGGCGGGGGAGCGGAGAGACTCCATGATCGGACCCGGCTGGGCGGGCGACGAGCGGGCGAGGCCCCGGGCGAACGGCGACACCAAGCGCCGGATCGCGGTCGTCACGGGCACGCGGGCGGAGTTTGGGCTGCTCAGGCCCGTGATGTACGCCGTGCGTGAGCGCACAGATCTGGAACTGCTCGTCATCGCGGCCGGGGCCCACCTCGTGCAGCCGGCGCTGACGTTCCGGGAGATCAAGAAAGAGTTCGACGTCGCCGACTCGATCCCGATGCAGACGGTCGGGCGCGTGGGGCGCTGGCACGACGTGGAGAGCACGGGCAAGGGGATCGCGCGGTTTGCGCGCAGCTTCGAGCGGTTGCGCCCCGATGTCGTCGTGGTGCTGGGCGACCGGATCGAGGCTTTCGCGGCGGCGAGCGCGGCGAGCATCGGGGGGTTGCCCGTGGCGCACCTGCACGGCGGGGACCTCGCCGAGGGCGTGGCGGACGAGGCGATGCGCCACGCGATCACCAAGCTGGCGCACATCCACTTCCCGGCGACCGAGACGAGCGCGGCGCGCATCCTGCGGATGGGCGAGCCGAGGAGCCGCGTGCATGTCGTGGGCTCGCCCGCGATCGATGGGCTCCTGGGCACCCCGGCGATGGGCGACGAACGGGCGCAGGAACTCGGCGATCCGCGGGTCGTGATGCTTATGCACCCGATCGGTAGACCCGACGAGCAGGAAGAGGCGGTCGCGAGTTCGGCGCTCGAGGCGATCGGTGACCGGCGGGCGCTCTGTTTGCTGCCGAATCTCGATCCGGGGAGGGCTGGGATCGTGCGCGCGATCCAGGCCGTCTCGGCGCAGGCGCACGTCACGGTCTGCGAGCATCTGAAGCGCGAGGAATTCGTCGGGCTGCTCAAGCGGCTTGCGCGTAACGACGGAGTCCTGGTGGGCAACAGCTCTGCGGGGCTCATCGAGGCGGGGGCGATCGGCGTGCCGACGGTGAATATCGGGGCGCGGCAGTCCGGGCGCGAGCGGGGCACGAACGTCGTCGACGCCCACGGCGAGACGACCGGCGCGATCGCCGACGCCATCGGGCGGGCGCTCGAAATCGATCGCTCCACGATCACCCACCCGTTTGGGGATGGGCAAACGGGGGTGCGGGTGGCTGAGATCCTGGCGGGGGTGAATCTTGCCGAGCCGGGGCTGCTGCGGAAGCACTTCACCTGAGTGAGATGGCCAGATTGCAAATGGCCAGATTGCCAGATGAAAGTCATTGATCTGGATCTTTGGCTATCTGCTCATCTGGCTCACTGACTGGTTCTCGGACCTTAGTTGAGAAAGTGGTCGGTCTGCGCGGATTCGCGGACCGGACCGAAAGTCGCGCCGCGTCGCGTCCGATGACTCATGAGGTCACCCGTAGAAGGAGCGATGGGCATGGCTACTGATGTGAAGCAAGAACAGGTACTTAAGGAAGCGATCGGCGAGATCAATCACATCGCCACGCTGCCCGAGATCACGCTCAAGATCATCGAGCTGGTTGAGGACCCTTCGTCCACCGCCCAGGATCTGCACAAGCTGATCTCGATCGACCCCGCGCTCTGCTCGCGGGTGCTCAAGGTCGTCAACAGCTCGTTCTACGGCCTGCCCGGCCAGATCGCGGCGATCAACCGCGCGATCGTGATGCTGGGTCTCAACGCGGTCAAGAACATCGCCATCGCGGCGAGCCTGGCCAAGCTCTTCCGCGGCGGGCAGATCACGCCCTACTTCGCGGCGCGCGACCTCTGGGACCACTCGATCGGGACCGCGGCGGCGACGAAGCTGCTGGCCGAGAAGCTCGGCTTCGGGCTCACCGACGAGGCGTTCCTGGCGGGCCTCATCCACGACATCGGCATGATGGTCGAGATGCAGTACGACCGGAACAAGCTGATCGACATCCTCGACGCGGTCAAGCCCACCGAGGACGGCGTGCCCACGGGCGACATGCTCGCCAAGGAAACCGAGATCTACGGCGTGACGCACCAGGACTTCGGCTCGGCGCTCTGCGAGCGCTGGAAGTTCCCCAAGACGCTGATCAGCGTGACGCGCTTCCACCACAACCCGGCGGAGGCTCCCGAGGAGCACCGCACGCTCGTGTACCTGGTGCACGTCGCCGACCGGATCGCTGCGGACAACGGCTGCGGGTTCCGCCTGGACCTTGCGAACACGGATATCTCCAAGGCCGCGATGGAGAAGCTCAAGCTGACGCCCGAGAAGCTCGCCGAGGTCCGCGAGGAGTTCCCGGCGATGCTCGAGAACACGGCTGATATGCTGGGGTAAGACAGAATCATAACATAATTCCACACGGGTCCCCCCTCTCACGCGGGGGGCTCGTTTTTTTGAGCCGTGGCACCCGTTACGAACCCAGCTTGCTCTCCCAGTGGCGGAGGCTGTCGGTGGCGGTCAGGTCGAAGCTCAGCGGCGTGACGGTGATGTGGCGTTTGAAGAGCAGGTCGACGTCGGTGCCGGGTTCGGTGCGGTGAAAGTCGAGGCCGCCGGCGGCGGACCAGTAGTAGGCCTGGCCCGCGGGGCTGACACGTTTCTCGAAGCGGTCGATGAGGCCGTGGGTGTTCATGGGGCAGACGGAGATGGGCATGGGCGCGAGTGGGTCGTGCTCGTCGTTGGCGTCGGGGCCGTGGTCGTAGGCCTGGCTGCTTGCGACCTGACCGGGCGAGCCCGAACCGGCGCGGGCGCGGCGCATCTCCTCTCGGCCCTCGGGCGTGTCGGGGAGGTACTCCTCGCAGCGCGGGATGTTGATGCTCAGGCACTCGTGCTGGCCGAGGGACTTGGTCTGCATGATCTTCTCGATCGCCTTTCGCGCGTGCATCGCGCCGACGTCGAAGAGCGGTCGGCCCCGGCCAAGGTGCATCGAGACGGCGATCGCGGGCGGGCCCAGGAACGCGGCCTCGATGGCGGCAGCGACCGTGCCCGAGTAGATGACGTTCACGCCGCAGTTCGCGCCGGCGTTCATGCCCGAGATCACGAGATCGGGTCGTGAGCCTTCGCCGAAGCGTTCGGGCCAGAGGGCGCTCAGGGCGATTTTCATGCAGTCGGCGGGTCTGCCGTCGACCGCGAAGCCTTCGAGATGGCTGACGGGCTCGACCATGAGCGGCGTGTGGAACGTGACACCGTGGCCCGTGGCGGACTGGACGGTTTTGGGCGCGACGGTGAAAACCTCGGCGATCGGGTCGATCTCAGCGAGGGCCTTATGGAGGGCGATCAGGCCCGGGGCGTTGATGCCGTCGTCGTTGGTGAGCAGGATGCGCATGACTGAGCGTATCCCGAGCTTGGGGATCAGTCGTTGCAGAAGGGCTGGATGTGTTCGAGCAGCGGTCCGAGGTGATCGGCGTAGCGTTTCCAGCGCCCGATGCTCGAGGTGTAGAGCGCCCGCCGGACCTGGTCGCGGCTGGCGGTGTTGACCACGCGGTCGCTGGCGGTGTGCTCGAGCATCGCGGCATCGAAAGAGAGCCCGAGGAAATCGGAAACCGCTCTCAGCACGCGCCCCGGCTCCTGCACGAGTTCTTCGTAGACGACCGTGAGCATCTGGGGGCGCTGGCTCGGGGCTTCGAGACGCTCCCAGGCGTCCATCATCGCGCGGTAGTCGCGGTAGAAGCGGCCCAGATCGCCCCAGGTGTTGGTCTGGCCGTGGGGGCTCAGGAACCACTGGATGTAGTACGAGAGGCAGGTGTCGCGCGGATCGCGGAGGGTGTGGATGACCTTGCAGCCGGGCATGAGCCTTGCCATGAGCGGGAGGTGGGCGAAGTTCAGGGGCTGCTTGTCGGTGACATACTTCGCGCCGGGCTCGCGGATCGCCTGGATGGCTTCGTGGTTGTGCTTCGCGATCTCGCGGACGCGCTCGGGCGTGAGGATTGAAGGGTTCGTCACCATGGGCAACTGGCCCGGCTTGTGGGGCTCGAGGTACGACGCGGCCCGGATCATCTCGTTGCGCTCGCCCAGCGCCTGGATCTTTGGATGCCTGGAGAGCATCTGTTCGAGGAGCGAGGAGCCCGACCTTGGCATGCCCGCGATGAAGAGAAAGCCCGAGCCGTCGATGTCGGACTTCGGCGCGTTTTTGGCTTCATCCGAGGACCAGGCGCGGATCGCGGTCTCGGTTCTGTGTGTGTGCGCGCCCGCGTCCCAGGGCTGGTTGCGGAGGCGTTTGGACGCGTCGTGCGCAGCGAAGGATTCTTCCACGCGCCCGAGCAAATCCAGGATGCCCGCGGCTCGTGCCTGAAGCACACAACGCAGCGCCACCGGCACGCGATCGTCATTGGCGAAACGGAGCATGTCACCGAGCGCCGATTCGGGCTCGACGAACGCGGGAACAAGGCGGGCGCGGATGGCGCTGAGCCTCGCGGCATTTGTGAGTGAACGCTCGGACTTGGGCGCCGAGTGCTCGAATTCCTTGAGCACATCGAAAGCCTCCTGCGGGCGGCGGAGTTCGATCAGCAGATCGGCTTCTTCGAAGACCGCTGGTCCGTACCAACGCCGGGATTGCCTGGCGTGCCCAACCGAGGCGAGCGCTTGATCGAATCGACCCAACCGCGAGAGCACGATGGCTCGCTCGGTGAACGCGGGCGGGTGATCGTGCTCGATCTCCGCGAACCGGTCGTATGCACGGGCGCTCATCGCGTTCTGACCCAGCATCGTCAGGGCGCGGGCGTACACGAGAAGCGTCGGCGGTGCCGCACCCGCGCGCTCCGCGATCGGAGTCAGCAAACGCACGGCCTCACGCGGCCTCCCCGAGCGGAGATGGTGATGGGCTTGTTCGGTGAGAGTCTTGATTTGTTCGGGTTGCAACGGTGCCGACATGCCGCCCTTGGTTCGCAGATCGAGCCGAGGTGCTGCAGCGCAGACCAAAGAAGCGGCGAATTAGTCGAAATACCCGCCAGCGTGCTTCATGAAGGGTCCGAGATGCTTCTCGTACCGCTTCCAGCGCGCCACGCTCGAGGTGTACACCTCGCTCTTGACCTGGTCCCGGCTTGCCGTGGCGACGACGCGGTCGCTGGCGGCGGTGTCGAGCACCACCGGATCGAACGGCATGCCCAGGAACCCCATGACGCCCCGCATCACACTCTCCGGATCGGTGACGAGCGATTCGTAGGAGACGTCCATCATCTCGGGGCGTTGGTCGGGCGCGGGCAGAGCTTGCCAGGCGTCCATCGTTCGGCGGTAGTCGGCGTAGTAGCGGCCGAGCGTGTCGAAGCTGTTGGCCTGCCCGTGCGAGCCGTTGAACCACTGCATGTGGTACGAGATGCAGGTGTCGCGCCCGTCGCGGGTGGTGTGCAGGACCTTCGCGCCGGGCAGGAGTCGTGCGATCAGCGGGACGTAGAGGAAGTTGAAGGGCTGCTTGTCGACGAGGAAGCGCACGCCGCGCTCGCGCTGGGCGTTGAATCGGCTGACAAGAAACTCGGCGACCTTGGCGATGTGGTCGGGTGTGAACCGCGCGAGCTCTGAAATCATGGGCAGGAGCCCGGGGCGCGGGGGCTGGAATTGGCCCGCGGCCAGGATCAGCTCGTTGCGCTCGCCCAGCGCCTGGATGTCGGGGTGCCGGGCGAGCATCTGCTCGACGAGCGAGGTGCCGCTGCGGGGCATGCCCACGATAAAGATCATCCCCGAGCCGTCCACGCTCGCCACGGGGAGTTTCGAAGCAGCTTCGGACGTCCAGGCGGCGATCATCGCATCGGTCCGGCGCGTGTGGTTGGCCGGGTCCCAGGGCAGGTTGCGGATCTGCTTGGCCAGCGCGCTGAGCTCCATCGCTTCGTCGTAACGCCCGAGCACATCGAGCAACCGGGCGGCCCTTGCGGCGATGATGCCCCGCAGATACCCCTTGACCTCCTCGTTGCGCGCGTAAGCGATCAAATCGTCGACGATCTCCTCGGCGGGGACGAGCCTGGGCGCGAGCCGCGACTTCGTCGAGCAGATGTGCGCCCGCGAGGTGACGTCGAGCTTCTTGGCGGGGGACTGGCTCAGGTACGCATCGATCGCGGCGAGCGCCTCCTCGTTCCGGCCCAGGTCCATGAGCAGCTCGGCTTCGAGGTTCGCGGCCCGGGTGTAATCCGGGACAATGGCCCGCGCCTTGCGGGCGTTCTCGAGCGCGGATTCGTACTTGCCGCAGCGCGCCAGCGCCACGGCGTACTCGGTCCTGGGGTGCGGGTCGCTGGGGATCTGCTTGCAGATGGTGCGGAGCGTGTCGGCGCATCGCTCGTGCTGGTTCAGGTTGCCAAGCGCCTGGGCGTAGACGAGCAGGACCTTGGGCATTTTCTGGGCGAACTGGATGACGGGCTGGAGGGTGCGGATGGCGTCCTGGGGCTTGCCGTTCTGGAGGAACTGGTGCGCCCGCTGGCCGAGGGCGAGGATTTGGTCGTTGGTGGGTTTGATGGTTGGGGGCATCGAAAGTCCTGTCAGCACGAGCCGCGACCGTCAGGGAGCGGGCCCATTACGCAAATATCCCGCTCCCTCACGGTCGCGGCTCGTTGATCCTAATGTATACAGGCCGCGATTCCATCCCTGATCCTCGGAGCCCCACCCGTGCAGACCAAGAACACGATCCTCGAAGCCATCGGCAACACCCCCCTGGTGCGTCTGAACAAGGTCGTCGCCCCGGGCAGCGCCGAGGTGTACGCCAAGTGCGAGTTCATGAACCCGGCCGGCTCGATCAAGGACCGGATGGCCAGCTACATCATCGCCAAGGCCGAGGCCGAGGGGCTGCTCAAACCCGGCGGGACGATCGTCGAGAACACCTCGGGCAACACGGGCATGGGCGCGGCGATGACGGCGGCGGTCAAGGGCTACAAGGCCGTGTTCACGATGCCCGACAAGATGAGCCAGGAAAAAATCGACGGGCTCCGCGCGTTCGGGGCGCAGGTCATCATCACGCCCACGGACGTCCCGGGCGATTCGCCCGATCACTACGTCAACGTCGCCAAGCGGGTCGCCGAGGAAACGCCCGGCTCGTTCTACCTGAACCAGTACCACTCGCAGTGGAACATCGAGGCGCACGAGAAGCTGACCGGGCAGGAACTCTGGGACCAGACCGACGGCGGGCAGATCGACGCCATCGTCATCGGCACGGGCACGGGCGGCACAGCCAGCGGCATCGGACGCTTCTTCAAGAAGAAGGGCTCCAACACCAAGATCATCGGCGTCGACCCGCTGGGCAGCGTGCACTACCAGATCTTCAAGACCGGCACGCTCTCGACGCCCTACGTCTACAAGGTCGAGGGCCTGGGCGAGGACATCAAGTGCGAGGCGTTTGACCCGTCCGTCGTCGACGAGATGTACCAGGTCAACGATTACGAGTGCTTCACGATGGCGCGAAGGCTCACCCGCGAAGAGGGCCTTTTCTGCGGCGGGAGCTCGGGCGGCATGACCCACGTCGCATGCAAACTCGCCAAGGAAATGGGCCCGGGCAAGAAGATCATCACCATCCTCCCCGACTCGGGCACGCGCTACGTCACCAAGTACCTCTCCGACGAGTGGATGAAGATGCACGGCTTCCTCGAGCCCGAGAAGGGACTGGGGTACATCGAGGCCCTGCTCGATCGCAGCAAGCCCGTCATCACCGCGCACGAAACGGACACAGTCGCCAGCGTCATCGGGCTCATGCGCGACAAGGGCATCTCGCAGGTGCCGCTGACCAACGGCAGCGCCAAGCCCGTCGGCATCGTCCACGAGATGGACGTGCTGCGCGGGCTGCAGCGCGGCACGATCAAGATCGACTCGCCCATCAAGGGCGTCGAGGCGCCCATCGCCGGGCTCCTGAACCCCAAGGCGCGCGTCGAGGAGCTCTACGGCGTGTTCGCGGCGGACCAGGCTGCGATCGTGATCGACGGCGGCGAGATCGTGGGCATCCTCAGCCAGATCGACCTGATCGATTATCTCGCCAAGAGGCAGTAAATACCATCCTTACGAGCCGCGACCGTGAGTGAGCGGTCTTCTTGGAACACACCCGAACCACACCCGCTCCCTCACGGTCGCGGCTCGTCAGAGAAAGCACACCATGCAACACGACCACACGCAGGGCTTCGGCACCAAGGCCATCCACGCGGGACAGATCCCCGACCCGACCACCGGCGCGATCATGACGCCGATCTACCAGACCTCGACCTACGTCCAGAAGAGCCCGGGCGTGATCGTGGGCGAGTACGACTACTCGAGGGCCGCCAACCCGACGCGCACCGCGATCGAGGCGAACATCGCTGCGCTCGAAGGCGGCAAGCACGGGCTCTGCTTCTCGTCTGGCGTGGCGGCGACGGGCGTCGTGCTCCATACGCTCAGCGCGGGCGACAACGTGCTGCTCTGCGACGACGTCTACGGCGGCACGAACCGCCTCTTCCACCGCGTCTTCAAACAGCTCGGCATCGAAACCACGCTCGTCGACATGACCGACCTGAACAAGCTTGAGAGCGCGTTCAAGGCGAATACGAAGCTCGTCTGGATCGAGACGCCCACGAACCCGACGCTCAAGATCATCGACATCGAGGCGGTCAGCAAGGTCGCCAAGGCCAAGGGCGTGACGGTCGCGGTCGACAACACGTTCGCGACGCCCTACCTCCAGAACCCGCTCGCGCTGGGCGCGGACATCGTCTGCCACTCGACGACCAAGTACATCGGCGGGCACTCGGACGCGATCGGCGGGGCGCTGGTGGTCAACGACGACGAGCTGCACAAGAAGCTCAAGTTCATCCAGCTCTCCGAGGGCGCGGTGCCCGGCATCCTGGAGTGCTTCCTGCTGCTGCGCTCGACAAAGACGCTGCACGTCCGCATGGAGCGGCACTGCGCCAACGCCAAGCGCGTGGCGGGGTATCTCAGCGAGCATAAGGCCGTCGAAAGGGTCATCTACCCGGGCCTCGAGAGCCACCCGCAGCACGTGATCGCCAAGAAGCAGATGAGCGACTTCGGCGGCATGGTGACGATCTACCTGAAGGATGGCCTGGGCAAGGCCCGCACGATGCTCGAGCGCGTCAAGATCTTCGCGCTCGCCGAGTCGCTGGGAGGCGTGGAATCGCTCATCGAGCACCCGGCGATCATGACCCACGCGAGCGTCCCCGCCGAGCAGCGCAAGGCGCTTGGCATCAGCGACGGGCTCGTGCGATTGAGCGTGGGCATCGAGAACGTCGAGGACCTGATCGCGGATCTGGATCAGGCGCTGGCGTAAAGAGCCGCGGGCGTGAGCACGCGGAGGTCAGAACAGCGAGTACATCACCACACCTAAGGCGATCAATGCGACGGCTGCCGTTGGAAGCCACGCCAGGCAAAGCAAGATCCGCCTCGCACCGAGCGACATCGCCGCGATGCGGTGCTGCGCCGCTGCCCACCAGATGCACAGCCCGAAGTACACGAACCCGAGCGGGTACAGCACGATCGAGATCACACACACGATCGACGACACAAAGAATCCAAAGCCCGTCACGACAAAGAGCTTTGGCTCGTACCTGTCGCTAACGAGTTCATCAAGCGTAAACGAATTGCCGCACTCGGGACAGAGCGGTTCGGTGAGACCTTTCAAGATGTACTCGCAGCGCGGACAGCGAGCACCGGTTCGGTCGGCGAATGTCGTCGCGCGTTCTGTCGAAGTCTGACGCACGAGTCCAGTATGCCACAACACGCCCGCGTCATGCGCGTGAACCGCTCCCCTCCCCGTCGCCGACGGGGGAGGTGTCTGCGCAGCAGACGGAGGGGGTCTTTGTAAGGCTGGGCGGCGGGACGCCGCCCCCACCGAGGATTGCCGCGGAGGCTGGAAGCCTCCGCCACCGGGGTCAGTCCAGATTCCGCCTCGCCCTTTTCACGATCCGAGCTGTCTCGGGCGTGGGTGATTCCCTTTGCCACCGGTCAGTGAGGTCCATCACGAACTCGGGCACGGTCTTGCCCGCGTCGTTGAGCCAGTTGGCGACCGAGTCCTGCACGTACTTGGCCGGGTCGCTCCGCAGGGGCTCCAGCAATGGGAGCGCGGGCGAGGGGTCCTGCTTGAGGCTCGTGATGTGCGCGCACCACACGCCGCGGGGGCGCGTGGCCTCGCTGCCGAAGCGCCGGACGTTGGCGCTCCTGGCCTTGGACCAGGTCGTCAGGAGTTTGATCGATTGCTCAACGTCGGCGGCGATGCGATCACGCACACCGAGCCACGCGGACTCGCGCACGCCCCAGTGCTCGTCGTCTGCGAAGCGTTTGATGCGCTCGATGCGCTTCTTGAGCGTCCACCCCTTGCCCTCGGCGAGGCCCACGACCATGCAGCACCAGCCGCGGACGGTGTCGGAGGGGTGGTCGCCGAACGTTTCGATCGCGCCCTCGCCGAAATGTTCATACAGGATCCTCGACGCGGTGCGCCAGCGGTTCATGAGGCCCATCTCCGGGTCGTCGGTCAGGGGTTTGATGCCCTTCCTGCCCAGCGTGGGCGCGACGTTGAGCAGCAGCTCGGCAGTCTTGATCGCCAGACCCTCGCCGAGGTTGACGGTCGCGATCTCGCCTCTGTTGAGTGCGCGGAGGACATCCGCTGGCACGCTCTTCGGGCTGCTGGATCCCTTGCGGTTTGGGTCGACTTTCTTGGCCATCAGAAGGGCCTTTTCGTCGGGTTGATCTGCACGTTGTCGCGGCCGGGGATGATGACATCCGCAACCTCGATCGCCTCGGCGAAGCTCTCCTGAGCCTGCTTGAGGTTGTACACGTCGTCGATGATCTTGCCCTGCTCGAGGTGCTCGGTCGTGGCGACCGCGTCGCCCGCGATGAGCGTCGTCCGCGAGGGGTACGCCAGCAGCAAGCCCGCCAGCCCCGGCGTCACGCCCGGCAGCGGGAACAGGCTCACGCGGGGGGTGATCTTGTCGGGCGCGACTTCGCACCGCGCGAGCATCGCGACCTGCACCTCCAGCTCGCGCACGACTTCCGAGCCCGGGCCTTCTTCCTCGGCGGCCCTCCTCAGCGTCATCGCCAGCGGCATCCCAACCGCCTCGCGCTCGGCGTCGGAGACGAGCCACTGCGCATTCTCGAAAAGCGGCAAGCCCCGGCAGGTGTCCGCCTTGAAGCTCGTCAGGAACACGTGCGTGATGTCCGCGGGGGTCAGGCCCGATCGCTCGAGCAGGCGCGCTTCCAGGATCTGCCCGGGCAGGCCCGGATCGACCAGAATCGCGGCGTCGCCATCGAGCACGAGCGTCGTCGTCGCGTGCGAAGCGCGCTTGGGACGCATCCGGTCCATGGGCCAGAGCGGGTGCGAGGCGAGCGAGCCGATAGAGATGATGCGGTCGTGCATGGCCAACTTTAGGTACACCCCGCTGTAGACGTGTCACTGCGTGAAGAGAGCCAGATGGCAGAGAGCCAGAGCGCCAGATTGGGATGCCCAGTCATTTGGCCATCTGGCTCTCTGCCATCTGGCCCTCTCTGATTCGACAGAATCAGTCTCCTGCGCCGCCCGAGGCGAGTTTGCTGAGCACCGGGTGGCCCTGCTTCTTCTTGCGGATGATCGCCTCGATCACCACGGGCGGGCACATCGAGGCCAGGCCCTTGGTCAGATCATCGCCCATCGCAGCGATCTGTTTGATCAGGCTCGAGCTCGTGTACGCGAAGCTCTGGCCCGCGACGACGAAAGCCGTCTCGATGTCGGCGACCTCGCGGTTGGTGACGGCGAACTGGACCTCGTACTGCAGATCCGAGAGGTTGCGGATGCCACGCAGGAGGGCCGAGGCCCCGATCGACTTGGCAAAGTCGACGGTCAGACCCGTAAACGCCTCGACGCGCACGTCGCCCAGATCGGGCTCGGCCTTGCACATCTCGGCGATGAGCGTCTCGACGAGTTCGACCCGCTCGCCGGCGGAGAAGAGCTCGTCCTTGCCCGGGTTCCGCCCCACCGCGACGACGACCTCGTCGAACAGCCGTCGGCCCCGAGCGATGACGTCGAGGTGCCCGAAGGTGACGGGGTCGAAGGAGCCGGGGAAGACGGCCAGGTGTGGGCGGTGCTTCGGCATTGTCAGGATCGTATCAGTGGCGGAGGCTTCCAGCCTCCGCAGTCATTGCCCATCCAAGCTAGGACACAAAGCACAGCAGCGGAGGCTGGAAGCCTCCGCCACTGGTTGGGTGATTGGATATCGGACTTGCTCAGACCTTGGGGGGCGTTGGGAGATCGACGACGGTCTGGTTCGTCAGGTTGAAGAAGTTGGTATAGGTGGCCAGGGCCGCGGAGGCGACGAGCTCGGCAATGTGGCCGTCGGTGTAGCCCACGCTCTTGAAGGCGGCGATGTCGGCGTTGGAGACGCTGCCACGCTTCTCGTGGAGAGCCGTGGCGAACTTTGCTACGGCAGTGAGCTTCGGCTCGCCGAGGTCACCGCCCGAGCGAGCGGCGACGGTCTGGTCCTCTGTGAGCCCCGCGCCCTTGCCGATGTGTGTGTGAGCGGCCTGGCAATAGTCACAGCCGTTGCCCTGGGCGAAGACGAGCTGGACGACTTCCTGTTCCTTGCTCGAGAGGCCGGCGTCCTTGAGGGCACCCGAGCCGGCGAGGTAGAAATTGAGTGCCGCGGGCGAGTTGCCCATGCCTTTGAAAATATTCAGGTGCTTGCCCTTGAGAGGCCCATCGAAGATCTCCTTGACGGGGCCGGTGGCGGACGCGGGATCGACAACATTCAGGCGAGGCATTTCAGACTCCTTCATCTTCTCTGAACCTCCCCGACACGTCCGTGGCGGGGTGTGTCACGAGGGAACTCCGCGGCATCGCCCGTTTATGCCCGGGAATTCAAAAGTCTCGTGAAGTCCTTGCCAGGGCGTCAGTTGGGCGTATCGGCCCGCGGATCATTGGGCCGATTTCATCACCGTCGGCATAGGATAGTGGGCTGGACCCGGGCGAGTGGTGCGCCCGGGCCAGAATGGGCCGAGTCCCAGGCCAGCGCGAAAGAGCGGGCGGGCCAATCCCACGCAGTGCAAGGGATGACCATGACACGCGACACGCAGACACAGCCCAAGAGCAGGCCCAGGCCCGACTGGTCGCAGTGGACGCGCATCGACGCCCACTGCCACTCCAATGCCTCCGACGGCCCGGCGCTCCGCGCGCTCGGGGTCATCGGCATCCCCGAGTGCTACTCCGAGCCCGAGCAGGTCTACGACCAGGCCAAGGCCCGCGGGATGGACCTGGTCACCATCACCGACCACGACACCATCGCCGGCGCGATGACGCTCAAAGAGCGCGGCTTTACGGGCTTCATCGTCGGCGAAGAGGTCACCGTCTTCTTCCCCGAGGATCGCTGCAAGCTCCACGTCACCGTCTGGGACATGACGCCCGAACTCCACGAGGAGATCGAAACGCTCGGCCTGCGCGACGATGTGTACGCCTTCTGCCACTGGCTCCGCGAGCGCAACCTGCCGCACGCCCTGGCGCACCCGGTCTACGTGCAGAACGGCAAGCTGAGCATGTGGCATCTTGAGCGCTGCTGCCTGCTCTTCCGCGGGTTCGAGATCGTCAACGGCGCGCACTCGGGCACGCACCGCCAATCCGTCGAACGCCTCCTGCAATGGCTCGACCCCGAGCGCATCCGCGCGTTCAGCCTCAAGCACGGCCTCGAGCCCGTCTTCGATCAGCCCTGGGTCAAGGGGCATACGGGCGGCTCCGACGACCACGGCCTCCTGAACATCGGACGCACCTTCACCGCCATCAAAAACGCACCGGGCGAGAAGATCACCGACCCCCGCGCGTTCTTCGGCCTGGTCATGCAGGGCTGCTCGACCGCCTCGGGCGACGCGGGGCACGCCTCGCTCCTGGCGCACCAGCTCACGACCGTCGCCAGCCACTACACCGCCCGCAAGCTCACCCCCGACATGGACGCGGGCCAGCGCTACCTGGCCTCGAAGCTCCTGCGCTTCGCGGGCGTCCCGACCGACACGCCCAGCAAGAAACGCCTCGCCTGGCACATGGCCAAGCGCAAGCTCCTGCTGGGCAAGCGCAAGAGCCGGAGCCTGCCCATCACCAAGGCCCTCCGCGACACGATCGGGCCCGTGCTCGAGCAGTACCCCGACCTCCGCGAGCGGTTCAGCCCGGACATGTGGGTCCAGGGCTCGGCTCTCAGCGAGCACGACCGGATGGCCCAGTTCGCCGACGACCTGACCGCCGCCCTCTCCAAGGCCATGGCCTCGGGCGCCCTCGACGCGGCCCGCAAGCGCGACAAATACGGCATCGTCGATCACCTCATCAGCTACAGCGTCCTCATGGCCGCCCAGGCGCCCTATGTCTTCAGCCTCTTCTATCAGAACAAGGAACGCGAACTCGTGGAGCAGATGAACCACAGCCTCGCCGAGCCCGGCTCCGGCGCCAGCGCCCTCGAACGCCCGATGAAAGTCGCCCTCTTCACCGACACGCTGGGCGACATCAACGGCGTGTGCCGGTTCATCCAGAACGCCGCCCACTACGCCAACACGAACAACCGCGAACTCGACGTCATCACCAGCACCACCTTTGATGTGCCCCAATGGGGCAACATCCACAACTTCGAGCCCAGCTTCGCCACCGGCATCCCCAAGTACGAGAACCTCCAGGTCGTGCTGCCGCCGCTCGTCAAGATCCTGCGCCACATCGACCGCACGCAGCCCGACGTGATCCACATCTCCACGCCCGGCCCCGTCGGGCTCGTGGGCTACATCGCCGCCAAAATGCTCCGCGTCCCGGTGCTTGGCGTCTACCACACCGACTTCCCCGCCTACATCGACCACCTCTTCGAGGACCACGGCTTCACCTGGGCCACCAAGAAGTTCATGCACTGGTTCTACAACCCCTTCAGCGCGATCTTCACCCGCTCCAACGACTACATCGATTCGCTCGAAGGGCTCGGGCTCGAACGCGACAAGTGCCTCTCCCTCCAGCCGGGCGTGGACACCGAGATCTTCGACACACGCTTCGCCGACGCGGACTACTTCCCGAACCTGGGCGGCGAGGGCGAGGTCAACAATCAGTCCTCGTCACGCGAGACCGTCCGCGTGCTCTACGTCGGACGCGTCAGCGTCGAGAAGAACCTGCCCATGCTCGTCAAGGTCTGGAAGGAGACCGACAAGCGCTGCAAAGAGCGGGGCCTGGACGCCGAGCTCGTCATCGTGGGCGACGGACCCTACCGCAAGGAAATGGAAAAGCAGCTCAAGCGCACCCGCACCCGCTTCCTCGGGTTCCGTCACGGCGAGGAGCTGAGCACCATCTACGCCTCAGCCGACATCTTCGCCTTCACCTCCACCACCGACACGCTCGGGCAGGTCGTCATGGAGGCGCAGGCCTCGGGCAACGCCGTGCTCGTCACCGACAAGGGCGGCCCCCAGGAGGTCGTCCAGAACGGCAAGACGGGCTACGTGCTGAGCTCCGAGAAGCCGAATCTCTGGGCCGACAAACTGGAGATGCTCATCGAGGACCACGAATTCCGCCGGGCGATGGGCGAGCGCGCCCACGAGGCGATGCAATCGATGACGCTCGCCGACTCGTTCGACCACTTCTGGGAAGCCCACGTCGCGGCGTGGCACAAGCACCTCGCCGGCATCGGCATCCGCCCCATCGAGGGCGGCTCGATCCCCGCGCCCATCACGCGCAACCCGAAATAACCCGCCTTCGTCCTCTCGCGAGAGAAGCTGCCCGCGCAGCGGGCGGATGAAGGGGCTTCACCACCTCCGTGGCGGAGGCATCCTGCCTCCGGATTCCTCTCCCCCCGGCGGGGGCGGCGTCCCGCCGCCCGTGGCACAACCAAAGAGAACGCCGCGACCCTGTGAGTCGCGGCGTCCGTGCGAAAGAGATGGAGAGAGATGCTGTCTGGTTGCCTGTCGCGTCTTAGGCGGCGCGGCGGCGGGCGGCCGAGCGCTTGAAGCTCTTGGCCGGGCCGATGCGGCCTGCGATCGCGGGCTTGCGGCTCGTCGTGCGGCGGGCCTTGGTGTTCGTCTTGCGAGC
>JBGSIX010000022.1:0-2454 GCA_041742315.1 Phycisphaerales bacterium | reverse complement strand
CCACCAACGGCAGCATCGACGCCACCGCAGCCACGCCGAACGTCGGCACCCAGTCCGTGCGGAGAGGCACCTTCTCGCTCCGGCGCTTGCCGATGAAGCCCCCGATCAGCCCCGCGACAAGACTCAACGCCACGAACCCCGCCACGATCAGGGCCGCGTCGGGCCTCAATTTCGCGTTCTCGGCGTCCGCAGGGGTCGCCCCGGCCTCGGTGAGCTGATTTCCCAGCAATAGCAGGTTCACCCCGGAACTGACCAGCCCCGCCAGGAGCCCGACCACCACCGCCCGGCTCCCGGCTCGCCCCGTGCCCTGGGCGATCACCACCACCAGAACCGCCAGCAGCAGGGGGCCCGCGATCACGGTCGGCACACGTAAACCCGGCAGGTGCAAGGGGTACCAGACGAGCCACATCGCGATCGAGGCCATGAACCCGACCACCACCCCGGGCCAGATCACGCCTGCGAACCGTGTTTCCTGTTTGACAGAAATCGAGTCGGTGGGCTGAATCGCCATGTCGGTTGACTCCAAATTGGGTTTCCAGAGCCCGGCATGGGATTGAGAATGGGTCTCAACTGTGCTGCAGGACTCTGGATGCCTTGACAGGATACGCCCAGCGTGGAGAAATTTCGGCCAGACAAGAACGCCAAAGGCCGATATCTGGTCAAGGCGCTTGTGAATGGTCTCTCTCCGGGCCGCCGGGGAGGTCAGCAGAGCGGGGGCCGATCGTCTGCAGCGATCGGCGGAGGACATTCCTCATGTCGAAGATGATGCTTTTCCCACGCTGGATGAACGCGCTGCCCACGGTCGCTGCAATCTTCGCAGTGACCGCCTTGGCATCCGTCGCCACCGGCACGTGGTACTGGGCCACGCCCGATTTCTGGGAGGTCGGCTACATGCCCACCCAGCCCGGCACGGGCTTCAACCACCAGATCCACGCCGGGCGTCTTGGCATGGACTGCCGCTACTGCCACACCAACGTCGAAGATTCACATTGGGCCAACATCCCGACGGTCAACTCCTGCATGGCCTGCCACACCGAGGGCAAGCTCGCGCCGCAGTTCGAAAGACCAGAAAAAGTCGCCTTCATCCGCGAGGCCTACGCCGCCGACGAATCGATCCAGTGGCGCCGCATCCACAAGCTCCCCGACTACGTGGGCAACTTCCCGCACCACATGCACATCAAGGCGGGCGTGAGCTGCTACTCCTGCCACGGCCAGATCCGCGGCATGCCCGTCGTCTACCAGGACCAGGGCCTGGGCATGGGCTGGTGCCTCGACTGCCACCGCAACGTCGAGGACAAGATCGTCGGCCCGAGCAAGGTCACCGACCTCGTGTGGGTCGAGGAGCACCTCAAGGAGCGGGCCGCCGGCGCGGACAACGCCACGCCCGAAGCCAAACGCATCATCGAATCCCTGAAAAACAGCGTCGCCGGCGGCGGCCCGCAGAACTGCGGCGCCTGCCACCAGTGATCCTCTGAATTGACGCGTCGGACACAGATCGACACGCCCACCGGGGGCGATTGACAGGAAAGAGCGACCATGAGCCAGCTAGACCAGTGCCCATCGACGGTCGGGAAGAAGGATCCGAAAGCGGATCGCGCTTCGACGGTCAACGGCAACGCGCAGAAGCTCTGGCGGAGCGTCGACGAGTTCGCCGCCAGCGACGCGGGCGAGTTCCAGTCGTTCCTCAGCCGCGAGTTCCCCGCAGGCGCCAGCGAGCTGATGGCCTCGAGCCGACGCACGTTCCTGCAGCTCATGGGCGGCGCGATGGCGCTGGCCGGCGCGGCGACCATCCCCGGTTGCCGCAGGCCCGATCACAAGATCATGACATACTCGCGCAACGTCCCGAGTGACATTGTGCCGGGCAAGGCGCTCTATTACGCCACCAGCATGCCGCTCCCGGGCGGCGGGGCCGAGGGCCTGCTCGTCAAGACCCACGAGGGCCGCCCGACCTTCGTCGAGGGCAACCCGCTTCACCCGGTCAATCAGGGCAAGAGCTCGGCGTGGTCCACCGCCTCGACGCTCTCCATCTACGACCCCGACCGCCTGAAGTACCCCGTGATGCGCGAGGGCCAGGGCGACCGCGCCCGCCAGATGGTCGCGACCTGGGATGATTTCCGCGCCTGGAGCGCCTCGCATTTCGCCGAGTTCGATTCGACCAGCGGCAATGGGCTCGTCTTCATCGTCGACAAGAAAACCAGCCCGACCCGCGACGCGATGCGCGCCCGCATCAGCGCCCGCTGGCCCCTGGCGCAGTGGATCTCCTACGACCCGACGGGCCCGGACAACCGAGCCGCGGGCCTGCGACTGGCCTTCGGTCAGCCGAGGCGCCAGATCCTGAGCCTCGAGAACGCCGATGTCATCTTCGCCTTCGCCAGCGACGACCTCGACAAGGGCGCCGGCGCTCTCCGCAACGCCCGGGGCTTCGGCTCGGCGCGCCGCATGCGTTCGACCAAC
>JBGSIX010000021.1:0-16380 GCA_041742315.1 Phycisphaerales bacterium | reverse complement strand
GAAGTTGGCGACCCAGGCGGTGAAGTCGGCCGGGGTGCAGAGGGTGTCGCCGTTCTGATCGCAAGCGGCGGACTGGGCGTTGAAGGCCGCGACCCAGGCGGTAAAGTCGGCCGGGCTCAGGATGCCATCGCCGTTGGTGTCGGCGGCGCAGTCGTTGGACTGCGAGCACTCGAAGCTCTGGAACTCGATCGCGTCGAGGGCGCACTCAAGGACGTCGCCCGGGTTGTTGTCCGCGGCGATCACACGCATGCGGAACTGGCTCGTGTTGCCGAACTCGCTGCCGACGTCGATCGAGTCGGTGCGCCAGGCGTTCGAGGGCGAGTAGTTGCGGGCGGTGGCCCATGTGGAGCCGCCGTTGGTGGAGACCTCGACGCGGAAGAAGTCCTCGGCGCCGATCGTGTTGGTCTCGTCGTTCATCCAGTAGGCGTAGCTGACGGTGCCGCCGGTGGAGAAGTCGAAGACGGGGCTGGTGAGGATGGTCTGCCCGCCGTCGACGTCGGAGTTGGAATCGCCGGGGATGAGGCCGGTCTGCCAGCACTGGCCCGAGCCGTCGAAGTCTGCGGGTGGATCGGAACGGCCGTTGTTCTGCGGCACGCCGCGGACCCAGGCGCCGCCCGTGACCGAGCCCGAAACGGTCCAGCCGATGTCGGTTTCGCCGTCGTCGGTGACGGAGGTGCCGGTGCCGATGGTGGCTGCGAATGCTCCGCTGTCCGGGTCGCTCATGGTGCCCGCGACGGTGCCGTCGGCAGAGACGAAGAACATGGGGTCGTCACCGCAGTCGAACTCGGGGAGCGAGGCGACGTAGACGCCGCCGACGCCGCCGGTCATGTTGATGCTGGTGAAGGAGCCGTCACTGGCTCGCTGGTAGTTGAGTGTGGGCGAGCCGATGAGCGTGTCATCGTTGATCGTCAGGAGCGCGGAGATCGGGGTGGTGGTGTCCGGTGCAATGAGGCTCGGGGGCGTGCCGATGATGGCGATATCAAGCGGAATCGTAACGCCCTGGCCGACGCTGATGTTGAGGGTGTAGGACTGGATGGAATTCTCGGTAGCGCCGAAGACGCGGACATAGGCCACGCCCGCTGCGCTGTTGGCGAGCACGGTCTCGGCTTGACCTGCGCCGAAGTCGTTGGCGGTCTGGATCACGGCGCCAGAGGAATCAAGCACCTCGACGCCGAGGTTTTTCTGGTTGAGCGCGTCGTAGTTGTTGCCCGTGTTGCACTGAGAGGTCTGGGTGCCCTCGACGTAGGTGAAGCCCCGGGGGGTGACGGTCGCCGAGATCGAGCCGCTGGTGTTCAGGGTGATCCGGAAGACATCGCTATCCGTGTTGTCGTCGATGGAGAGGATGTCGGTGAGGTTGGAGTTATTCGGGCCTGTGTCACCGAGCTGGATGGACTGGCCGATGCTCAAGCTGCCCAAGTCGGTTGCGGCGCCGGTGTTGTCGTTGGGTTCCATCGGATCGCCGTAGTGGCGCTGTGCGTTGAGCGTGTCGTCGAACTGGGGGCCGTCGTAGGCGACGGAGATGAAGGGCTCCATGAGCTTGGTCTGGCTTGTGGGGCAGACGTGGAGCTGTCCCATGCCGTGGCCGTGCTCGTGCGCGAGCACGTTGCGGAGGCGGAGAGACTGGCTTCCGGTGCTGTTGTAGAAGGAGTCGGGCGAGTCGACGACCATGTCGCCGTTCTGGGGGAAGAAGTTGTAGGCGAGGATGCCGGAGTTGCCGTCGATGGGCTTGCCGCCCATGCGGAGATCGCCTCGGACGCCGGCGACGCCCGGGTTGTTGAAGAGGGTGACGTTGTCGTCGTTGGGTTCGAGGACGTAGGAGTTGCCCGAGAGCTCTGCCCAGCGGGCGAAGACCTGGTCGTAGATCGCGCGCCAGGTGGCGCGGTTGCCGTAGATCCCGTCCATGAAGGCGTTGAGCCCGTTAACGCCCGAGCCTTCGCCGACGCCGTCGGGGATGGTTGTGCCATCGGCGGGGAAGGAGTAGGTCAGGATGGTGGGCTCGCCCTGCGTGGCGTTGCCGCCCGGGTTGAGTGCCGTGGCGCCCCAGCGGCCCGTCTGCTGGAAGCGGTCGCCGTTGACATCGACACCCGCAAAGACGACGGCTTCGAAAGCTGCGATGAGCGCGGGGTCGGTGCCCGGCGCGAAGCAGGGCATGACGGGCGTGCCGCCGTGGACATTGTTCTCGACGATGTTCACAAGACCCCCGAGCATGCGCTGGTGGATGGGCTTGAACTTCTTGAAGTCCTCCTCGGCGACGTAGGCCTTGACCGCCTCGTACGCCTGGGCGACTTCTTCGTCCGAGAGCGGCTCGCTCCGCTCGATGATGTTCGGGTTGGTCTCGGCGTCCGGGGCGCTGGTCTCCATGAACGAGAGCGTGATGCCCTCGAGCTTGCAGCGATCGAGAATCCGCTGGCGGTGTGACTCGGGCAGGGCGTAGAAAGTCTGCGCCTCGATCGTGCGCAGCATCTCCTGGTGCTGGCTCTGGCAGCACACGGAGGTGGGCTCGGAAACGGTTTCGACTGGCTCGGCCGTGATGCCGGTCGCCAGCCCTGCGGCGAACACGATCGCCGCTGCGGCTTTGAGATTCTTCATGGTAATCACTCCTCTACTCAAATCGGCCGGCCTCTCCGCGAGAGCGCCGGAAGGAAACAGTCAGTTCGTTACGGACATCCTGCGTTAAAGTTGGCGACCCAGGCGGTGAAGTCGGCGGGCGTGCAGGCGGTATCGCCGTTCTGATCGCATGCGGGGCTCATCGCGTTGAAGGCCGCGACCCAGGCGGTGAAGTCCGCGGGGGAGAGCTCGCCGTCGCCGTTGGTGTCGGCCGGGCAGTCGGCGACCTGTTCGCAGCCGAAGCTCTCGAACGAGATCGCGTCGACGGCGCACTCGAGCACATCGCCCGGATCCTGATCTGAAGCGACGAAACGCACGCGGAGCTGGTCGGTGGTCCCGAACTCGGCGCCGATGTCGATCGTATCGGTCCGCCAAGTTGTCGCCGGGCTGTAGCTGCGGGCGATGGCCCAGCTGAATCCACCGTTGACAGAGACCTCGACGCGAAACGAGTCCTCGGCGCCGATGGTGTTGGTTTCGTCGTTCATCCAGTAGGCGTAGCTGAATGTGCCGCCCACGGAATAGTCGAACACGGGGCTCGTCAGGATGGTGTCCCCCCCGTCCACGTCGGAATTCGGCTCGCCATCGATGAGCCCGGTCTGCCAGCACTGGCCCGAGCCGTCGTAGTCGGACGGTGGATCGGATCTTCCGTTATTCTGTGGAACACCACGCGCCCACTGACCGCCCGTCGCGTTGCCCGAAACGGTCCAGCCGAGATCCGTTTCGCCGTCGTCGATCTGCGAGATGCCCTCGCCGATCTGGGCCTGATATGAGCCCGAGCTCGGGTTGCGCACCATCCCGGCGAGCTGTCCCTCGGCGGTGATCCAGAATGAGGGGTCGTCAATGCAATCGAACGCGGGAAGCTCGCCCGTGTACACGCCGCCACCAACGGGTGTCAGCACGAGAGCCGTTGGATTCGCGTCACCCGCGCGCTGGTAGTTGAGCGCGGGCGCACCCACGAGCGTGTCGCCGTTCTCCTGGACGAGCACCGAGAGCGGCGTCGGGATGCCCGGCGCGATGATCGTGGGCGGAGACGAGGTGAACGAGATCTCAAGAAGCAGGATCGACTGAGTGAAGGAGATGGAGTACGTCCCTGCGGAGCCGTAGTTGGAGACGGGGCCGTTGGTTTGCTCCTCGTACCCGCCTTCGACCACCACGGTGTAGCTCCCCGGCCCGAGCTGCGGGTAGGTCTTGATCGCGTCGATCGTGCCGGTCGGGCTGAACTGATCCAGGAGCGAGGGGGGCGAGCCTGTGTAAAGATTGAACTTCGCATCGAGATTCGGGGCCGAGGCGGTGGGCCTGACCTCGATGGTCACGTCACCGCCGAAGGAGGTGAAGGAGAAGGCGTCGATATCGCCGAAGTAGGCGAGATTCCCGTCGATCACATCGCCCGATTGCATCGGCGTTCCGCCGAAGAGCACGTCTGGGTGATCGTCTTGGGCGAACGGCACGCCGTTGACGGAGTTGGTGATGATGGTGAAGTCCTGCTGGATCGACTGCGAGGCTCCCGGGTAATCACCGTTGCTCCACTGAACGAGCGATCTGCCGAATGGGGCGCCCATGATGGGCCCCCACGAGGGTTCACCGCCCGAGGAGCCCGGGTGATACTCGGATCCGTTGAGCCCGTCGTGCCTGAGCGCGAGCGTGTGGCCCGCCTCGTGGCTTGCCGACATCGGGCCGGCGGCGAGTCCCTTGTTGAACACGAAACAGGGTGTGTCATTGGAGTTGTCGAACGTGCTGAGGAAAGCGATACCACCCGTGCCCGAGCCGAATCCTGATGTGACTTGTGTCATGACGACGCGGATGCCGTAGGCCGTGTCCCCGCCGCCCGATTTCGTGAGCGCCGCAACACCGGGGTCCTTGGTGGTCACGTTGATCTCGAAGGACGCGAAGTCCTCGGTCACTTCGAGCCAGTGATCGATGATCTCCTGCTTCTCGGCATCGGTGAACACCGCCGGGTTGCCGCTGCGGTCCCATGCGGGAAAGTTGATGTTGTGCCCCCAGTCGTTGTTGACAGATTGGTGGCCCGTGAAGTCGAGATAGACCGTCTTCTGGGCGCCGGGGATCGATTCGAGGTTCAGGAAATCATCCAGAGGGATGCCACCTCGCGCGATTTCACGCCTCGGTGTCGTGCCCTGCGTCACGAACTCGGGTGGCGCCTCGGGGCACACATAAAGCACCTTCCCCGAAGGAGTGACATAGGCCGAGAGATCGCTCCGGAGCAGGGTCGCTAGTTCCTGCGGCTCCATGTCGTACCCTCGCGCCACCGGCGCGAGTCGATCACCGAGTTGCGTGATCGCGCGCAGGCCGTTGACCGAACCGGGCGGGATGGCCCCCGGGCCGGGTTCGGGGACTTTGATGCCCTGCGCCGAGGCGGATCCAATGCCGATGGCAGCGGTGAAGGCGAACGATGCGGAACGGAACACACTCTTTCCCATCTGCGGTGCAGCTCCTCAACTCTGTGAATGGACAGCCGTCGGTGTTATGGGCACCCGGCGTTGAAGTTGGCGATCCAGGCGCTGAAATCCGCGGGCGTACAGAGCCCGTCGCCGTTCTGATCGCACGCGGGTGATTGTGCATTGAAAGCCGCGATCCAGGCGCTGAAGTCGGCGGGCGTGAGCGAGCCATCGCCGTTGGTATCGGCAACGCAGCCCGGCTCTGGCACCTGACCCGTTGCGATCACGGTTGCCGACCCTGAGAAGGTCACCGTCGTGCCCGTGTCCGGGTCGGTGCCCGAGCCGGCGAGCGGCAGAGCAACGGTGAGGGTGACCACGCCGGCAACCGGCGAAACAACGCCCGAGATCTGGATCGGGTCCTGCGCGAGAGTCGAGAGATCGACGGACGTGCCGTTGACCGCGGAGCCGACGACGCCCGTGCCCGTGATCATCACCAGGCCGGTCGTTTCATTCGGAACGTTGTCGACGGTGAAGGATCCGTCGGTCTGGACAGCGCCGCTGACTGGCCCGGAGCTCGCAGGCATGTTCAGTGAGAGCCCGCTCGCGTCGGCGCTGATCGAGCCGAGAAAGGAGTAGTCGAAGAAGTACGAAAGATCGCCCGCGACCAGGCTGTACTCGTGGAGCGTGATCGTCGTGGGCGAGGTGTAGCTGTCGAGCTCGATCCGCATCGTGCCCGAGATGGGCGCCGAGTCGGAATCGGTCCGCGAACCGATCGCGGTATCCAGAGTAATGGTCAGGTCGATCTCGGACGAGGTTGAGTCAACGGTGAGGTCGGTCGGCTGCGCGTGCGCAGCCGCCGTGAACAGGAACAGTGCTGCGCCGGTGGCCTTTGTCATCCGAGTCTCCTCACGTGGAACAAGAAGGCCCACGCCTCCCTCTCTGAATGAGAGGGAGGGCGGGCTTCGGCTTTAGTCGCAGCCGGCGTTGAAGTTGGCGACCCAGGCCGTGAAGTCGGCGGGCGTGCAAGCCGTGTCGCCGTTCTGGTCGCATGCGGGGCCTGCCGTGTTGAAGGCCGCGACCCAGGCCGTGAAGTCGGCGGGGGTCAGCATCCCGTCTCCGTTGGTGTCGGCGACACAGCTCGGTGCACAGACGACGGTGGCCAGATACGAATCGAGCGGGTTGGCGGGGTCATGGACTGTCGTGCCGGTGACGGGCGTGACCGTGAAGTTGAAGTAAAGCTCGTCGTCGCACGCCCCGGCGGGGAGCGTGGCGATGTAGTTGTCGCCGCCCTGGGGAACGAGATCAACCCGGTTGAAGGGCACGTTGAAGTTCACCGCGTACTGCATGAACAGTTCGTTCGCGTTGAGTGTGAAGGTGCCCGGGTCGATGTTGACGAGGATGTCGGTCGGCTCGCCCTCGTCGAGTTGGGTGGGCAGGCCGCTGGGGTACGTGACCACGATGGGCTCGGGCGGCACGTCCACGGTGATGGCCGCGGAATTCATGTCGAAGAAGTTGAAGCCCGTGCCGCGCACCATGACGCGCCCGTTATTCGTCAGCACGCTCGGGAGCGTGACGACCTCCGATCCGTCATTGGACACGCCGGACGCCAGGACGTAATCGAAGCTCGCGCCGGCGTTGGTTGAGAAGAGGATGTCCACCTGGGTGGCGCCGATGATCGTGTTGGTGTTGGCCACGCTCCACGTGACGGTCATCTGGCCGTTGGTGATCGTTGTCGGAGAGCTCTGGCTCGTGACATCGAACGGACCGGCGGCGGTTGTTACCGTGACACTGGCGGTGTCGGTGGCCCACCCGCCCCCGTTTGGATTGTTGTCACGGGCGGTGACGCGCATTGTGAGGGTGCGGTTGGTGTTGGCGTACTTCTCGCCTCGCGTGAGGGTGCCGTTGTTGAGATCCAGCAGGTCGGGGAAGTACCGGGTCGGCGATGTGGTGGGCGAGAAGCTGCGGAAGAGCGGGCTCGAACCGTTGTCCGCGGCGTTCGCGTCCTGCTGCGGCCCGAGGTCGTATTCCTCCCAGCAATAGAGCACGGTGTCGCCGTCAGGATCGGATCCCGTTGCAGTCATGAAGAAGGGCGTGCCCCTGGGAACGGTGAAGTTGGAGCCCGCGTCAACCACGGGCGTGTTGTTGCCCGAGGAGAAGGGGGCGTCGCAGTTATTGCCGCTGCCGGAGGAGATGTGCGCATTGATCTGGAACTGGCTGCGGTAGTGAAAGTATGCATCGGAGTTGTTCTGGACGTTGTCATTGCCGCAGATCCCGGCGTACCCCATGATGGTGGTCGCCGAGCCGATCTCGTATGCGGAGGATGCCGTGCGGTTGCCGCCGGCACAGCTGCCGCTATCGCCGTTGAATGTGTGCGAGCCGCCGAACTGGTGGCCCATCTCGTGGGCGACGTAATCGACGTAGAACGGATCCCCGATGGGCTGGGGAAGGCCGGTGGTCCCCCCGCCCTTGTTGCTGGTGCAGATCACGCCCAAGAAGGCGACGCCGCCCGATGCCGTGCTGACACCGTGGCCCACGTCGTAGTTCCCCGAACCGATGACGGAGTTGATTCTTGGTGTGACCTCGTTCAAAAGGTTTGAGTTGTTGCTGAGGCCGTCGGTCGTACTGTTGGTGTAGATCAACTGGTCCTGGTTGGCCACGAGGTTGAATTTGACGCCGACCTCGTCCGAGTAGATGCCCGAGGCGCGGTTGACCATTGTGACGACCGCCGCCAGCCCGGAGGCGACGGTGCCGCCGTGGAATTGTGTGTACTCACCGACGGCAACAACCGCGAGGCGGTACTCCTTGCGCGTGACCGGCGCGAGCAGAGCCAGGGGCGGCGTGTCGTTCCCGTGTCGTGCCGCCCAGCCGTGGAGATCCCCACCATGCTGGGCGTCATCGAACGAGCATGACCAGGTCTGGTTCGAGCGGTCGAGGTCTTTCTTGTAGTACGACGCATAGATCGTGTCGTCGCTCTTGCTGTAGCGGTCGATGTAGGCGTGCAGACCCGCGCGGCGGATCTGGGCATCGAAGCCGGCGGGGGTCATCGTCAGACGCACGTGCGCGGTTTCGTCCTCGAGGCTCTGTCCCGCGTAGGTCCGGATCATCGGGTACTTGGCCTGGAGCGGGGCTTCCATCACGGGCGACTCGTAGATCGCGAACGCCTGAAAGCCGCCCTCGGGCATGGGCAGGTCGATGATGATCGGATTGAGCTCAGCTTCGGGCGTGCCCTCCATCGGGGCGGCTGCGAGGTTCTGACGCATCGCTTGAGGATCGAGGGCCGCAGCGGTGAAAGCGTCCGGGCGGACCCAGGATTCCTGCGTCGCGCTGATCGCGGGAACGCGGTCGATGATCGCCCATGCGTCGTCGACCGAAAGGCTCTTGACCACGACCTGTGGGTTTGTTTCGGCCCAGTGGATCGTGGGTTGGTGGCTTTGCTGGCTCGTCGCCGTGCCCGCCGAGGCGAGCAGCAGGACCAGGCATCCGATCGTCCGGTTCATTCTCACGATTCACTCCTTCGCGCGTAGTGTCATTTCTTGGCGCCACGAGATGGGCAAGGCTCTCTCTGCAGCATGGCTGCAGCATGCACGACGATCGCACTTTGGCGACCAAGATCGCTCCCGAAGCTGGCAGCCCCCGCTGCTGGTTCCGGTCTTGTGGTCCATACCGGACGCGACTGCAGAGGTGAGGTCCACAGACAGCACGCCCTGACGAATGCCCCCCAAGATACAACGTCGACGCCATGGTGAGAAGGGGGTATCCAAAATGTCTGGCCGTTCCGATCAAGAGCCGATCAAGCCCGTTCTGTTATCAGACGCCGGTATCCAAAGAACAACGCACCGAATGGTCGGTGCGTTGTTGGTTTGAAACATTATCGGCTGGGTAGGCCTTCGTTATTGGGTGCACCCCGACTGCCACGAGACCAGCCACGCCGTGAAGTCGGCCGCTTCGAGCGTGCCGTTGCGGTTGATGTCCGCTGCGGAGTCCCCGGCGTTGTACGCGATGATCCATGCAGTGAAATCTGCCGGCGAGAGCATTCCGTCGCCGTTGACATCCGCCAGACATTCTGTTGACCCTTCGCACTCGTTGAGGTCGAGTTCGATGAGATCACAGGGCATTTCGAGCGTGACGTAGGGGAGAATGCCCTCGTTCATGATTCGGTCGGCGAATGTGAGCGCGATGTTGCCGAGCCCACCCGGGCAGAGGTGGCAGTAGCTCATGATGGTGCCGTCCTCGGCGCCGGCGCAGTTTCCGAAGCCGCACTGGTCGTGTGGGGGGATCAGGCCGTGGGTGTGGGGAGCGCCAAAGTTATGCCCCCATTCGTGCGCGGTGACGACGACATCCCAGTTCTGGTTGTTGTTGCTTTCGAGTGGGTTCGGGAAGAAGCCGCTGAGGTTCCCCGAAACGGCCTGTGCGATATTGAGGTTGCAGATGGCGTTGAGGTATGCGATGCCGCCGCCGAGGGGCTTGCCTGAAAAGAGGTGCACGCCGTTCCACTCGCCTTCATACGGCGCGCTGAATTCGGTCCAAATGGCGTTGAGCTCTGTCAGCACCTGCGGGGTGTTCAGGCCTTCCCACGGGTCCGCGATGTTGTCATCCGGGAATTGCCGCAGAAACGCGACAAAGAGGTGCATGTTCCACTGCTCGGTGTAGATCTCGGAGACTGCGCCGACGAGCGTCTGGACGTAGTCGATCGTCGCGGATTGAGCAACCAGGGGATCGGTGCTGAAGAGTCGCGCGAACTCGTTGTCGGTTTCGATGGCCATGTCGGCCCGGCGGCAGGGCTGCTCCATGTCGCCATCGCCGCGAGAAGCCACGGCTTGATTCTGCTCTCCGATGAGCGTGCAGGCGTAGTCGACCCAGTTGATCGCGCCCACTGGAAGATCGGTCTGGTTGTAGATCGAGATGCCTGTCTGGCGCTCGAAGCTGCCATTGGAAACGATGTGGGTCGTTCCTTCGATCTCGATGATGCCGTTGCTCATGCGGGGTGAGATGGCGAGGTAGACCTTGGAATCCGGGATGCCGACGACGCGGCCGCGGAGCAGAGCGATCGCGGGCACATCGACCGGTGTGTTGCCGTTGACACCCCCTCTGACGACGACGGCCTCTGGCATCAGGACCTCGAAGTTCTCGACTTCGAGGTCGATCCGCGTCGTGCGATCGAGGGGGAAGCCGTGGATGTTGACACGCTGGGCTCGGTCGATCGCTTCGAAGTAGGTGCCATCGAACCGCAGAGGGGTGGCGATCGGATCGACTTGTCGGCTGTCGACGACGAGCGGTGAGGGCACTGTGATCACATTGCCTTCGAGTTCGACAACGCCTCGCTGCTGGATTGCTCGCTGCTGAGCCGAAGCACCCGATGCCGCCACGATCATGGCCAAGCCGCACGCCGAGAGGAGTGAATTCATGTCTATCACCTTGCTCCTGTTGCACCCACCGAGCCGGGAGCTCCCCGGCCCTCGGTGTTTTCGAGTCGATTCTAACGCCAACTTTGCCCCGGATGCCTTCGAATGAAAGGGAATCCTCACCGATCGCGAGTCAATTTGGGGTGTTCGGAGTCCAATTCGAGTGCCAAGCGGTCCCAGATCCGCGTGGACGCGTGAAAAAAGCCGCAGACCCCGGGTTTCCGGGGTCTGCAGGGGTTGGTCTCGATCTGAGAAGTGCTTAGCAGCCCGCGTTGTAATTGGCGACCCAGGCCGTGAAGTCGGCGGGGGTGCAGAGGGTGTCGCCGTTCTGGTCGCAGGCGGCGGACTGGGCGTTGAACGCGGCAACCCAGGCCGTGAAATCGGCGGGGGTGAGCAGGCCGTCGCCGTTGGTGTCGGCGACGCAGCTTGGGGCGCTACACAGGGGGTTGCCGGTCATGTCGCAGGGCGCGCCGTTGCCGCTGTACAGCCCCGTCCCGTCGAGGTAGGCCAGCATCCATGAGTTGATGTTCTGTGAGTGGAAGTTGAGGTTGATGTCGCCCGTGCCGTTGCCGCACTGGTGGCAGTAGCTCATGATCGTGCCGGGGAGCTGCGAGCAGTTGCCATTGCCGCAGTTGTCGATGTTGGAGAGCGGCGACTGCTGGTGCGTATGCGGGGCGCCGAAGTTATGGCCCCACTCGTGGGCGGTGACCATGAAGTCCCAGTTCTGGTTGCTCTGGTCCTGGAGCGGGTAGGGGAAGAACCCGTTGAGATTGCCCGAAAGGGCGTAATCGAAGTCCTCGTAGCAGAGTGCCCCGACGTAGGCGACGCCGCCGCCCAGGCCCCGGCCCGAGAGGAAGTGGGCGCCGTTGCGCTGCTCACCGGTCATGTTGGCGTTCCAGTAGTCCTGGAACTGAAAAAGCTGGTCGGTCGAGCCGCCCTGGTTCCACGGGTCGGTCGTGGTCCAGATGCGCAGGAAGCTGATATTGAGGATGACGTTCAGGTCGCGCTCGTAGACCTCGCTGACCGCGCCGACGAGCATCGTCGCGTAGTCGGCAGCGGCGGTCGCGTTGCCGCCGAAGAGATCGGTGCGGAACTCGGTGTCCGTCTCGATCGCCATATCCGCGACGCGGCATGGCGGGCTGCCGAGCATCGAGACGCTTCGGCCCGCGGCGCCGACTTCGCGGCCGGGCACGTCGAGCGCGTTGCACGCCAGGTCGAGGAAGTTGATCGCCCCTTCCGGGAGCTTGGCGACGTCGTAGATAACCGTGTCCATCCCTTGACCCGCGGGACCCGAGCTGATGATGTACTGCTCGCCGCCCGTGCGGATGTAGCCGATGGTCATGGAGCTGCTGAAGGCGAGGTACGCCAGCGAGTCGTGGTCGCCCGCGACATGTCCGCCGAGCATCACGACGTCGGGCCTGGCGAACGTGCCGTCCTCGTTGAGGCGGAGCGTCGCGTTGGCGTCGATCACATCGCGTTTGGCCAGATCGAGGATCACGCCCGTGTTCGCGTCGAGCATGAAGTCGTGCATAATCACGCTGTCCACGCCGCGGAGCGTGTCGAGCATGTTCACCGATGGGGTGAGCGTGGTGACGTTCTGGGTCGAGGACGCCGAGGCCGTAAAGGGCCGATCGAGCGTGACGTGGTTGGGCTGCGCGGCCGTGGCCGCGAGCAGTGCGACTGCTGAGAATACAAACATGCTTCAGACTCCCTCTTCAGGGCGGCACCCCCGTGACCGCCGGTTGAAACTCATACCATGAACTCTCTGACTTTCTGACCGACTCAGCAGCCGGCGTTGTAATTGGCGATCCACGCGGTGAAGTCCGCGGGAGTGATCGATCCGTCTTCGTTCTGATCGGCTCTCGGGTCGCTCGCGTTGAACGCGGCGATCCACGCGGTGAAGTCCGCGGGCGACAGCATGCCGTCCTGGTTGACATCGGGCAGGCACGGCGGGGGCGGGTTGCACATCCCGTCTGGGATGGTGTCGCCGTCGCCGTCGCAGATCGTGCCCATGCCGAGCCAGACCGCGTCCGGGATGAGATTGCAGTTGGCCTCGCTGAGGATCAGGCAGTTGGAGGTGGACGTGATGCAGCACGCGCCGGTGGGCTGCGGGCAGTTGGCCGTCATGCAGGTCGTGCCCACGCCCAGGAACGTGCCGCCCATGGTCGAGGCCTCGAGAGCCGTCACGCCCTCGATGCAGGTCCCATCGGGCAGGCACGCGGCCCCGATCGGGCAGAGCGAGCCGTTGCAGTTCACGTTCGCGCCCTGCCATGTGCCGCCGATGAGGTCGCAGCTGTCTTCGGTCAGGAACAGACAGTTGTTGTTGGAGAGGCAGCACGCGCCCTCCGGGATCGGGCAGTTGGTCGTGGCGCAGATCGTGCCCGCGCCCTGCCAGGCGCCGCCGATGTTGATGCACTCGGCCTCGGTCAGATCAAAGCAATCGGCCTGCCCGTCGCAGCACGCGCCGGTCTGCGCTTCACAGGTGAAGCTCGTCCAAGTGGCCTGCAACATCCAATCGCCCGAGGGCGTGCACAGCGCCGGGAACGACTGGAATGTGCTCCAGCCCGGAGGGCACCCGAAAGCGCCGCAGTCGAACGCGTTGATCCAGTTGCCCGTCTGCGAGGACACGCCCGAGTTGTCGGTCATCGGAAAGGCGTTCTGGTTCTGCGCCGGCGGCACGATGCACCCTGTGCCCGATTGATTCTGATGTTGATCGATGCGGAAACCGATCGTGAACTTGTTCGTGCCGCCCGAGTTGGTGATGAAGATCTGCTCCGGATCGCCCGGGTCGATGCTGAAGGCGACGTTGACCGCCTGAGCCGGGCCGGGCGGGATCACGACGTGCGGCAGGATCACGTCGTCCGACGAATACACCGCGATCGGCGCGCCGGTTGGTGGGCCGTCCCACACCAGGACGGACCATTGAGTTGTGGTTTGAACCGTGGTACCCGCGGTACCGATCAGGGCTTCGATCAGATCGATGCGAACCGGAAAGAGCGATGCGGGCAGCGTGTACTGAGCCGCCATGATCTCGCCCTCGACAAACCCGGCCTGCACGAGGTATGTGCCGCCGTTGAATGTCTCGCTGGCGTAGGTGCTGGCGAGCTGGCACTCGTCGCGTCCGACGTTCCCGCCGTCGGGCAGGCTGTTGGTCACAACGCCCAGCGAGGTCACGCCGAAGGTCTCGACCTTGTTCAGATTGATGGGGATCGGCACGGGCTCGGGTCCCGCCTGGGCGATGCCCGCAGCAGAGACCAGCGCGAGTGCGGTGACAGAACGTACAGCCAGATTGCGACGAGAGCGCGACATACGCCCGACCCTCCAATTAAACACAAGCCGACGCGAACGCGCCGACATCCCCCCTGCGACTTCCCAGACTACCGGAACCGGACGCCGATGGGCACCCTCTTTTCCGATTGCCTCAATGAAGTCTTCTGAGGGTTATCGGCCGGTTCTGGACGCCGGCTCAGGAGCCGAAAGGACTTTGGCGAAGAAAGCCCTTTCTGTTTGCTCTTTGTTTATGTCGATGCGCAGGTCGTGCGTGATCAGTCGCAGCCGGCGTTGAAATTGGCGATCCAGGCCGTGAAGTCGGCGGGGTTCAGGTCGCCGTCGCGGTTCTGGTCGGCCCGCGGCGCGTGGGCGTTGTACGCGGCGATCCACGCCGTGAAGTCCGCGGGCGAGAGCACGCCGTCGGTGTTCACATCCGCCCAGCAGCTCACGCCCTGGAACTCGTACGGGCCGAGATCGATCGGCCCGCCGACGCTTGTGCCCGGGTAGAGGTTGGGCATGCCCGGCGCGTCAACGAAGCGCGGGTTGCCGTCGAGGTCGAATGGGCCGGTAATGGGCTCGGTCACATCGCCGTCGTTGTCGATGTCGTACTGATCGAGCGGGATCGCAGCGTTGTCCCCCGCGTCGATGGCGGGCGAGCCGGGCAGGAGGCGGAGGTCGCCGAAATCGTCGTTGGCACCCTCGTCGATGCCCAGCGTGGAGAGGTCGTCGCCCCAGCCGTCGCCGCCGTTGTTGGGAAGGCGGACGAAGCCGATGGATTCGTGATCGAGTGAAAGGAGGTTGGATTGACGAAGGAGCGAGGGATTGATGATGCCGGAAGGAGTATTCCACGCCCAGAATAGGTTGAACCGAGACTGCACGGCGAGAATGGAGTTCGTTATTGAGTATATTCGACCATATTTTGTTACACCGATGACGCCAAGCGGGGCTTGGTTTTCGACGAATGTACAGGATGCAACAGATGGGTAACGCGATGTTCTTGGGGAGCCACCTCCGATCGCTCCGCCTATCAGGCCAGACTTGTTTCCCAAAAATATTGTTGAACATATATTAATGTTTGTGCCCGAACTGATAGCTCCGCCCGACTGAGACGCTGTATTGGCATAAAACCGGCAGTGGCGAACTACGGACGACTCAGACCCAGACCACACGCCGAGCGCACCCCCTTCCATCGCCCGATTCTCCTGGAACAGGCAGCGCTCTACCAAGACACGACCGCCCACAATGTTCACGCCTCCACCATATGATGTTATCGCGGCCTCGCCATCAACGAACTCTCGTCCGTTTTTGGTAAATACACAGTCGGCAATTCGACTTAGAAAAGTAGTAGTGGTGTCAATATTCAGCGGACCCGTGGCTGTACCGGCATTGCGATCAAACACGCACCGCTCTATTGTCACGTCTCTGGCATGTATGTATGCGGCAGGCCCGACTCCGTCACCGGGCACACTCATACCGGCGGTATTTCGCGCAAATTCGTAATCGAGAATACTGAGCGACTGTACCTCTGCCCGGATTGCTCCTCCTTTTCTGGCGTGGTTGTCGTAAAACACACATCTATGTATGACGACTGGCGATATCGGGCTGTTGGAACCGACATACATTGCGCCGCCTTGGGTTGCGTTAGCAGCACCCGGGCCATAGTTTCCTTCAAAGTGGCAATCGAGAACGACGAGACCGCCGCCATATAGTTGTAAACCACCGCCCGTATTATCGAGAATTTTAGAGTTTTGAATTGTGGCTTGTGAATACCCAACAACCTCGATCGCTCTATCCGTGTTCTGGGACACAACCACACTGTCTAAAAATAGATCGCCATCCATATTCAATATTACAGATCCGGAATTGCCGGTTATCACGGAGCAGGTTATCGTAATGCCGACGAATGAATCGGCCTTGATTGGAATTGTATTTTGAATGAACTCGCACCCTTCAAGATAGAGGTCTGCCTGCTCCTGATTCTTGAGCGACACTGCAGCAGATTGCAAGCCTTGGTCGCACCCTTCAAACCTGCAACCAAAGAAAGTTGCCCGGCCACTGCGAGGAGATACCACTCCGTTGGCCCCGTCGCGCACGGTTAACTCTTGCATTGTGAGCGATGGATATGTCGTCGATGTCTCGTCAGTGATCGTCAACACCGTCCCGTCTGGCACGCCATCCTCATCCAGATCCCCCGACAGAATCGTCACCCCCATGCCCGCGCCGGTGTAGGTCAGCGACTTGTTCTGCCCGTCGAGCAGCTCGCGGTAGGTGCCCGCGGCGATCACAATCTCATCCCCGTCCACCGCGGCGTCGATGGCTTCCTGGATCGTCGGGTACTGGCTCGGTACGTGGAGCTGGTCGGCGCACGCGACGCCAGCCCACAGGGTGAGTGCGAGTGCAGCGGACGTGAACTTGGGTATCGAAAAGGGCATGGCCTGGGCTCCGTGGTGGTGCACGATAGCCCCGGGCCTTGTTTCCCGCAATTGAATATTTGGTGAGCTCAACAGCCCGCGTTGAAGTTGGCGATCCACGCCGTGAAGTCGGCGGGGTTGCAGAGTCCGTCGTCGTTCTGGTCGCAGGCTACGTCAGCATGGTCGAAGGCATGGTCGCCCGCTTCCGCGCCGAACTCGGCAAGGATATGAAGGTCATCGCCACAGGAGGGCTGGCCGAGATCGTCGCCAAGGAAACCGACATCATCCAAATCATCG
>JBGSIX010000020.1:0-9001 GCA_041742315.1 Phycisphaerales bacterium | reverse complement strand
CGCGCCCGTCCCCGAGGGCCGGACGTTCATGCGCCGCCGCGCTCGCATGGTCTACCTGACCGCGGGCGAGATCGCCCTCGCCTTCGACAACGACCCGGACCAGGTCATCGATGTACCGCTCGTCGTCCTGCCCTGCCACCTGCTCGAGCGCATGGAGAGCATCGTCGAATCCCGCGGCGACAGCCTCACCGCCCGCGTCAGCGGCCAGAGCTACGCCTACAACGGGCGCTCCTACATCCTGCCGACGAGCATCATCATCGAACGGCCCGGCGAACTCACCAGCCGCCAGTAATTAAACCTGATTCACAGCGCCCCGGCGATGCCCTCGACCGGGCGATCCTCGCTGGCGAGCCCGCCCGGAGCGGCGGTCCGCACGCGCTCGCCCGGCATCGGGTTGAAGCGCGAGCCGTACATCGGCACGCGGTGGTTGACCTTCTGCTTGGGAAGGGCCGGGATCAGCGCCATCGTCACGACCGTCAGGGCCGCGTTGGCCGCCAGGAGCTCGTACCAGGCCGTCTTCTGATAGAAGACCATGACCGCGGTCATCACCAGCAACACCATCCCCAGCGGAATCATGCTCTGCCAGCCCAGGAACATCACCTGGTCGTACCGCAGACGGGGCACCGTCCAGCGGATCACCATCATGAACGAGATCAGCAGCACGACCTTGGTGAAGAACACCGCGAGCTTCAGGACGCCCGCGACGATCGACGTGTCCTCGATCCCCAGCCCCGGGATCACCGGCAGGTGGAACCCGCCCAGGAAGAGCAGCGCGAAGAACGCGCAGCTCGTGATCATGTGCATGTACTCGGCCAGGAAGAACAGCGCAAACCGCATCGACGAGTACTCGGTGTGGTACCCGCCCACAAGCTCCTGCTCCGCCTCGGCGTTGTCGAACGGCGCGCGGTTCGCCTCGGCCAGAATCGCCGTGAAGAACAGGAGCGCCGCCAAAGGCTGCGAGAAGAGAAGCCACCCGTGCTGGACCTGGTGCTCGATGATGCCCATGGGCATGACCGTGCCGCAGACCAGCAGGGCGCACATCAGACTCAGCCCGAGCGGGATCTCGTACGAGACCATCTGGGCACTGGCCCGGAGGCCGCCCAGGAAGGAGTACTTGTTGTTGGACGCCCAGCCGCCGAGCACCACGCCGTAGACACCGAGCGAGGCGACCGCCAGGATGTAGACCACGCCCACGTTGATGTTGGCGCCCGCGAGCAGGATCCGCCCGCCGATCTCGCCCAGGAGCGGCACAGTCATCTGTGGCACGTCGATGAACCCGCCCCAAGGGATGATCACGAACCCGATCATCGCCGGGATCACAATCGTCGCCGGCGCGAGCGTAAAGAGCACCCGGTCGGCGCTCTTGGGCATGTAGTCCTCTTTGAGCAGGAACTTCAGACCGTCCGCCAGCGGCTGGCCGAGCCCCACAGCGCCCTTGAGAAAGCCCAGAAACGGCAGACCGAAGTCGAACCCGACCCGGTTGGGCCCCACGCGGTCCTGTATGTACGAGCAGATCTTCCGCTCCAGGTAGATCAGGTACGCGCACGTGATCAGGATCACGTGGACCATGATGACGATGAACGGCACGCTCACGAAGAGCTGCGTCGCCGAGATGCCTGTGGGAAGGATGTTCATGGGGTCACACTGTAGATCGGCTGCACGGGGCCTGCCAACCACAATGGAGAGGGCCAGATGGCAGATGGCCAAAGGTCCAGATAGGAAGCTCTGATCTGGAGATCTGGCCCTCTGCTATTTGGCCATCTCAATTCAGGCTTCCCGCTCCCAATCCATCGTCATCGCCAGCCCGAGCCTCTGCCCCAGCTTCCGCCATCGGCTCGCCCGGAGCTGATCGAGCCGCTCACGGAGCAACTGGATCTCCGCCTCCTGCTCCCTGCTGATCAGGGCCAGCGTCTTCAGATCCCGCTCAAGGCTTTCGATCCGTTCGTCGGGGGTCATTCGGGCACCTCGCGGTAGTCCATCCGCACCGGCTCGTCGGCATCCAACAGACACTCGACAGCCGTCACCGAAACCGTCCGGGCCAACTCGCGCTCGAGCATCACGCTCAGCTCGGGCCGATCCCCCCACCGGTGCGCATGGAAACGGTCCTGATTGGCAACCGACAGGCCCGGCTCGACCAGCATCTCCTCATAAAGCCCGAGCCTCGGCTCCACCACCGAATCACCCAGCCCCGAGCTGACCAGACAGATCGGTCCATCGAGGTGCGTCTCGACCGCCAATTCCTCGCGGTTCCAGTCCACCACCAGCATCCGGGGCACGACCCCATCCTCGCCCTCGGCAAGATCCACCGCCACGAGCCGAAACGGCGCATACCGCTCGACCTCGATCGATTCGAAGCCGTCGACCACGCCCTCGATCCCCTCGCTCGCGATGAGCCCGGGGATGATCAGACCCCGGCTCACCCGGTCGGCGGGCAGATTGGGCATGGGCTCGGGGAACGAGTTGACGAGCGCGAGCGTCAGGCCCGTCTCGGCGGCGGCGATCCACGTCCCGCCCCCATCCGGATCCACGGGCCAGATCGCGCGCACACCACCCACCTCACGCCACTCGGGCGGCATCTCCCGGCTCCGCGTGCGCAGCTCGTCGCGGTTCATGACCAGCCGATAGCCCGTCCGCCCCTCGCCCGTCATCAGGTTGATCGCCGTCAGCGTGCACATGGATTCACTTGTCTCTCTGGGTGCCACGGCTTGTCCGTCCTCGGCAAGCCGTGCGGCGCGAGCACGGGTTGAGAACAACCCGTGGCACCCGGGTAGGTTACGCCGGGTTGCTGGCGATCACGCCCTCGATGAACTCGCGGTGGTTGGCGCACCTGGGGCACTTGTGCTGCCCGCCGAGCTTGCCGCGGCTGTCGAGCCAGGCGTGGAACGCGCCCTCGCGCAGGACCGTGATCTTGGGCTCGGCCATCCCCAGCCCGTCGGTCCGCTTCGTCGTGTAGTCCACGTTCTGCGCCTTGATCGACTCATCGACCAGATCGCGGAACGCCCTCACGCGTTCGCACGTCAGGTCCGCCTCGATCGCGACCTCGAGCGCCGCCCGCGTCTGGCCCGATGGGTAGACCGGGGCCGCGGTGAACTCGCCCACGCGCACGCCGAGTACCTCGGCGGCCTTAGCCACGGCGTTCTCGATGTGCTCAACGATCAGGTTCTCCCCGAACGCGTTGATGAAAAGCCGGTGCCGACCGACGATCCGCATGCGGAGCGGCCCGTCGCCGCCCAAACCGTCGAGCCCCGCGGGGATCGTGTCGAACTCGACCACATCCCCCAGGATGTACCGGTAGAGCCCCGCACAGGTGGAGAGCACCACGACGTAGCGCACGCCCCTTGCGACCTCCCACGCGGCGCACGCCCTTGGGTTTGCGTCGTGGATCTCGTCCACCGGGACGAACTCGTAGAAGTTGCCGTGGTCGGCGCACAAACGCAGCCCTCGCTCGCCCGGCTCGTCCTGCAGCGCCACGAACGCCTCGCTTGCGGGGTAGAGCTCAAGGCGCCAGGGCAGGTCGCCCCGCGCATCGCCCTCGACCAGCTCGGCGATCCTGGGCTTGAAGGGGGCGTAGTTCACTCCGCCGTGCACGAAGAGCTCCAGGTGGGGCCAGATGTCGCGCATTTTGGAGACGTTTCTTCCGCGTTCCTGCGCCAGTTCGATGATGCGTGCAAAGAGCACCGCCGCCCAGCTGGGCATGCCGCTGACCATGCGGACGTCCTGGTCGATCGTGCGCTGGGCCATCGCCTCGATCTTGGCGGGCCAGTCGCTCATGAGCGCGATGTCGGGCCCCGGCGTGTACACGGCGCTGATCGGCCAGCGGATCATGGGCGTGACGAGCCCCGAGAGATCACCCGTGCGGATGCCGTGCTCGTTCACCGAAAGATCCGTCGAGCCGCCCAGGAACAGGCACCGCCCCGACATGATCCGTGTCAGCGGCACACACCATCGCATCAGGTTCGCGAAGATGTCCAGGCTCGCGCGGTAATTCGATCGAAAGAGCGCCCCGCTCACGGGCATGAACTTGTCGCCCGAGGTAGTGCCGCTGGTCTGCGCAAAGTCACGCACCAAACCGGGCCAGAGGATGTCGGGCTCGCCGCCCTCGCGCATGCGCTCGATCAGGCTCCGGTAGCCCTCGTAGTCCACAATGGGCACGGCTTTCCGGTACGCGACAAGCATCTCCGCGTCCGGGAGCGCCGCGAGCCTCGCAAAGCCGTGGGCGCGACCGAACTCGGTTCGGCTCGCCTTGCGGAAAAGCTTGCGGAGCTGGTGGAGCTGGATGATCGCGGTGCTCGTGCGCCAAAAGTCGGTGTCGTCCAGCGCCGGCGCTCGCAGGGCCAGGCGGACCTCAAGGGCGGCTCCCACGGCGGCGGTCCAGGATGTGGGCGCGTCCGGCTGGATCACGGCTTGTGCCCGGTCATTTCTTCGCAGCCGGGCTCGTGTCGAGTTCCTGCACGAACTCGGACATCGCCTGGGCGAACTTGTCGGGCCACTCCATCATCGGGGCGTGGCCGCACTCGTCGAGCCAGACGATCCGGGCGTCGGGCAGGTTCTCCATGAACTGGCGCGCCGCCTCGGGGGGCGTGACCACGTCCTGCCTGCCCCAGACGAGCAGCGTCGGGCAGCTGATGTCCTTGATGCGGGCGCCAAGGTGGTCGTGGCGAGCCGATCGGCTGAGCCGAACCATCGCCCGCGCGCCGCCCCGGATGGAAAGCTCCGCGTGCGCCCGGTCGAGGTCCGCCTCGCGGACGTGCGTCTTGTCGTAGAACAGCTCTTCGAGCTTCTCGCTGAGCCATTCCCGGCTCGGCCTGATCTGCGCGCCGCGGACCATCGTCTTCTCGATCAGGCCGCTCGAGCCCGCCAGAACGAGCGAGTCGACCAGATCGGGATGATCCAGCGCGAGCCGGAGCGCGACGTGCCCGCCGAAAGAATTGCCCACCAGGGTCGCCTGCCCGTCGATGTGCTCGCGGAGGAACCGTGCCGTGAGCTCGGTGACACCCGAGATGGAGCAGTCGTCGCCGCGCAGGCTGAGCAGGGGCAGCTCGAAGAGCACACACCGGCGTTTGTCGCTCAGCGTGAGGGCGGCGTCCTCCCAGTGGTCGTTGAGACCGACCAGCCCGTGGAGGAAGCAGAGCGTCTTGCCCGACCCGAAGGCCTTGACGCGGGCCTCGATCGGGCGACCCGATGGGCCGACGATCTCGACAACGCCCTCGGTCGGCGTCGTGGAATCCGTGATGAAGGTCATGTGCGATGACACCTGGGGCTGGATCTCCGTCCGCAAGGATAGCGCAAATACCGATCCGATGAAGGGAACCTTAGAACCTCTCTCACGCCCGTGCACCACCCCCCACCGGGGACTTTCGAATCAGGCCGTCGGCCATCTCCACCACCCGGTCGGCCCGGGAAGCCACATTGGGGTCGTGGGTCACCATCACGATCGTCCGTTTGGTCTTTCCTCGCATGGTCTCGAAGACGTCCAAAAGCTCGGCCCCGGTCTTCTGGTCGAGGTTGCCTGTCGGTTCGTCGGCCAGCAGCACGGGCGGGTCGTTGATCAGGGCCCTCGCGATCGCCACGCGCTGGCGCTCGCCGCCCGAGAGCTGCGCGGGCTTGTGGGCGAGTCGGTGCGAGAGGCCCGCCTTGTCGAGCAGCTGCTTGGCCGACTCGCGGAGCTTGGTCGAGTCGCGCATGTACCCGAGCCGACCCAGGCGGATCATCGCACCCAGGAGCGTGTTCTCCAGAACCGTCAACTCGGGGACGAGGTGGTAGAACTGGAAGACGAACCCGACGTGGTCGCGCCGGAACTGGTTGCGTTCGCTCGCCGAGAGTGCGCCCAGCTTGCGCCCGTCGTAGGCGATCGAGCCGCCCGTCTTGGCGTCGGGGCGATCGAGCCCGCCCAGCAGGTGCAGGAGCGTGCTCTTGCCTGAGCCCGAGGCGCCCAGGATGGCGAGCCACTGGCCCGACTCGATATCAAGTGACACGCCGCGCAGGACGGGGACCTCGACTTTGCCGAGCTTGTACGTCTTGTGCAGGTTCTCGACCTTGATGGCGCTCATTCGAACCTCAGCGCCTTGACGGGGTCCATGCGGGCGGCCCGCCAGGCGGGGATCAACGCGCCCAGCCCGCAGCTAACGATGCCCGCCGAGACGATGATGATGGCTTTCGTCGCGTTGAAATCCTCGGGGATGCGCGCAAAGTAGTACACCTGCGGGTCCCAGATCGAGATGCCCAGGGCGCTGCCCATCCACTCGTGGATCGCGTTGATGTTGGTGATGACGACGTAGGCGAGGACGCCGCCCAGGAGCGAGCCGACGACCCCGATCGCCAGCCCGTACCGCACCCAGAGCCAGGCCACGCCCGGCCCGCTGGCGCCCAGCGCCCGCAGGATACCGATGTCCTTGGTGCGCTCGCTGATCATGCTCCAGAAGATGGCCAGCACGAGGAAAACGCTCGTCAGGCTGATAATGCCGAAGATGAACAGGACGAGCCCGGTTTCTTTCTTGATCGCGCCGATGAGCGTGGAGTTGCGGTCCTCCCAGGTCAGGATGTCCAGCGCGCCCAGCGGCGGGGCCTCGGCGGACTGCTGCTCGAAACGCTCGTAGATCTGCGCCACCCGCTCGCGGAGATCCTCCAGCGGCACGTGGTCCCCCACCGCTCGCACGAGAACGGACGTTACCTTCGCGGGGGTCACGCCGATGGCCTCGGGCATCTTGCGCCCGATCGGATTGCCCTGATCATCAAAGATGAACTCGACCGGCGCGCCGGGGTCCACCCGCTCGGCGCGGTCCATCTTGAGCATGTTCTGGAGCACCGGCAGGGGCACGTAGATCGTCTGGGAATCGATCTCGAAGATATTGCTCGAGAACTCGTTGGCGATCTGAAGCTTGCGGGCGACGGGCTCGAGAAACCCGCCGCTCATGTCGATGGGCAGGACGTTAAGCGTGACGTCGAGCCCGGGCAGGAAGACCGGGAAATCGGTCACGAACCCCGCCTCAGCGCGCAGGCCCCGCTTGCCGAAAACCTCGATACCCAGCACCGCCTGGTCGCGGTCCGAGTTCGTCCCGATGTCGAGCCCGTAGAGGTTCCGGCCGAGGCGATCGGTCATCTCGAAGGTGTCCCGGCGTTCGGGGTCGAGCCGCGGGTCCTCGCGGTCCTTGTCCCGGGGCAGGGGTGTGTCGATGGGCTTCCAGTAGAGCGTGTCGTAGTAGCCCGTGACGCGGTCGAAGCTCTCGGGGTCGATGCCCTTGATCCGGCAGGTGGTGACCTGCTGGGCGTTGAGCTTGACGAGGCCGTAGGCGTCGATCGTGGGTGTGGCGGCCTCGATCCACTCATCCGCCTCGAGCATCTCGATGAGTTTCTCGTAGTCGCCGAAGCCCCGCTGGGGGCGGGAGATCTCGACGTCGCCCATGAGGGTGCGTCCGGACTGGATGAGCTGCTCGAGGAAGCCGCCCATGACGGACCAGGTGATGAGTTCCATGGCGACCGAGAGCATGACCGCCGCCGAGGCGAGCAGGGGCATGACCTTGCTGGTCAGATACCGTCGTGTGAGGAGGCTTTGGAACACTGGGCGGACTGTACCCCGTTCAGGAAACGTGCGCTCGGCTTATGAGGACCCGGCTTCGTATCATCAGCCCAGTGATTGGGAAACCCCTCCAGATCGGTTCGGTCCTGCTCGAGAGCAACATGCTCCTGGCCCCCATGGCGGGGTACTGTGATCTTGCCTGGCGGCTCACGTGCCGGAGCTTCGGCGGGGTCGGGCTCGCGTGTACGGACCTGCTCAGCCCCCACGGCCTGCTCCGGGGGACGCAGCAGTCGCTCGACCTGGCCCAGACCAACGACCAGGACAAGCCCGTGGGGATGCAGCTCTACGGCTCGGACCCCGAGCTGATGGCCGAGGGCGCCAGGTGGGCCGCCGAGCACGGGGCGACGGTCGTCGACATCAACATGGGCTGCCCGGTGGACAAGGTCGTCAAGAAGGACGGCGGGTCGAAGCTGATGTGCGACATCGGCAATGCCGTGCATATCGCCGAGGCGATCCGCAGGGCCCTGCCCGCGGAGATCCCGCTGACGGCGAAGATGCGCCTGGGCTGGGACGAGGACGCGGTGAGCGCGGACTGCGCGCCGACGCTGGCGTGCCGACTCATCGACGTCGGGTGCGCGGCGATCACGGTCCACGGGCGCACGACGGAGATGCGCTTCAAGGGCGAGTGCCGACGCGAGGGCATCAAACGCGTGGTCGACGCGGTCGGGGCGCACACGAACGGCTCCATCCCGGTCATCGGCAACGGCGACGTGAACAGCGCCCAGGATGCGATGGTCATGCTCGAGGAAACGGGCTGCGCGGGTGTGATGATCGGGCGCGGCTCGCTCGCAAGGCCTTGGATCTTCCGCGACGCCTGGGCGCTGCAGACGACGGGCAAAGTCCCCGAGCCTCCCACCGTCGACGAGATCGCCTCGATGGTGCTGAGCTACTTTGAGTACATGCTCGTGTTCCGCGATGAGCACTACGCGATGCACAAGCTCCGGACGCGGATCAGCTGGTTCGTCAAGGCGATGAACACGCGGGCGGTCAGCTGCAAGCCGCTGGCCGAGGCGATCCGGACGGCTCCGGACGCAGGAGCCGTGCGCCGGATTTTGGGCGAGTTCCTGGCGGGCGGGCATCGCCTGATCGCCTCCGAACGAGCCGCGACCGTGAGGGAGCGGACAGACTTTGCGGGAATGCCATAACCGCTCCCTGACGGTCGCGGCTCGTTGAGACTCGTTCGCATCGGGGAAATTCCTGAGATCCTGACGGGCTGGGTTGGTGCGCGCATCCGTGGGCGTGTCCGGCGCGCTGCCCATCGGCAGGGCCACAAGGGGGGACACACCATGACCAGGATGGGTCGCGGCTTTGCCGCAGCGCAGTGGAAGCTCCCGGTCGCGGGCCTCGCCGCGGCTGGGTGCATCGGGCTCCTGATCTGGCAGGCGATCCCGGCGCGGAGCGAACGCACCGACAAGCCCAAGCCCC
>JBGSIX010000019.1:0-10851 GCA_041742315.1 Phycisphaerales bacterium | reverse complement strand
CCGCGCGGTCGAGTTTGGCGTGGGTGACGCGGTGGAACCGCTCGGTCATCGTGGCGAGCCGCGCGGCTCGGGCGCGGTCGAGCCGACTCGCCAGCCGATCGGGGCGGACACGGTCGAGCCTGGCCGACAGGCGTTCGAGCCGGATCTCCTGCCGGCGCAGTCGGTCGTGGAGGAGGTGTTCGAGCTGCTTCGCATGCGCATCGAGCGCGGAGCGGAAGATCGACGCGAGCTCGCCGGGTCTTCGGAAGATGGGCCGACTCTCGATAGACTGAAGCTGTGCGCGAGATTGCGAGCGTGCGCGGCGGAGGGCCGTGAGCAGGCGAGAGGCCTGGCGGTCGGTTTGCTCCTCAAGAGCGGCGCCATCGGGCACGAGGCGCATCGCGGCCTGAGTCGGGGTCGCGGCCCGGAGATCCGCTACGAGCTCGGCGATCGTGGTGTCCGTCTCGTGCCCGATCGCGGCGACGACGGGGATCGCGGAGTTCAGGATCGCCTCGGCGAGAGCACGATCGTTGAAGCACCAGAGATCTTCCTTGGAGCCCCCGCCGCGGGTCAGGATGATCGCGTCGACCCCGAGCGCCTCATGCGTGCGCGAAAGAAGGGAGATCGTCCGCGCGATCTCGGCGGCGGCGCCCTCGCCCTGCACGCGCACATCGACGGTCAGGATCTCGACCGCGGCGCAGCGGCGGCGGGCCGTGTCGAGGACATCCTGCAGCGCGGCGGACGATCGACTCGTGACCACCGCGATGCGCCTAGGGAAGAAGGGCAACGCGCGTTTACGGGATTCGTCGAACCAGCCCAGCGCCCGGAGTTCCTCGACGAGCTTCTGGTACGCCAGGTCGAGGGCTCCGGCCCCGACGGGTTCGAGCCGGGTGGCCAGGAGCGAGACCTTGCCCGATTTGGCGTAGTACTCGATGCGTCCGGTGGCGACGACTTCCTGGCCGTCCTCGGGTGTGAAGCCGAGCTTGCGGGCGCTGCCCGCGAAGACGACGCACTGGACGACGGCGTTTGCGTCCTTGAGATCGAAGTACCAGTGGGTGCGCTCGCGGAAGCCGCTGATCTCGCCCAGGACGCGGACCGTCTTGGGTGTACCGGACTGGATGGCGGCTTCGAGGATGCCCGCGAGCGCCGAAACGGAGAGGACCGCGTCGGTGTCCTTCTTTTCTGGCGATTGGCGCAGGGCGCCAGCGTTGAATGGGAGCCGACCGCTCACGCGTCTTCTTTCGTCAGTGGGATCGCGTTCTTGCCGAGCATCCATTCGTAGGCGTCGAGGAGGCCCGCGACGTGCTTGCTCGGGCGGTGGTTCTGAGCGACGTATTCGTGCGCCCGTTTGCCGAGATCGCGGCGGTGGGCGTCGTCGGAAAGGAGAGATTCAATCGCGGCGGCCCATTCGGCGGGATCGCCCGAGACGAGTTGGGCGATCGAGGGGTTCGAGAGCGCGGGCACGTCTCGGTCCTCGGTGGCGACGATCGCGACGCCCCAGGCCATCGCGTCGAGGACGATGCTCCGGTGCTCGCCGCCGTGGTCGGGCCAGAGCATGATGTCGGCCCGGATCACGAGCTCGCGGTCGGCCTCGAGCCGAGGGATACGTGAGAACAGGGGCGAGAGCCCGAGCGCGTGGACGAGCTTGTCGATGTTGGCCCTGAGCGCGGCGGTGTCATCGGCGAGGATGACGAAGTCCTCGCGGCGGCTTGCGACCAATGCGAGGCCTCGGATCGCCGATTCCCAGAGCTGCTGATCGGTGCCGATGCCCGCCAGGATGACGCCGGCGACTTCGGTGTGCTGGCGTTCGAGCGTAACTTCGCGGCTTGCGACACCCCAGGGGATTTCGCGGACCGAGGCGTGAGCCGCGCCTGCCGCGACGAGCGCGTTGACGAGCGAGGGGCTCGGCGCGAGGGCGAGCCCTTCGCTCGCCTCTTCGTTGAGCACGGCGACCGCTCTCTGGATGAGTCCCCTGGCATGGACCTCAAGGACGAGGGCGCAGCCGATGACGCGGGCGGTGTCGGCGGCGATGCCGAAGGCCTTGGCGCCGAAGGCGTGGATGATGGTGGGTTCGTTTGCGGTGGTTTCGGTCTGCTCGGCGATCTCGCGGGCGCGGAGGTTTCGGGTCCAGGGGACGCCTCGGTCGCGGTAGCCGACGATCTGCACGCCGGGGACGTCGGCGAATCGGCCGCGGGTGTCCTCGGGCATGGCCATGATCGTGCGCCAGCCGGCGTCGACAAGACCGATGGCGACCTTGCGGATGAGCCGGAGCTCACGGTGGGCGAAGTCTCGATCGACGATCAGCAGCACGCGCACGGCGGATCACACCTCGCTTGGGACTCGTCGCCCGGACAGATCCACAGGGCACTCGGCGATCCCGGACTGGCCCTTGGCGACCGAGGGCGTCCGCCAGAGGCCCACCCAGTGGTCGGGTTCGACGCGGGCCAGTGCGTATGTCGGCGTTCCGGCGCCCGAGCGGACAACATCGCCCGGGGCGTCGTGCCAGGGCCACCACGGGCGGAGGTCGCGGGCCTCGGGTCGGCCCAAGCGGTCGGCGAAGCCCTCCCACTGCGACGCGTCGCCCACGACCTCGGAGACGGTGACGAGGTCTTTCTCGGCGGACTGCGCCGGGTCGAGCGTGGGGATGCAGGCGATCAGGCCCCGCGTGTACGGGTGGAGCGGGCGCTCGAAGATGGTCGCGGTCGGGGCGTATTCGACGACGCGGCCTGCGTACATGACGCACACGACGTCGGCGTACTCGGCGACGACGCCCAGATCGTGCGTGATGAGGATGGCCGCCATGTCGTGCCGGTCTTTAAGCGAGCCGATCAGGTCGAGGATCTGCTTCTGGACCGTGACGTCGAGCGCGGTGGTCGGTTCGTCGGCGAGCAGGAGGCGGGGCTGGCAGGCGAGGGCCATGGCGATCATGGCTCGCTGGCGCATGCCGCCCGAGAACTGGTGCGGGTAGGCGCGGAGGCGATGCTCGGCGTCGTCGATGCCGACCTGTTTCAGGGCTTCGATGGCGATGGCTTTCGCTGCAGCGCCCGATGCGCCGCGGTGGAGGCGGATGGCTTCGAGGATCTGCTCGCCGATGGAGTAGACGGGGTTGAGGCTCGTCATCGGCTCCTGGAAGATCATGGCGATCTCACCGCCGCGGATGTGACGGAGCTGGTCCTTGTTCAGTTTGAGCAGATCGACCTCGCCCGACTCGGACTGGAACGTGATCCTGCCCCGGTCGACGCGCGAGGGCGGGCTTGGGATCAGACTGAGCATGCTCATCGCGGTGACGCTCTTGCCGCAGCCCGACTCGCCGACGATGGCGACGGTCTGTTTGGGGTACACGGCGAGGTTCGCGCCGTCAACGGCCTGGATGCGTGGGCCGCCCGCGTTGTCGAAGGAGACGGCGAGGTCGTCGATGCGGAGGAGCGGCTTGGGTGCGTGCTCGTTCACTTGCGGGCCCTCTTGGGGTCGAAGGCTTCGCGGAGGCCCTCGCCGACGAAGTTGAGCGCCAGGAGCGTGAGCCCGAGGAGGATGCAGGGGAAGGCGAGCATCCACCACTCGGAGCGGTGCTTGTTAATCGCTTCGAGCCCGTCGGCGGCGAGGTTGCCCCAACTGGGAAGGGGAGGCTTCACACCGATGCCGAGGAAGCTCAGGAAACTTTCCTGCAGGATCGCCTGGGGGACGGTGAGCGTGGTGTAGACGATGATCGGGCCGAGCAGGTTGGGGAGCAGGTGCCTCAGGAACTGCCTGTGCAGCGGCACACCGATCGCGCGGGCGGCCTCCATGAAGGGCTGGGCCTTGAGGCTGAGCACCTGGCCCCGGATGACGCGGGCCATGGTGAGCCAGCTCACGCCCCCGATGGCGACGAGGAGGATGGTGATGTCGATCGCGGTGCGGGCGCTGTTGGACAGCTCTTTGGCAGGGATCGCGGCACGGGCTTGCTGTTCAAGCGACGCTCGGAGCTCGGCATTGTCGCTCAGGAGTTCACGGACGGACTTGCTTGAGGTGTCGAGGCCTCGCTCGGCTGCGACTTGTTTGGCCTGGGTCTGCACGTACGCGGCTCGTGGGCCTTGTTTGCTGACGTAGTTCTCGACGAGTGCATCGCCCGCGACGGCGAGGAGCACGACGAGGAGGATATATGGGAGGCCGTAGATGATGTCGACGATGCGCATCATGAACGCATCGATTTTGCCGCCCGCGTAGCCGGCGACGACGCCGTAGAGCGTGCCGATGGTGACGCTGATGAGGGCGGCGGCGATGCCGATGCCAAGGCTGATCCCGCCGCCGGTCAGGACGCGGACGAGGACGCTCCGCCCGAGCTTGTCGGTGCCCAGGAGCGTGCCGTCCCAGTGCTTGCGCATTTCTTTGGCGACGGGGCCCTCGGTGGCTTCGAGGGCCTGGCTCGGCTTGATGTTGTTGGCCTGGGCGATCTTCTCGACGGTTTCGGGCGGGACGGTTTCGTTGAAGCGTTTGGCGCGCTCGGCGTCGATGGGCGCCCAGATGGGCGGGAGACGCCCCTGCCCCGGGTCGCCCGCGTTGTACCAGGGGGTGGAGTCGCCTTCTGCGGCGCCGGGCGCGGGCGAGAGCGTCCAGAAGAGCGAGCCGAGACAGACGACTGCGACGGTAACGAGGAAGATCAGGCCCGCGAGGCCGACCTTGCTGCGAGTGAGGGGATTGTCCTTCGCCCCAGGTGGAGCGGCCAGCGCTGGTACGGATGCCTCTTCCATTGGCCTGAGCATACACCGGACAGAAACGCTTTGTTGCCCGACAGAACAGCACCCGACTTCGAATCGGATCGACCGCGTTCGTAGCATGGACCATGAGTGACAGTTACCTGAGCGGCGTTCAAGCGTGGTCGGCTGGGCAGGAGCGGCTCCTCGCCCGGACGCGCATCTTTGATCTCTACGAGACCGACTGGGATTGCCGCGAGGATGAGAAGAGGTCCGGGAGCTTTGTCCAGATCCGGTCGCGGGACTGGGTGAATGTGATCGCGATCACGCCCGCGGATGAGCTGGTCATGGTCGAGCAGTTCCGGTTCGGCGTCGGCCGCGTGACGCTCGAGCCCGTCGCGGGCATGGTCGAGCCGGGCGAGGACCCGATGCTGACGTGCAGGCGGGAGCTCCTGGAAGAGACGGGGTATGTGTCTGGTGGGGAAGTCATCCCGATCGGGGTGACGGACACGAACCCGGCGATCCTGAACAACAGGTGCCACGTCGGGCTCATGAGAGGCGTCATGCCCACCGATGCCCGGGGCTTCGATCGACACGAGCAGATTTTCACGAGGCTCGTGCCGGTGGGCGAGCTTGGCGGCCTGATTGCGCGGGGCGTCATCACACACTCGCTGGCGGTGTGCGCGATTTATTTCTATCTGTCGATGCGTGATTAGTTCTGCTCGAGCTTCTGGAGCAGGCGGAGGCCCGATCGCCAGAGCGAGACGGCGATGGGCTCGCGGTAGGAGCCGATCAGGATGTTGCCGGTGATGCCGTAGTTGAGATCGGCTTCGCCCACGACCACTGCTTCGAGCTGGAAATAGGGTTCGTTGGCCTGACCGGTGACGGGCGAGATGGGGATCTCGCCGCCGCCGAGCGCGGTGAGCGTTTCGAGGCGGATGTCCCGGCTTCCCAGGGGTTCGAGCCTGGTGATTGTGGCGCGGATGTTCTGGTTTGGGGCGCTGGCGGAGCGGAAGTTGATCTCGTCGCCGATGGCGATCGGTGTGTGAGAGAGCGATGCCTCGCGTATCAGCCCGCGGATGACCCAATCGCCCGAGCCGACGTGGGCGATGCGGTCGCCTGTCACGGCGAACTTGCCCTCGGAGCTCTTGGGGAGAATCTCGAGCACCACGGCATCGGCCTGGGTTTGGATCGAGAGGCGGTCGAGCTGTTCCTGCTTGCGGTCGAGCCCGGAGCGGGCGGACTGCGCGGCCTCGCGCTGGATCGCGGCGGCCGATGGATTCTGGGCGAGATACGCCTCAGCGAGAATCGTGGCCTTCTGCAATTCATACTGGGCAAACATCACGCTCTGCTGGAGCACAGGGTTTGTTTGCCTGACCAGCAGGTCGCCTTCGCGCGTTCGGTCGCCGGGCCTCGCGTCGATGGTTTCGATGTACCCGTCGCCCGCGGCGTAGTAGGAGCTTTCGTGTTCGAGTCCGACGGCGCCCAGGGCCATCACAGGTCTTGGGACGGGGACGAAGATCAGGAACGCCGGCGCGATCGCAAAGAGCGCGGTGGCAAGCATTCCGGCGCGGATACGGTGCTGCTTGGCTTCTTCGGAGTGGATGAGGTAATTGCCGATGTTTTTGTTGACGCGGTAGAACTCCGTCCCGCCGTAGAACACGGCGAGCCCGATGCCGAGGTAGAGGAACTTGGTCGCCAGCAGCACCGAGATGCCCATGACGATCGTGAACTTGTAGATCGCGCCGAGGATGCCGAACGTGATCAGTCCCGCGTTCATGGCGGGGCTGTAGCGGTTCTCGGGCATCGGGACGCCCACGAAGATCCGCTTGGCGAGCGATATCGCCCGGCGCTGCGCGGTTGATCGGAGGTTTGGGATCTCGAGGATATCGCTGAGGATGTAGTAGCCGTCGAACCGCATGAGCGGGTTCAGGTTGGCGAGCACGGTCGCGACGCCCGCGACGACCACGATATCGAATGCGACCAGCCGCACGGACGCCGATGGCGCGATCGCCCAGACGAAGACCGCGAGTGCCGCGATGAAGAGTTCGACGTAGACGCCCGCGAGGACGACGATGAGCCGCTCGTGGCGTTTGGTAAAGCCCCACGACGAGGTGCAGTCGCAGTAGGCGCAGGGCGTGCCGGCGATGAAGTAGGCGCCGATCTCGGGGACTTCGCCGCCCAGAACTTTGCAGGCGTAGGCGTGCCCGAACTCGTGGATGAGCTTGAGCGAGACGAGCGCGATCCACATGCCCAGCAGGCGTTCGGGGGTGAAGACGTCGCCGATGGGCGTGAAGAACGTGCCCCAGTTTTTGAGCAGAAGCAGAAGCGCGCTGCCCACGACCACGGCCCAGACCATGAGCGTCCACTTGGTGAAGACCCAAGAGACCAGGTGCTTGGTGCGGTCGAGAAAGCTGTCGGGGTTGATCAGGGGCACCTGCATGAAGAGGAAGCCCGTGAGGCGCTGCGCTTTTTTGGCGCGGATTTTCATCTTCCGCCTGCGGTAGAGCGTTTCGTTGTTGGGCACGGGCAGGTTGAGGAAGCCGAGGCTGTGGAGGCTCAGGATGAACTGATAGAAGCTTTCTTCGTCTTCCTGCTCGACCCGCCCTTGGCTCACGAGCTGCGCGAAGGCCTCGCCGAGCTGGCGGTCCTCGGAGAGCGCGGCGCAGAGCTGGTAGTCGGCTTCGCTCAGTTTGTGGACCGCGAGCGTGAGCGGATCGCGAAAGACGTAGGAGACCTCGCCGCGGAAGACATGGCGATGGACGTCCAGGTCCTTGCGTAAGCCGACCTGCGCCTGGCGCAGGCGAGGGGCGATCGGTTCTGGAGCGGGTGCGGCACTCATAGCCAGAAGTTCGTCCTGAAGTAGTCCACGAGGCGGTGCGAACCGACCCACCAGACGGGGCGTTTGCCGAAGCTGACGCGGGCCATGCCCTCCATGCCGGGTTTCATCCAGTCGTGTGTTTGTTCCAGCTGGGCTTCGGTGATGTACACGGTCTTGCCGTCAACAGGCTTGGCGACCGGGAGTACCCTTGTGAGCTGGAGATCGGTTGTTTCCTCAGGGCGTGCGTTTGGCGCAAAGGCACCGACTTTGCCCGCCGAGAGATCCGCCGCGATGCGCTGGGGCATCTCGATATCGAGCGTCCAGTCGCCCAGCTTGGCGATCTCGAACATGGGTGTGCCGAGTGAGAGCGTCTCGCCGACGCGCGTGCGGAGATCGCCCGCCATGATCTGCCCGTCGTAGGGCGAAACGACCCGGGTCCTGGCGATCTGGCGGTCGATCTCGTCGAGCTGCGCCTGGCTGAGCCTCTGCTCGGCCCGTGCGAGTTCGGCATCCACGCCTTTGTTCTCGCTGATCGCGCGGTTCTCGTTGATCCGGGCGATGTGGAGCTCCGCCTGGATACGTTGGCGCTCGACCTGCAGATCCGCGTCATCGAAGACGGCCAGGAGCTGGCCCTCCTTGACGATGTCGCCCGCGGTCGCGTGGGTGCTCAGCAGGATTCCCTGCACGGGCGTCCCGATGTGGCGCACGGCGCCCGGCTTGACGGTCGCCGGGGCCGAGACGGTGTACGTCATCGAACCGAAAAACACCCAGCAGAGTGTTGCGAGTGCCACGATCCAGGCGCACTTGCGGCCCCAGCCACGGGGGGACATGGTTTCACGCAGCGCCGAGGAGACCGAGCGTTTGGCGTGCCCAACGAGTGAGCGGTTGGCCCGCTCAAGGAGGCCGAACGCGGGGGCGTAGGGCTCCATGAGTCTTTGGATGGTCGTTATCTCTTCGTCGTTGAAAGGGAGCTCCGCCCTTCGGCGCAGGCTGACGACCATCGTTGTTCCATCGCCCGCGTCGAGAGGGAGAGTGGCGAGGCTCGCGCTGCCCAGCTTGTCGTACCAGCGTTTGTGAACGCGGTAGCCCTCGTCCGAAGCGGAGGCCTGACCCGAAGCCGGCTGATACACCACGCGTGAGCCGCGGTCGACCGCTTCGCCCATCGCGTCGCACATGAGGCGGGTTGCCTCGGCGCGATCGCTCACCTCGTCGAAGCCTGAGACCGCCTGGATCTTGACACGGGGGCCTTCGGCGGTGCCGATGGCTGCCATCTCGCAGCCGAGCTTGGTCCGCAGGCTCGAGACGAGTGCGAACGCCATTTCGACGCCCGAGGTATAGCCGGCCGCCTTGGACATGCTCGCGTCGGGCGCGGCTCGCTCCGGCGCACGCAGCGCGGCTTCGATTCTTGAAGCGCCGATAGCCAGCTGCGACGCGAAGGCTTCGAGCAACTCGCGGTACATCGACGCGGGGTGCTCGTCGGAGCAGCGCACAACGAGCGTGAGCACGCCGATCATTGAGCCGTTGATGTCACGGAGGATGACCGAGATCATCGCGATCTGGAGCTCGGCGTTCCTGGAGCTGAACCGTTGCGCCATGGGCTGGGCGTCTCGCATCGAGGCGTCCATGATGCTCTGCACGGGCTTTTTCCAGAAACTCGGGTCGGTCGTGCCCGTGTGGAAGTAGTCCTCAACCACCTCGGCGCCGAAGCGAGCGGAGATCGCGCCGTAGGGGCTCTGGAAGCCCTGCACGATCGCGGATGTCGCGTGCTTGTAGAACGTCGCGGCGGACTCGCTCCGCAGGGCCAAGCCGTTGATCAGGCCGGTGACCTTGCGCACCATGCCCGGTTGCCGGCGCTCTGATTGGTCGGTACTTACTGCTTCCATTTGACTGGATGACTCCGCGTTCGTCTTTAGAGCAAGCTATCCATGATCGAACCGCCGCTGCGAACTTCGTCGAGTTTGATCGTGTTGAAGAAGGCGAATCCGGACTCGAACGCGTCCTCGCGCACAAGCCGGCACCGCAGACATCTGGCGAAAAGAATGGGGAGTTCGAGCTCGCCCTTCTCGATTTCAAGCTTGTAGACGTCGCCGACGCGGAGGGGCACGCTGGACATGACCCGGCACCCGCCGGGCGAGACATCGCCTGTCAGGCCTTCGACGGCCGACTCGCCCGCGGCGCTCGCGTTGGCGGGACGGATTTTGATGGCGCTCTGGACCTCGTGGCGTTCCGATGAGCGGAGGCGCCTGATCGCTTCCGGGGTTTGCTGCTCAAGTTCCTTGAGCAGATCGTGTGCCCAGTCATCGAAGCCGTCACCGCGTGTTTCTTCTGCAGCCATGGGCTACTCCTGAACTTATCTCTGGTTACTTCTTGCGTGAACGGCCCTGCGGTCCCCTGTCGTTCTGGCTCGCAGCCGCTTGGGATTCATCTGTCTTGTTTGTTGTTCCGAAGCCCGCGCGGAGCATGGTCCAGAACTTGCCAACGAAGCCGTCGGAAGCACGCTCAAACCCGGGGGTTTCTTCGGCGATTCCGCTCGGTTGATCGACGCCGTCCTGTGAATTCTCATGTCTGAATACATCCTCGAAGACAACTTCCTCACCTGTAGCGGGTGCGTCCGAGAAGTAGAGCTCGCTTGTATCCACCGATCGTGCGATTTGACTCAGTTCCTGGATCTCGGATGCGACCCAGTTGAGTGTTGCTTCCTCAGACGGGATTCCGGCTGTATCGAGTGTGAACCCGGCTTGCCCAACCGGCTCGTTGCCTGCTTCGACCAGCGGATCAGATGCGGTTCCAGCGTTTGGTGTTCGTCCAGCACGCTCAGTGCTCTCGGGTTCCCGAGTCTGTTCTGTTGCGGCTTCCGCATTTGGAGCTTCATCCTCGGTCACGGCCTCGTTGACGTTCGTGACTTCGATCGTGATGGTCTTCTCGATGACGTTGCCGCCCGAGTCCGTGACGCGGACCGTGACTTCGTGCGAGGTGTTGAACTCGTAGTCGAGGACGCCGTTGCCCGCGACGAGGATATTGCCGTTGCTATCAACCGTGAATCGCCCGCCCGCGTCGTTGACCAGTTCGTACCCGAACCGCTCGCCGGTGTCCTGATCGCTGACCGAGACGCTCGAGACAACCGTGCCTGCTTCTGCATCCTCGGACACTTCGCCGCCCGTGAAGCTGATCGAGTCGGGGCCTTCGTTGACGTCCGAGACCGCGATCGTCAGCGATCGCTCGAGCGTGTTTCCCGCTGAATCCGTGACGCGGACCGTCACCTCGTGGCTCGACGCGTTTTCGAAGTCCAATCCAGCGCCATCGGCGACTGAGATATTGCCGTCCGAGTCGATGACAAATCGGCCCTCGGCATCATTCACCAGCTCGAAGCTGTGCGTGTCA
>JBGSIX010000018.1:0-4355 GCA_041742315.1 Phycisphaerales bacterium | reverse complement strand
GATGAGCCGGCGGCGCAGGCCCGCGTCCGGCGTCTGGATCTGCACGACGAGCCCGGAGAGCAGTCGGTTGACGAGCCCGTTGGTCAGGTCCGCGATCTCGGAGGGGTGGCCGTCGGACGCGAGCACGAGCCGCGAGCCCCCGATCTCGATCGCGTCGAACGTGTGCAGGAGCTCGACCTGTGTCGCGTTCTTGCGCGAGAGGAAGTGGATGTCGTCGAGGCAGAGCAGGTCCAGGCTCCGGTACCGCTTGCGGAAGGCCTCGACGGTGTTGGCCTGGACCGAGGCGATGTACTCGTTGGTGAACGCCTCGGCGGCGACATATCGCACGCGGGCCTGCGGGTTGTCGGCCAGCACGCGACGGACGATGCCGCGCAAGAGGTGCGTCTTGCCTAGCCCGCACGGGCTGTGAAGGAAGAGGCGTGTAAAGGGCGTGGCCTTGGCGAGGTCCGCCATCTGCAGCGCCGCGTCGTAGGCCATCTCGTTGGCGTCGCCCACGACAAACCGGGTCAGGTCGCATCGCTCGTCGAACGCCTCGCCCTTCATGCGCGGCTTGGCGAGCGCCCGGCTCAGTCTGGGCTTGGGCTCGGCCTGCGCCTTGGGCATCAGGTCCGGGTCGGAGAGCCCGGGGAAGAGCTCGGGGTCGATGCGGTACTCGACCGCAGGGGCGGCGTCGCGCATCAAATCGCCCAGGGTCTCGCGGAGCGACTTGCCGAAGATGCTCTCCATCAGCTCGACGTGGAAAGAGGTGGGCACGGTGATGCCCAGGACGCTCCCTGAGAGGGTGAGCTTGGACTGCACATCGAAATAGCGGTGCACGCGCTGGGTGCCGAATTCCTCTTCGAGCCTGACGAGCACCGCGGGGATGAGTTCGGCGCTCGCATCGACGATCGCGGGCGCGGCCGCGGGCGCCGAGGCGCGGCGGGCCTTGGGCTTGCGGGGCTGATCGGCGCGGTTCTGGATGTCCTCGGTCTGGCGCCCGGGGGCGACGGTCCTGCTGTGCAGGGGCTGGCGTGTGGCCTTGATGGATCCGCTTGCCGAACGTGCCGTGGACTCTCCCAAAGTCCGTCCCCTCTCTCGGCCCTTTGGACCGACCCGTGACAGTGAGTACGTTTGTGAGCGCTCTGATCGCGTGCGCTATCGGGTGAGCCCGATTCGCCCGGCCGCTGCACAACTCGTGTTGGATTGCGCTGTCCGTGCCCCAAGAGTGGTCCGAGTCGGACCTCGCCGCGTTCCCTGCAGCGGGTGTCAGCGTAGGGCAAGAACCCGCCGCCAGCAATCGGCACGGTCGCTGAAAAACCGCTTGGCAAGCCGCTGGCGTCCGCAGTGCAAGAACTTGCGCGAGAAAAGTTCTTTATCCACGCTTCACACACTCTCGCCCACAGGCGCTCGGCGCGGGCGCACAGGGCACACCCACGCGCTGCGAGCGGAAAACCCCTGAAAACCGAGGTCGTTGTAGAGCTGCACCGCCGGAATGTTGTGCCGGTCCACGGCGCACACAAGCCGATCCACGCGCCGACGCTGCAGTTCCGCGATCGCGTGTTCGAGCAGTGCGCGACCCAATCCGCGGCTTCGTCCGCGTGGCGCCAGACCGATGTACACAAGCTCGGCAGACCCATTCTCGGGGATCAAACTCACCAGACTGCACCCGATGGGCGTGTCGCCCTCGAAGGCGAGCTGCCAGAGCGAGGGGTCGAAAGCGCCGGTCGAGAGGTGGCTTGCCAGGACGTCTTCGGTCGAGCGCAGGCCACAGAGCTCCGGGCAATCGAGCGTCTTGATGTACGAGGCCTCAAGGGCGTCGATCAGGTGCTTGAAATCGGTCGTGTGCGGGTCGTGCACGGCTCGGACCTGCACACCCGAAGGCCAATTCGTGTGCGCAGAAGCCCGTTTTTTGCCGCGCAATTCGAGTTCCATGTAGGAGAGCTCGCCCGCGTGGGTGAACCCGGCGCGGTCGTATGCGCGGACGGCCCAGGTCTCCTCGGGCTCGGGCAACGCCTGCGCCAGACTGATGCGTTCGGGCGCTAGGTGGTCGAGCATGCTTCTGATGCACGCGGCTCGTTCGTCGGTACGCTCGTCCTCGGGCAAGCCGTCGGCAGGGCCCGAGAGAAAGCACATCGCCGTGCGCCCGGGTCCCTCGATGGCGAGACATACCTCTCTTATACAGGCGGTGGGGGCGGAGCGGTCGATCGTGCCCCACATGTTGGAGAGGTCGTAGCCGGCGAGCCTGGTTCCCGCGAGAAACCGGCGGGCGACCTCGCGGCGTTCGTGGGGCGGGGCGGGGATGAGCCTCATCGCGGCTTGGAGGTGGAGCGCCGGTTCGATGTGCTCGGGAGGAGCCGAGGCGGGCCCGCTCGGGGCGGATTCCGGAAAGTCGCGGTGACGGGGGTGTGTGGTCATGGCTGGCGCTGTAGACTACGCTCAAGAGGGCCGCCGCAGAACCTCCACCGGTGGATGGAAGTGGCCCTGTTCCGGAGAAATGCCCCATGTTCATGACCCGCTCGCGGCTGTCGGCCTGCCTCGCCTGCGTGCTTGCAGCGCTGAGCCTCACCGCGCTGGCTTGGACCCGCCCGCCCGAGCCGGATCCCCTGCCCAAGCGCTGGCAGCTAGATATCGACATCGGGCCGCTGCGTATCGCCCGGGTCGATGTGCCGGGTGAGGGGCCCCAGGTGTACTACTACCTGACCTACCGCGTCACCAACAATTCCGGCCAGGATCTTCAGTTTGCCCCGGTCTTTGAGCTGGGAACGGACGAGGGCGAGCTTCTTCGCGCCGGTCGGGACGTCCCCCGCGCGGTCCGGCTCGAGCTTCTGAATCGCCTCGGCAACCCGCTTCTTGAGGACCAGATCGCGATCCTGGGCAACCTGCTCCAGGGCAAGGAAAACGCCAAGGATGGGCTGGTCGTCTGGCCCGTGGGCGACCTGGACGTGGACGAGGTCGCGGTGTATGCCGCGGGCTTCAGCGGCGAGACGGCCCGGATCGAACTCCCCGACCCGAAGACGGGCGAGAAGCGGGAACTCGTGCTCCGCAAGACGTTCATGGTTCGGTACGACATCCCGGGCTCGCTGGAGATGCGGGGCGCCGAGCCCCTCAAGCCCCGCGACGATCGCTGGATCATGCGCTAAGGGCGGTCTAGACTCTTCACCCACGCTGGCAGGGCCGGCGGGGCCGAATCAGAAGCTGCTCGCAGCACAGAGGTTTTCGTCATGGCACACAAGAAAGCCGGTGGTTCGACCAAGAACGGCCGCGACTCCAACCCGCAGTACCTCGGCATTAAGCTCTACGGCGGGGAAACCGCCAAGCCGGGCTCGATCATCGTGCGTCAGTGCGGGACCAAGTTCCAGCCGGGCTTCCTGGTCCGCCGGGGCAACGACGACACGCTCTACAGCACCGGCCTTGGCCGCGTGGTCTTCCAGGGGCGCCGGGTGCACATCGACCCGTACGACGCCGAGATCGCCAAGCCCAAGTCGCTCCGCGAGTTCATGGCGAGCAAGTCGAACTAATCATCCAACCATGGGATGAGAGAGATCAGCCGTGGTGCGAGCCAAGGTTGACGAGAGAGACGATTGAGCCGGCCCGCAAGGGTCGGCTTTCTCTTTTCGCGGCGCGTGTATGAAACGAGCCCCTCGCGCGAGCGAGGGGACGCTTATTGATGGTGTATGACATAATCCACTGCCGCAACGAGTGACGCTTCATCATTGATCCATCGAGTGCTGCCCATCTTTGTCCAGATGCGATTATCATCACCCAATCCGCATTTCTCACGAAGCAATCTCGTGCTCCAGGATTTGAGTTGGCCCATCACCTGCTCGGGGCTGTGCGTGTTCGCGGTTAGAACGATGTGAACGTGGTTGCTTCGAACATTGAGTGCATGGATTCGCCATGTTCGAAGAGAGCAGTGCGTACGGATCGCATGTTCGACCACTTCTCGCATGCGTTGATCGAGTTGGATAGGGCTTGAGGAAAGTCTGAGGCCACGCTGCCGCTCGAGGACCCGATCGGGCTTGAGGAGTGGAGTCCCTCGGGAATGATGTTCATCATCCACTGAGCCTCTCGCGTCGCCATGGAGCCAGGTTCCGTAGGTCGTCCAGGTGAGGAAGTACGCTCGGGGTGGCGGCATTCGTGCAGTGTACGGAGTCCCCTCGCTCGCGCGAGGGGCTCGTTTGGAGCGTGTTTACCTCAGTTCGACATGACCTCGCGGATGCGGGCGCAGTCGGTGATGACCTTGGATGCCACCTCGAGCGGGAGGACGGTGGCGCCGTCGGACTTGGCCTTCTTCGGGTCGGGGTGCGTTTCGATGAAGAGCGCGTGCACGCCTGCGGCGGTTGCGGCTCTGGCGAGCAGCGGCGCGCGTTCGGGGC
>JBGSIX010000017.1:0-2414 GCA_041742315.1 Phycisphaerales bacterium | reverse complement strand
GCCATCGTGACGATGCCGCGCTTGTTGAGCGCCGAGAGATCGAGCTGCGTGAGCGACGGGCCCGAGAGGATCAGGAACGCCGAACGCCCGCGGTAGAACCCGCCGAGCGACACGGAGTCGAAGTCGGCGGTGTAGAGGCGCAGGCCATCCCGCGACGGCTTGCGCGCCTTAAGACCGGCCTGGAGCGCCGCGATGTCAGACTGGTTCTCACGCACCGCAGCACCCCCCATCACTTCCGCCCTTAAACCGCCCGACGATGAACCGCCGCTCCGCCCGCGGGTTGATCACGGTGGCGACACGGCCGATGCGGTCGAGCCACCAATCCGGCGGGCGCACCGTCGGGTGCAGACCTTCGCCGGCGACGGTGGTCTTGCTGGGACGGGTGCAGATCGAAAACACGCAGTGGCCGCGCGGCTTGGCGACTCGGCGCATCTCCGCGAGCACCGCGTCCACGTCCTCGGGAAGAAGATGCTCGAGGGCGTCAAAGCTCGTTACGACGTCCGCAACGCCAGCGTGCAGCGCGGTCTTGTGCATCGGGCGAACGAGGTCGGCATCTGGGAACGCGAAGTCCACACCCAGGCCGTCGATCCCCAGCCGGCGCAGATCACGCACGAGGTCGTTGCGGCCGCATCCGAAGTCCACCACAAACCTCGGCTTGAGCTTCTGGATGATCGGAACAGCAAGCTTGCCGTGGTTGGTCGAGCCGTACGTCGAGCCGGGCTTGGCGGCCAGTGCCACGTATTTGGCCCGCTCCTTCTCGCGGCGTGTGTCGAGCGTGGTTGGGGACGGGGGGGTGGTCATTCGGCACCTCCGATGTAGAGGTTGAACTTGCGGTCCTCGTCGGCGGGGTCGGCGATTTCGATCAGGCTCATGGCCTCGAAGACCCACACCGGCTTGCCCTTGCTGTTGCGCTCGCAGGTGAGCTGCACGCACACGCCCTCGGGGATCGGCACAAGCTTCGGCTTGAGCGATCGTGCAGGAGGGCACTTGGGGAGCACGCCGGGCAACTCGCACACCGGTCCCAGCCCGAGCAAGCCGCCGAAGCCGGAGCCCGGCTCCGAATCGTTCATGTGGTGGGCCTCGAAGCGGTTGAGCGCCAGCCGCGTGGGGTCTTCACCGCCGCTTGCGAGCTGGGACGACAGGCCACCCTCGATGGCCACATACCGGAGATAGGTCTCGCTGCCGGGGTTGCCGTCGATCTGAGCTTCAACCCACGGATAGCGCCAGCGGTTGCGCTCGGTCGGGATCGCCTGGGCAGCGCCGAGGATCGCGGTCACGCGCCCGGGCGACGGACGGCCGAGTTCAAGGACCGCCCACTTCTCGCCGGTGCCGTCTTCTTTCCAGAGGATCGGGATGCCACCCATGGGCGTGCTGGCCAAGACCGTCTCGTCGGCCGCGAGCTCGCAGGTGGTGTCCGTCTCGTTGGTGATGAAGACCCGCGCCACCGTCACACCCGTGAGCACGCAGCGCCCGAGCTTGTTGGGCTTGATCGGCTGCAGCGCGACAACGAACGCTGAACCGGCGGTCTCCTCCGTAGCGATGTCGCCAGTCAGCGGCGTGCGGCTCTGGAATGTTCGTTCCTGGTCATCCTCGCCGGGCTCCACCAGCACGCCGGTGATCGCCAGCGCGTGATACGGCTCGATCTCGTCGCCCGAGTCGTTGCGCACCAGCACGATCCCGCGCTGTGCCGATTCCATGAGCGGGCCGGCGACAGCTTCTCCGCGTCCCTGACGCCGGCGCAGATCGACCGCCGCATCGACGAACGCGTTGTACGCGCCCGCGGGGAGGCGGAGTGGATCACCGGATCGGACTTTGCGAAGATCGTCAGGCATGGTTGAAGGGACTCAGATCCCCAGGGCTCCAAAGTTGGCGTCGTCATACACGCGCTCGACGTAGGCGGCGATGGGCTTCTTGATGATCGCTCCGGACCCGGTGTCCTCCGCGTCGGCGTAACGGACCCACAGGTACTCCCACCCCTTCTTGTTGATGCCGGTAATGGAGCCGACCGACAGGCCGGTCTCGTTCGGACTGGCCGCGAACCGGAAGGTGATTTCCCAGTCATCGTCGGGACCGTCGCCGCGCTTCGAGCCCGTCGCACCGAGGAAGAGCACCTCGCCGGGTGCAAATCCCTTGAACGCGCCGGCGTTGGTCTTGCCCGTGCAACTGAAGATCGCGCCCTTGTACGCCCCGGTCACTTGCGCATCACTGAAGTAGTGCGTTTCGGAGAACTGGTACACGGGCACGGTGATGTCCACCCCGTCAACGCCGTCGGCGGTCACGCCGATCGCGCCGCCGAAGTCCGGCGCGGTCGATCCGTATGCCGCCCGCGCCTGGACCGTGTCTTTGCTCTGGGTGATGTGCTGCGTGCCGCCGCCGGTCTCAAAGTTGAATGAAGCCTCGCTGGGCGTGGGGTT
>JBGSIX010000016.1:0-4708 GCA_041742315.1 Phycisphaerales bacterium | reverse complement strand
GGAGGCGCTCACACCCAGGCACGAGCCCGTGCCCGGCGGGCTGACGGTCGGTGAGCACGCCCGGTGGCTCGCGGGCTGGATGGCGCTGAGCGACCAGCACCGCAGGCTCCGGGCCGAGGCGATGACGGACCGCGTCAGCGGCGCGTGGAACCGGCGTTACTTCGATCGTTTCCTGTCGGCGGCGATCGAGCAGGCGCGCACCAAGCGGCAGATGCTGACGATCCTGGTCTTCGATCTCGATAACTTCAAGCGGTTCAACGACGAGTTCGGGCACGAGGCGGGGGACATGATCCTGCGCGAGACCGTGAACCTGATGCACTCGCTGACGAGGCCCACGGACCGGATCTGCCGGATCGGGGGCGACGAGTTCGCGGTGATTTTCTACGAGCCCGAGGGGCCACGCGATCAGAACTCGAGGCACCCGACGCACTTCGCGGCGGTCGCCGAGCGTTTCCAGCGCGCGATCGTGGAGCAGCGTTTCCCGAGGCTGGGGATCGATGCGCCGGGTCGGCTGACGATCTCGGGCGGGCTTGCGACCTTCCCGTGGGACGGCTCGACGTCCGAGGACCTGCTCCGCAAGGCGGACCAGCTCGCGCTCGAATCCAAGCGCTCGGGCAAGAACGGGATCACGCTGGGCGGGCACGGGGACTGATCCTTGTGCCACGGCCGTGCCGGCCGTGAGGTTCAGGTGAAGAGTCGAAGCACGGCCGGCACGGCCGTGGCACAGGAGAACGGGGCATACGCTCCTGTCGTGCACCCGCCCAGGACCAGACTCAATTACGACCTGATCGCCATCGACATCGACGGCACGCTCATCGACCGCACGGGGCACGTGCCCGAGGCGAACATCGAGGCGATCGCCCGCGCCCGCGACGCGGGGGTGACGGTGCTGCTCTGCACGGGCCGGAACTTTGCCGAGAGTGTGTTCGCGGCCAAGGCTGTGGGCGGGACGGACCCGATGGTGCCGGCGGGCGGCTCGAGGGTGGGCGACCCGGGCTCGGGGCAGACGCTCCACCGGTTCGCGATGCGTCAGCCCGTGGTGCGGGGCGTGGTCGAGGTGCTCCACCGGCGCGGGCACGCGGCGCTGGTCTTGAAGGACCGAAACGCGTCGGGGTTTGATTATCTGATCGTCACGGGCGAGGCGGGGCACCGGCTCCACCCGGTGACCTAGTGGTGGCTCGATCACATGCAGCTGGAGCGCACGCAAGTCACGAGCCTCGATCTGGACGAGCACCCGGAGTGGACCGTCCGCGTCGGCGCGTGCGGGCCATCGAGCTGGACGCTCCCGATGCGGGACGAGATCTTCGGGCTCCTGGGCGAGCAGGTGACGCTCCACTCCTTCCCGGCGGTGACGTCGCGCGAGCATGTGCCGGGGCTCGAGGGCGAGTTTCACATCCTCGAGGCCTTCGACGCGCAGGCGCACAAATGGGCGGGGATCACGTGGGTGTGCGCGCAGCTGGGGATCGACCCGAAGCGCACGATGGCGATCGGGGATGAGGTCAACGACGTCACGATGATCACCTCGGCGGGGCTTGGCGTGGCGATGGGCAACGCGATCGAGCCGGTGAAGGCCAAGGCGAGGCACGTCGTGGGCATGAACCACGAGGCGGGCGTGGCGCAGGCGATCTCCAGCGTGCTCGATGGGGTCTGGTAGCGATGCAGACGCTCGCCGAGATCCGCACGATCCTGGATGACTGGGGCATCGCGCCCAAGCACCGGCTCGGGCAGAACTTCCTGATCGACCAGAACCTGCTCACGAAGCTGGTGGACGTCTCGGGCGTGGGCGCGGGCGATGTCGTGCTCGAGGTGGGGCCCGGCACGGGGACGATGACCGAGGAACTGCTGGGTCGCGGCTGCGCGGTGATCGCCTGCGAGCTGGACCCGGACATGGCGGGCATCCTGCGCGAGCGGCTCGGGGAGCGCGAGCGCTTCACGCTCATCGAGGGCGACTGTCTGGAGTCGAAGCACGAGGTTTCGCGCGCGATCGTGGAGGAACTGGACGGGCGGGACTTTCGTCTCGTGGCGAATCTGCCGTACGGGGCCGCGACGCCGCTGATGCTTGCGCTGCTGACGGACATGCCGACGTGCCGGGGGCAGTTCGTCACGATCCAGCGCGAGGTGGCGGATCGGCTTTTGGCCAAGCCGGGGAGCAAGATCTACGGCGTGATCTCGGTGGTGGCGCAGCTCTTTGCGGATGTGGAGCTGGTGGCCAAGCTTCCGAAGGAGTGTTTCTGGCCCCAGCCCGAGATCGCAAGCGCGATGGTCTCGATTGTGCCCCGTGGATCGGTTGTGGATGAGGGTGTTGATCGCAAGCTGTTCGCCCAGTTCTGCCAGAAGCTTCTCGGACAACGCCGAAAGCAGCTTGGAAGCGTGCTCAGGGGCGATGGGGCGTTGCCGGCGGGGTTCGATGCGCGGGCGCGGGCGGAAACGATGACGCCAGAAGCGTTTTTGGACCTGTATCGCTGGCACGCGGCGCGGTAGGATGTGACTGTTCGGTTGCGCGAGGCAGGAGGCTTCCAGCGGCATGATCAGCTCCGGCGGGCATGCAGAGACGGGTGACGATCCGGCGGCCCTGGCCCGGGCGCTGGAGCCGGTGATCCGGGATTCCTGCGGCGGGCGGCTGAGCGAGATCGAATGGTTCCGGGCGACGTGGCAGCGCGGCGGGGCCGCGACCGGCAACGCGCTCTGGCGCGACGGCAAGGCCGATGTGCCGGTGATCGTCAAGATCCCCGTCGGCGCCAACGAACTCAACTGGACGGTTCGGCTCGGGGATCACGGCCTGGATCGCGACGTGTGCGAGGGGCAGACGCCCCATCCGACGCCCAGGGTGCTCGGCTCGGGGAGCGAACTGGGCGGGCATGACCTGGCGTGGCTTGTCATTGAGCGGCTCGAGGGCAAGCCCGTCTCGGGTGATCTGTCGGAGCGCTCGCTCAACGGGCTTTTGTCGGCGGCGGTGGAGTTTCAGGCGCGCGCCGAGAACCGGCACGGCGCGTTCGGCGCTCCGCCCGCGACGCCGGATTGGGGAAAGGCCCTAGACGATGCTCGGCGCTGGGTGCGCGACAACCACATCGAGAACGCAAACCGATGGAAGAACGCGATCCAGGGCGTGCAGAGGCTGCTGCCAAGGTTGCTGACGCGGTGGGAGCTTCGCGAGATCAACGCGTGGTGCCACGGCGACCTGCACCCGGGCAATGTGATGCACATGCCCGCGGGAGCGGGTCATCCGGACCGGTGCGTGCTTATCGATCTGGCGCTGACGCACGCGGGGCACTGGGTGGAGGACGCGGTGTATCTGGAGCATCTGTTCTGGGGCCACGAGGACAAGCTGTTCGGGATGAAACCCGTCAAGCAGATGCGCAAGCTGCGCAAGGATCGCGGATTGCGGGTGGGTGAGGACGATTCGACGATCGCGGACGTGAAGCGCGTGCTCGTCGCGGCGACGACGCCGAGCTTTCTGACGGTGGGCGGCGATGGTCGCCACGCGCAGGGGGCGCTTGCGGTGTGCGAAGATCTGGTGCATCGGCTGAGCGGGGTCTGATATTCGGGAAATGTTTGTATATTCGCCTCGGAGCTTGCCTGAGCGGCCCAGATCGGGAAGATATACGGCATGCCCCGCAGGTCCCCCCGATGGGACGGGCGGGTTCTGGTGCGGTTCGAACAGTGTCCCGATTCCGAGAGGAGCGTCCGTCGATGGAGTCTTTCGAGAAGCTGAAACAGATGGTGGTCATGGCCGAGGACGACATCTCGAAGGCCGAGGGCGGGAACAAGGCCGCGGGCACTCGCGCCCGCAAGGCGTTGCAGGACATCCGCAACGCGGCCCAGGAGATCCGGAAGGAAATCCTGACGCTCCGTGATCAGGGCAACTGATCGGGCCTTGGGTGGCAAAGGGCTGGTGTGCATCGCATGGGTGAAGTGGTTTCATCCGTATCGCCGTTGATCCTTGCGGATCCCGGTGCGGCGTTGTTTGACGTGAGTCAGATCGATATCGCTGCGCGCGTCTGCGGGAAAGAGGGCATCCACGAGTGGATCCCGCACCGGGGTGACATGTCGCTCCTGGACGCGGTGGTCTACACGGGCCCGGGGTACAAAGAGGTCGTGGGCCTGAAGCAGGTCCGCGAGGGTGAGGTCTGGATCGCCGGGCACTTCCCGGATCTGCCTCTGCTCCCGGGCGTGTTCATGGTCGAGGCGGCGGCCCAGCTGATGTGCTGGATGTTCAACGTGAGGCGGGGCGAGCCCTCGCCCGCGGCTTTCCTGCGGATCACAGAGTGCTCGTTCCGCAACAGCGTCACGGTGGGCGATGACCTGTACATCCTGTCCAAGGAAGTGAAATTCGGCGGCCGGGGGTATGTGGCGGCGGTGCAGGGGATCATCGAGGGCAAGATCGCCTTCGAGGCCGAGCTCCGCGGGATGGTGCTCCCCGAGCGCAAGGCCAAGGACCTGGGCCTCTAACCTGGGCTTCTGGGCCCGCCCACTCGAACGGACCCAAACGAGCGAGGGGAAGGCCAGGCGTGGGGAAGGCAGGCTGGACAACCCGGCTTGTGTGCCCAGGCGGGCTCGATGAATCGATGCTTTCGACGATCCCCGCTTCGCACGGGGTCGTCTGTGTTTCCGATCCGAGCGGCGCAGTGATCGGTCTGGCTTCGACCGGGGACATGCGCTCGTTCGCGGCGCAGCGCCTCGGGCCCGGGGCCGAGGGCGCCAGCGATCT
>JBGSIX010000015.1:0-2091 GCA_041742315.1 Phycisphaerales bacterium | reverse complement strand
GCTCGCTCCAGTCGTCCGATTGCGGGACGCCTCGCGCGTCGCCCGTGCGGGACTCGACGTGCGGCGGCGCGAGGATCCGCGCCTTGAACTGGCGGTCCTCATAGTAGCGCGCCTTCTTCGCCCGGACGGGCGGCGCGCCGGAGACGAGGACAATTTCATCTGACGGCGGCAGCTGCATCATCTCGCCCGGCGTCAGGAGCGGCCGCGCGGTCTCCTGCCGGCTGACCATGAGATGACCGAGCCATGGGCTGAGCCGGTGCCCCGCATAGTTCTTCATCGCCCGCATCTCGGTCGCGGTGCCGAGCGCGTCGGAGACGCGCTTGGCCGTGCGCTCGTCGTTGGTCGCGAAGGCGACGCGCACATGGCAGTTGTCGAGGATGGCGTTGTTCTGCCCGTAGGCCTTCTCGATCTGATTGAGCGACTGGGCGATCAGGAAGGCCTTCAGCCCATAGCCCGCCATGAAGGCGAGCTGGCTCTCGAAAAAATCGAGCCGTCCGAGCGCGGGGAACTCGTCGAGCATCAACAGGAGACGATGCCGACGGCCCTTGGCCTTTAGCTCTTCCGTCAGTCGGCGTCCGATCTGGTTGAGGACGAGGCGCACGAGCGGCTTGGTGCGCGAGATGTCCGAGGGCGGGACCACGAGATAGAGCGTCACCGGACGCTCGCCTGAGACGAGGTCGTCGATCCGCCAGTCGCAGCGCCTCGTGACTTTGGCGACCACGGGATCGCGGTAGAGCCCGAGGAAGCTCATCGCGGTCGAGAGCACGCCAGAGCGCTCGTTCTCGGATTTGTTCAGGAGTTCACGGGCGGCCTGCGCCACAACAGGGTGCGGCCGGTCGTTCAGATGCGGCGTGCGCATCATCGCCGCGAGCGTCGCCTCTATCGGGCGCTTCGGGTCTGACAGGAAGGCCGCGACGCCGGCGAGCGTCTTGTCGGCCTCGGCGTAGAGGACATGTAGGATCGCACCGACCAGCAGCGAATGGCTGGTCTTCTCCCAATGGTTCCGGCGTTCGAGCTGGCCCTCGGGATCAACCAGGATGTCGGCGACGTTCTGAACGTCGCGCACTTCGCTGTCGCCGCGCCGGACCTCGAGCAGCGGGTTGTAGGCGGCGCTCGCAGGGTTGGTCGGATCAAACAGCAGCACGCGGCTGAACCGGGACCGCCAGCCGGCGGTGAGCTGCCAGTTCTCGCCCTTGATGTCGTGGACGATTGCCGAGCCCGGCCAGGTGAGCAGGGACGGCACGACGAGGCCGACACCCTTGCCCGACCGGGTCGGGGCGAAGCAGAGCACATGTTCGGGACCGTCATGGCGCAGATAGCGTTCCTCATAGCGCCCGAGCACGACGCCGTCTTCACGCAGGAGGCCCGCCACCTCGACATCCTTGCGGTTCGCCCAGCGGGCTGAGCCATAGGTTGTCACGTCGCTCGCCTCGCGGGCGCGAAGCACCGAGAGGAAGATCGCGACGCCGATGGCGGCGATGCCGCCCGAGCCCGCGATGATCGCGCCCTCGACGAAGACGCGCGGCGCGTAGGCGTCGTACCAATACCACCAGACGAAGAAGTTCCATGGCGCGTAGACGGGCCAGCCCAAGATCTCGGTCATGGGCGCGCCGAGCTGCGGTTGGTGGCCGAGCCGGAAGGCGACCCATTGCGTCGCGGCCCAGACGAAGAGCAGCGCGACGCTCGTGACGATGACGATCTGTCCCCAGAGGATCTTCGTGGCGGGCGAATTACGGTCCTTCCTCATCGTCATGCTGTCCTCCGTCAGATGCCGAGTCCGCGCTTGCGGCCGAGCGTCCAGTCGATCCCGCCGCCGGTCGTGACCGTGCCAGCGATGTGCTGGCCGAGATGCTGATCGAGCTGCGGCTTCCACGGGACGAGTTCGAAGCCCATGCCGTCATCGAGCATGGCGAAGCGGCCGGAGGCGAGGTCGATGCGCTGGCGGAAGACGCCGGAGACGGTCTCGCCCTCCGCTGACTTGCGGAACGCCAGCCCCGTCTCGGACTGAAGGTTCGCGGCGGCCGCGTCGAGCTCGCGCCTGCGCAAGGTGGCGAGCAGGTCCCGAGCGAAGGTGACGCCGCGCCCGGACCG
>JBGSIX010000014.1:0-17626 GCA_041742315.1 Phycisphaerales bacterium | reverse complement strand
AGCTGCATCACGATCCGATTCACAGTCCCGCGGTGGACCCCGCGGGCAGCCGCGATCTCCGGGATCGACTTGCCGCACAGCAGGTCACGTGCGACCGGCAAGAGCCCGTCGGGGAGGCGAGCGATCGCAGACTCGATGTCCCGCCGCCCGAAGATCCGCCTCCGCCTGAGGAGCCTCCGCCACTGCTGCCCCCGGACGACCCGCCCGACGACGCTCCGGATGACGCTCCGGATGATGCACCCGATGACGCCCCGCTCGACATGCCGCTGGACCCACTGCCACCCGACGAACTCGCGCCGCTGCTGCCGGAACCAGACGACGAACCCGAACCGCTGGACGAGCCGGACCCGCTGCTGGATGAGCCGCTCGACGAAGAACCCGACGACGAGGAGCCGCTGGAACTCGAGGAGGACGAGCCACTGCTTGATGACGAGGAGCTCGACGAGCTGCCGCTCGACGACGATCCCTCAGATGAGGAACTGCCGGAGCCGCCGCCACCGCCGCCGGTGGTCGATGCCCAGACTGGGATATAGAGGAAGTACCGGCGTGGTTCGTCGCTCACTTCTTCGCCTCCTCTTTGGCCTGATACCACCCGGCGGTGTCCACTTCCTTGCCGCATTCCGCGCCGGCCGCCGCGATGGCGTCGGCGAACTCCATGCGCTCGAACACACCGAGCTCGCTACCGGGCGAGCAGTTGATGACCTTGAAGCCGTGCTGATCGAAGTGCGGTTTGAGCGCCTCGAACCGCTTCTGCAGCGACTCGTACAGGACGTTGTTGTGCCGGATCGCTTCCTTCGTGCGATCTTCGCTGAAAGCGTACTTGCGGTCGTTCGCCATCTTGAAGTCGCACCCGAGCAGGTGCACGGTGCGGAAGCCGAGGTAGTGGAGCAGGTGTAGCGCCGCAAGCATCACGCTCCGCTTGCCCTTGATCCCCAGCGAATCGGTGTGCTCGCCGTCCTGACCCCAGTTGATCGTGTCGCTCTTGAGGAACCGGCTGTGGTCGAAGTGGTCGCTGCGGCGGTAGAACAACACGCCGGGCATTTGGCGGACCTTGAAAGCGCTGGCGCGGAACGAGCCGTCGGGGTTCTGCACCCGCAGGCGCTTGTCGAAGTGCGAGACGGGGACAATCTTCAGGATGCCCGGGTCCTTCCAACCGGTGTCGATGAACCGGCCGGGATCATCCACGCACGTCCACAGCGTCGGGCGGTGAAGGGTCCATGCGTTGTTCACAGCCATCGTGACGATGCCTCGCCGGTTGAGCTGCGTCAGGTCGATCTGGTTGAGCGAAGGCCCCGAGAGCATCAGGAATGCCGAACGCCCTCGGTAGAAGTCGCACAAGGACATGGAATCGAAGTCGGCGGTGTAGAGCCGCACGCCCGAGCGCGCGGGCTTGCGTTGTTTGAGCCCCGCCTGCAATGCCGCGATGTCGCCACTGTTTTCACGCATGGTTGAACGTCCCTGTGATGTACTTGGGTGCGCCGGCTCCCTGACGCACCTTGCCAACCCGACCAATCCGCTCCAACCACCACGCCCGAGACCGCACCGTCGGGTGCAGCCCCTCGCCGTTGACCTTGGTCTTGCTTTCGCGCGTGCAGATCGAGAACACAAACCTCCCGCTCGGCACGGCAATCCGCCGCATCTCGTCCAGGACCTCATCCACCTCCTCGGGGAGCAGGTGTTCAAGGGCGTCGAACGAGGTCGCCACATCCGCAATGCCCGCCGACACCGGCACGCGGTGCATGGGCGCCACGATGTCCGCCTCGGGGAACGCGAAGTCCACGCCCAGCCCGTCGATCCCCAGCCGCCGCAGGTGCTGTATAAAGAGGTTGCGGCCGCAGCCAAAGTCGACGACGAACCGGGGCTTGAACGCCTGGACGATGGCGTAAGCGTGCTGGCCGTGGTTGCTGGAGCCGTAGCGAGTCCCGATGAGCGCGGCGTACTTGCCACGCTCGTGCTCGCGGCGGGCTTCGAGATCGACGGGGATGGGGGTTTGGGTTTCAGACATAGAGCCACACCGGAACGTCGAACTCCACCAACTCGATTCCATTGAGGGCCTGGAAGCACCACACGGTGCCCCCGCGCGTATCGCGCTCGGCGGTCATCTGCACGGCCACACCCTTCAAGATGGGGCGCAGGATCGGGATCGCGGCCTTCCGCGGGCAGTACCCCTGATCGCCGCCGGGGTTCTCAAGTTGCCCGGGGATGAACAGCGACTTGAGCGCCCCGAAGCCATCCGTCCCCTCCGGTTCTTGCTCGGGCACATCGCTGAGGTGACTCTCGAAGCGGTTGATCGCATACTTGTCGGGGTCGCCATCCGACGACAGGCCATTCTCGACTTTGATGTAGCGCCCGAAGGTCTCGCTCCCCGGGTCGCCATCGATGGCAGCTTCATCCCACGGGTAGCGCCAACGGAACCGCTCGCCTTGAATCTCCGTTGCCTCGCCAAGGATGGCCACGATCTTGTCCGAGCGGGGGCGACCGATGTCCACCACGGCCCACTTCTCACCGACGCCGTCTTCCTTCCAAAGGATTGCTGTGCCGCCCGAGCCGCCCGATACGAGCACACGTTCACCGGCCTTGATGTCGGCGAAGGCGTGCTCTTCTTCCTCGACGTACAGGCGAACGGGCGTGACGCCGTGGATGACGCACAGGCCCATCTCGCCGGCGATGATCGGCTCGCGGGCCACGACGAATCGCCCCGGCGGCGTCTCTTCGTTGGGCTCGATGCCCTTCAGCGCCATGCGGTTCTGGAAGGTCTTCTCCGGCCCCTCATCCCCGGGCGGAAAAAGCGGCCCGTTGATGGCCATGACGTGGTAGCGTTCGAGGTCCGATCCGGTGTCGTTCCGCACCGGTACCACGCCGTGCTGGCGTGCGCCATCACGGAGTTCGCCGGAGAAACGATCCTGCTGGCGGCGCTTGAGGTCGAGTGCTGCATCGACGAAAGCGTTGTACGCCCGCGCGGGGACGCGGAGCGGATCGCCAGGCCGGACTTTGCGGAGGTCGTCGCCCATGTGGGGGGTCACTCAAGGTCCAGTGCGGCAAAGCCGCCGTCTTCGTACACGCGCTCGATGTACGCCGCGATGGGACGCTTCACGATCGCCCTTGCCGCCGTGTCCTCCTGGTCGGCGTAGCGCACCCACAGGTATTCCCATCCCTTCTTGGAGATGCCGTTGATGGGGCCGATGGAGAGACCAGAGACGTTGGGGCTTCCCGCGAAGCGATACGTGATCTCCCAGTCGGCGTCCTCACCGAGCTGCACACGCTTCGATCCCGAGGCCCCAAGAAAGAGCACCTCTCCCGGCTGAAATCCCTTGAACGAGTCGCTGTTCACCTTGCCGGTGAGCTCGAAGAGCACGGCCCGATACGACTGGGTCATCTCGTCGTCGGGTTTGTAGTGCGTCTCGGTGAAGTTGAACACGGGGACGGTGATGTCCACGCCCTCGACGCCGTCGGCGCTCACGCCGATCGCGCCTTTGAAGTCTGGCGCAGCGCCGACGCCCGGAGCTGGATACCGATGCACTGTGTCCAGCGACTGCGTGATGTGCTGCGTGCCGCCGCCGGTGTCGAACGAGAAGACGGCCTCGGTCCCGGGCTGGGCGCTTCCCTGATTCTGCCCGTAGCGCACCGTGCCGTCCCACAACTCGGGGCCGAGAGGTTCGATCGACACACTCTGGCGGGCCAGACCCGCGAAGGTGGTGTCGGACTCATCTTCCAATGCGTCCCGCGCGACGATCGCATCATCGGTGCCAAGCACGATGAACGACAACTCCGCCGAAGGGTTCTGTCCCTTGGTGAGCCGCCGCGAATCAAACTTTTCACGCACCTCGATCGGCACCAATCACTCCATTTAGGTAAACGCCAACCCGCCCGTACCCACCGCGTCCACGAGACGCTTGGTGTTCTTCGCTGTCTGCTCGCTCGCCCGCGCCGTCCGCTCGGCCGCGTCGCCACCCCCGAGACCCGCCGCGCCAGCTGCGTTGAAGGTCCCCGTGACGCTGATCCCTTTGCCGATGGCATCGCCCAGACCCGAGAGCCGGTCCTCAAACTCCGACATCAGGTCCTGCGGGGATCGCCGTGGCCCCTTCTCCGCGTCCGCAGCTTCACGCTTCTGGCGGGCCAGTTCGATGGCATCGGCGAGCTTCTTCTTGGCCGCATCGAGGGCGGCCTGCGATTCTGCGAGTCCAGCCTCGGTCTTGTCTTTGAGCGCTTTCTGTGCATCTTCAAAGTCCTGTCCGATGGCGGCGAGGGTGGCTTCGTGCATCGCGGCCGCGTCCTTGCGCTGCGCTTCGCGTGCCTGCTCGCGGGCTGCCACGGTCTGCTGCGCTGCGTTCTCCAGTTCGACGAGCCGTGACTCCAGCTGCTGATCGACCGCCTTCTTCGCGGCATCCACGTCCAGCCCGGAATCGAACAGCCCCTGAATCTCCAGCATCCGCTTGGCGACCCAGGACGAAGCCTCCTCCCAGATCATCTGGAAGCCGGTGGCGAAGTTGGTCCAGGTCTTGGAGAGGAACGCGACCGTCTCGATCCAGCCGACCTCGAGGGCATGGAACACGATCTCCGCTGCCGCCAGCGCGCCGTACCACATGGAGTACGCCGTCGAGACAAAGAACTCCTTCGCGCCGAGCCATGCCTTGTTGAGCGCCGCCACGCCCTGTTGCCAGATGACCTTGAGGGAGAGCCAGAGGATCTCCGCTGCGAGGGAGATGTCACCGGCCGCAAGGGCGTCCGCGATGCCCCCGACGACCTTGCTGACCCATTCCCGAAGCGCTGTGAACTGCTCCCCGAGCCAAGTGAGAGCCTCGCCGCCGACACCCGTGGCGACGACGAGCACGCCGCCCAGCGCCACGATCGCCGCGATGACCAGGCCGACCGGGGAGAGGATCGCGCCAATAGCAGCCCCGATCAGACCAAATGCAGTCCCGATCCCGCCGATGATCCCGGCCACGAGGCCCAGCGCTGCGCCGATTCCCGAGATGATGTATCCCAATCCGATGATGGCCACACCCGCCACGGCGACGGCCGCCGCAACCTTGAGCGCCCACACGACAAGACCTTTGTTCTCCTTGATCCAGGCCGTGGCGCTGACGACCACCCGCGTGATCTGCTCGGTGAGTTCCTTGATCGTGGGCGCGAGCGCCCCGCCGATTGTGAACACGCCCTGCTTGAGTACCTTCCAAAGAGTCCCGAGTGCGTCGTTGAGTTCCGCGGCGTCGCGGGCGGTTTCCGTGCTCACGGTCAAGCCGAGCTTGCGGGCCTGCTCCTGCATCTCGTTGATGCCCGCGGCCCCGTCGGCCATGAGCGGCAGCAACTTCGTCCCCGCCTTGCCGAAGAGTTCCATCGCGAGCGACGCCCGCAGGGCCGGGTCCTGTACCTTCGAGATGCGGTCCGCGAGCAACTTGAACTGCTCGTCCGGCGACAACTTCGCCAGGTCCGCCACGGTGAGGCCGAGCAATCCGAGGGCCTCATTCGCGCCCTGCGAACCCTTCGCTGCCTCAACCAGCGACTTCTGCATGACACGCAGACCGTTCTCCAGCGTCTCCATGTCGGTACCCGAAAGGTCGGCGGCGTACCCGAGTTCTGAGAGGGCCTCCACGCTCACGCCCGTCCGCTGGCTCATCTTGTCGAGCACGTCCCCGGTGTCGGAGAATGCCTTCGCGGTGCCAAGCAGCGCTGTGATCGCCGCCACGCCGATCCCCGCCATCTTGGTGCCGATCGAACGCAGCCCCGCGCCGAAGGCCTCGAGCTTCTTCTGGGCCGCCTTCAGACCGGCCGACAGCTTGTCGCTGACGCCCAGTTCAACGAAGGCCCGTCCGGCTCGAATGCCACGCGTGTCCGCCACGGTCAGTTACCCTTTCTGATCGAGTTCCGCCACAAGAGCGGCAACTTGGGCCGCTCCTTCTCAAGCGCCGGGGCCATGTACGGGCGCGGCGCGATCTTCACCTTCCGCGAGGTCAGCCGTCCTCCGCGCCGCGAGAGCACGACCGTGTCGCCGCCGTACTCCAGAACGTTGGGCGCGGTGCTCTTCTTGAACCCAACGGGACCCACGACCACCGAGTCGTTCGCCTTGTCGTACCCGAAGAGGATCAGCCGCCGCAGGCTCCCTTCGTGCGAGTGCGGCGGCGATCCCGGAGGTGCGGACTTCTTGCGCTTGCGGATGCTGGTCTTGGCCGCAGTGCGGATGAACGCGCCGGCCTTACTGAGCACCTTTCGCTTGGCCCCATCGACCGCGCGGATCACCGCCGCGCGGTCGAAGAACATGTCCTTGATCCGCATGGTGATCACGCGCCGCTGCTCCCACCCGCCCCGCCACCATTCCCCGGAGGGACCGCCGTGATCTCGCGGACACGCTGCATGCCCTTGTTGAACGAGGCTTCCTTCTCCTTGCGGAGTCGCCCCGATCCGATGAACAGACCCACGATGCCTGTGAGCGCCGGCAGCGCCGGGCCGAGCACGGGCAAACCCGCCACGGTGGGACCGACGCTGTCAAGCGCCGAGAGTGTGAGCTGACCGAGCAGGCCGCGGATCTCGCCGGCCTTCTCGATGTTGCTCTTCCACTGAGCGCCGGTGGTCTGCGTCTGGCCGAACCAGTTCTGGTATTCGACCTCGGCCTCGTTGAGGCTCATGGTCGATGGCAGGCCGGTGGTCTGCTGGATGGTGTTGGGCGTCTTGACCTTGACGATGTCGCCAAGGTCGAACCCGGCGCACGAGGCCAGGACGAGCGCGAGCAGGGCGAGGACGGCGATGTACACGTAATGGCGGGTCGTCATTCTGAATCCTCCGGAGCGACAGGCGGAATCCGAGGGGGTCGCCTGTCGATGAACACGTCTTTGAGAACCGACACGTCAACCTTGATGGGTGCGGGCGAGCGGGCCTGCTTAGCGAATGGGTCGAAGTCGCTGGGCTTGATGGGGCGGGATCGCTTGGGGTCGCGGTTGGTGTTGGCGATGACCGCCATGACGCTGCTGGCAAGACTCCAGTCGTGGCGCTGCCTGCCGTCGAGCATCGCCACAAGCTCGCGCAGGGTCAGGAGTCCGGGGTCGATGCCGAGGATTCCAGAGCACTGCCAGACGAGCCGCCAGCAGTCGCCAGCAGCCGGTCGGCGAGACGATCCAGTTCCCCGCTGTCCAGTTTCTTCTCTACCAGGTCGCGGGCTCGCTCCATCACCTTGGTCGTGGCCTGGAGCACCCGCCCGAGGTTGGCCCGGTCCCTCGGGCTCGGGCAGAAACTTACGAGTTCCTCCAGGACGGCTGTGGTCGCGGCTTCAATGGCGTCGCCCGCCATCGCCTTGCCGAACTCCTCGTCGGAGACTGGGGGCGTGCGGGCGTCGGCCTCGGGCTTGCAGATCGCGTAGACCACATCGCACAGGAGGACCGGATCGCGGATCAGCTTCTCGATCAGCGTGCCTTCGATGACCTGCATGAGGTCCGTGCCGGTGAGGCCGCGGACGCGTTTGAGCGATGCCACGTTGATCTCGACCGACCATTGCCTGCCCGCGTTGTCCTTGAACGTTCGCATACTGTCCTCCGGTTGAACCCATCCCTGTTGCACCGCTGTTGAACATCCGTTGAACGGCTGTTGAACCCCAATCAGCCGCCGATCCACGAGGGTGCCGTCGCCGAGTAGGTGACCTTGGCGGTGACGGACACGCTGATGGCTTCCTCCAGCGCTTCGCTGCGGCTGAAGTTGGTGATGGAGAAGTCGGCCTGCAGACCTTGACCAGCGGTGGCATCGAGAACCTGGAAGCCGATGGGGTCGTTCCCGAAGAACGCGTTCTTGATGGCCGCGAACCCCGCGTCGGCGGTGTCCCAGACCATCTCGAACTCCACGCTCGCTTCTTTGAGTGTGGCCACAGTCGCGCGCCAGCCCGCGTTGGCGCGGGTTGTCACGTCGGCCTCGCCCGCTTCGAGGTTGAGCGTGACATCGCGGGTGTTGCCCAGGGCTGTCCATGCGCCGCCGCCGGCCTGGCCGCCAACCTTGAAGAGCAACTTTGCTTCCATGCCGAGTTTGATCGCCATCGTCTGACTCCCTGTTCAACAGCCTTTTCACTCGGCGCTGTGGCCGACCACAAACACGACCTCGCCCGCCTTGCTGCGAGCCAATAGGTCCGCCAGGTTCACCCGCTCGAAGTAGCACTGCACGCCGGGCGACAGCAGGGCCTCGTTGCCCTTGCCATCCGAGAGTGTCGCCGCCTGCGTGTTGGTGTTCGCCGCCATGAGCGTGAACGTGGCCACGAGCTTGGCCGTCGACAACGGTTTGTCTCCGCTGTCCAGTTCAACCTTGATGATGACGACATTCCGCATGGCCTACCTCCGAACTCGGTACGTGACGCTCAAGACGCTGGTGAACACACGGTGCTGCTCGAGTGACTCGGTTGAGACCACGGGCTCGTGCGCGATATTGACCCACGCGGCGTCGGGTGCATCGGGCAACCGTTTGAGTCGAACGTGATCTGCGATCTCTTCGACGAGGTCTAAGAGCCCATCGATCTCGGCAACGTCACCCTCGGCCGGCAATTTCTTCTGCACACCGACGTCCAGGACGCACTCGAACGTGCTGCTCTCGCGGCTGGCCGCTGAGATGCCCGTGGTGCGGGGGACCACGGACACGCGGAGGTCCTTGAGGTCCTCCAGCGTGAACGCCGGTTGGAAGAGCCGCTCGGCACTCACCGGCTGGCTGAACGTGCCCGCGTTGATGTGCGCGGCCAGAGCGTCGGCGATGGAAACGATGGTGCTCAGGGAACACCACCTTTCGTTGAAGAGAGGCCGGCCACCTTGCCTTCGAGATAGGAGACGCGGCGCTCCATCGCCTGGTACTCGCCGCGGATGCTGCGGGCCTCGCCGATGAACTCATCCATCCGCTTCTCCAGTTGCTGGAGCTTGGTGGTCACCACGCCCCACTGGATGGTCATCGCGCCGGTGGCGAGGATGATCGTGACGAGCACGCCTGCCCACCGCGCCTTCGTTCCATTGGTTCCGTTGCCTTCTGACATCACGACTCCGTGCCGATGTACTTGGTGTGAATCCGCAGAGCCCTTCGGTACGGGTCGCTGTACCGGAACGGTGGTTGTCCACCCGGTGCATTGACCTCGTACACGAACACATTCGTCCCCCCAGCACCAACCGTCTCACGCACCTGATCGCCCGCCCGCGGGAAGATCGGGCCAGCGCCCAGATCCAGATCCTCCGTCCGCACGAGGAAGTCACGCGACTCCACCCGGTGGATCAGACCCGAGTCATCTGCCTGCTCGAACTCGGTCTTGCCGATGGTGGCTTGGAGTTCTTTGGAGTCCGCGCCCCGCCGGTAGACCACGCTCCGCGTCATGTGCTGGTGACGCTGCGATTCGAGGAAGGCTGCGCCGCGATCGAGCATGTCACCCACTGCGAACTCCTTATTGCTGCAGGCGAACGCGGACGATGGTGTCGGCATCGACAGTGGTCTTCACCGCCTTGCCGATCAGCTTGTTCGCGCCGGCGGCCGCGTTCTTGGTGGCGTTCTGTGCGGCGGCATCCCAGTACGTGAGCGTGCCCGCGGGGATGGCGCTGCCAGCGCCGACCGCCTTGTTGAAATCGAACACGCCGGAGACTGCGAGCGACCCGAGCTGGCCCGACTTGATCGGCGCCTGCGTGACACCGACCAGGTCGGATTGCACCACCACCGCGCCGACGAGCACGTCGGCACCCGGGGTGTAGTCGATCGCTCCGCCTTCCTGAACGAACTTTGCTGGACCTGAAGCCATGCTTGATCTCCTTTACTTGCTGATCACGGTTCCCCACCGATGCCACCGACCCCGCCCCCAACCTCGACACCGCCGCCAGTGCTGCCGCCGGTGCCACCGGAGCCTTCTGCCCCTCAGACTTCGCCCTTGCTCTTGACGCCGCCGCGCGGGTCCTGCAGGTTGACGCCGAAGTCGTGGTACCCACGCATCCGGATGCCCAGCATGTTGAAGTCGGCGTCGGACGTCTCGACCGTCGGAGCTTCCTGCCCGTTGAGGAACGCCATCTCGATGACGGGCAGATCGCTCGGATCGGCGAGGAGGTACCACGCCTTGGCCGAGTTGCCGGTGTAGAGGGCGTTGGCCAGGTAGCGGCTGACCTCGATGCGGAACTTGCCCTGGTGCGGGTTGGCGACGGGGAACTTGGTGTTCACGGTCGTGTCCCGGAGCTCGACGCTCTTGTAGAGCTGCGTGCCCATCGCCGAGAGCGCCGTCGGCACCAGCATGATCGACGGCATCACGCCCGTTGGCTTGCCGTCGGTGTCCACGAGGTCCATGAACGTCTGCTCGCCCTTGGTCAGGCCGTCGATGCCGAGCGCGGTGTCCGCGCCCGAGATGAAGTTCTTGTTGCCAACGCTGAAGAACGCGGCGTTGTTCATGAACGCCGTCCAGAAGACGTCGTTGATCTTCAGGCCCGAGCCGCGACCGAGCTTGCGGGGGACCGTGGTGATCGCGCCCAGATCGTCGTTGATGATGTCGCGGCGGTCGATCGTGAGCATCAGGCCGTAGGTGTCGGCCTTGTTGGTGTAGGTCTCCTCGCCCAGCGTGCCCTGCTTGAGTTCGCCGCCGGGTGCGACGATCTCGTACTGGTCCTTGCCGACCAGGCGGTAACTCGTGACAGTCTTGAAGTCGCTGACGTTGCGGACGGCGCAGATGCTCCGCCAGACGCGCTCCACGCTGAAGAAGCCCTCGAGCAGGAACTTGTTGGCGACGTTAGAGAGGATGCCGCCCACGTCGATGGTGGCCATGCCCGCCTCGATGCCGCGACCGAAAGCTGCCTCGAGCACGCGGCGGCTGTCGCGGAACGTGCGGCCCGTGTAGCCGTTGGCGATCGCGGCTTCGAACAGGAGTTCCTGCAGGCCAAGTCCGCCCTGGAATCGCTTCGCCGCGATCTCGATTGCCTGCGCCGAGCACGTCTTCTCGATGCCTTCGAGTTTGGCGCTCTGGAAGCACGCGGCTTCGAGCACCTCGCTGGTGACGCTCGTGTCGGGGGCGTGGATGGCCGGAGCCTTGGGGCGGCTGGCGCGGAGGACCTCGAGCTCAGTGCGCGTGGCGTCCCAGCGATCTCGGATCGCCTGGGCTTCGATCTCACCGTGCTTGCCACCACAGACCTTGCGGACAGCGGCGATGCGGGTGGTCTCGGCCAGCGCTTCGGTTCGAACCTGCTCGGCGGTCGGCTCGGCGGCGGTGATTGGGGGAGGGGTGGGGTTGGAAGTCGTGGGGTCGTCGGCCATGACGCTGGGCTCCTTGTTCTGATGCGCGGCGATGCTCGCGCTGGTGCGGCCGTCTGCGCCGAGATCCACGAAACTGATCTCGCCGAGCGTGGCCTTGCGGACGACGTTGACCGGGCCGGTGAGTTCCTGGCCGTTGACCATCGCCTTCTGGTTGTCCTTGATGAACTCGAACTCCTCTACGCTCGCGCCGACGGATGCCTGCCAGGGGAAGCCGTTCCGCGAGGACGCGACAACCTCCTTGGCGGCCTGCGTGTCGCGGGAGATGACTCCGGTGGCGACCAACTGCCCGGCTTCCACGCGGATCGCATCGGTGTGACCGACTCCCGAGAGCGGGTCATGCCCGAAACGGATCGGGCGTGCCTGCGAGGGAACCGCAAGGCCGGCGAGGTCGATGACCACCGGGTGCCGCCAGCCCGCGACGCGCATCGCGCTGCCTGTGTACGCGACCATCTTGAATCGAGGCAACGGCGCGGTCTGCCCATCCGCAGCGGCAACGACAGTGATGTCGGCAATCGCGGTAAGCGTGAGAGCCGGAATGGAGTTCTTTGGGTTAGCGGTGACTGGCACTGGCGGTCTCCTCATCAACTTGGTCTGCGGGGTCTTCGACGGGGGCGTTCGCAGCCGGAGCGGCGGCCGGTGCGGTAGCGAGCGCGAGGCCGAGTTCGTTCATGAGAGTGAGCTCTTTGGCGCGCTGACGGAGCTCCTGCTCCCAGTCCCGGCCCTGCCGGGCGAACTCCGCGGCGAGCGTGGTCGTGTGGTTGGCCAGGCGGGTAGCCTGCGCGTTGGCTTCCTTGGCGGGATCGACGTGCTCGACGCCATCCCAGAACCATGCGTGTTCCGGGAGCGTCGCGGCGAGGGTCCGCATGGACTGCGGGAGCAAGCCTTCGACAAGCACAGCCTCGTTGAGCCACGCCTTCAGGATGCGATCGAGCACGGCAAGCTGCAGGTGGTGCTGCTCGACGCGGATGCTCTTGTAGTAGACCTGATGGTCAAGGCGACCGCTGGCGTAGTTGTAACCAGAGGAGTTCCCCGCAGCGACGTTGAACGGCATGTTCAGACAGCGGGCTATCTCATTGAGGATCTCGCGCTTGAACTCACCGAACGTGGTCGTCGGCTGCTCCGCATGGACCTGCCCCAGTTTCCAGCCGCCGGGGAGCACGGTGGCCAAACGCTGCTCGAGTTCGACTTCGTCCATAGGCTCGAGTGGATCGGCCTCGCCGTTAGCGGGGCTGTCGGTGTAGATGACGGCAGCGAAGTTGGCGGCGGTCTCGGCGGCCGCGATGGTCGCGAGCGTGTACCGGCGGAGCTGCGCAAACAGCGGGAGAGCCGGCGTGATGTCGGGGATGCCACGGAGTTGGCCGGGCCGATCGGCGCGGAAATAGTGCACGACCGAAGCGGCAGGAAAGGTGTCATACGCACCCAGGTCGTCAAACGGTGTGCGGAACACGCCGCTGTCACCGGGGTGCCGCTTGAGCACGCGGTAGGCAGACGGGTTGCCCCACGGGTCCAGTGCGATGCCGTCGATCTCGTCGTTGCGGCCGCGACGCAGCAATGGCGTGCAGACCTGGTCCGCTTCAATGAGCTTGAGGTCCAGCGACACGGGTGAACCGATGCCGGGGTTGCTGACCAGCAGTGCGAACGCCTCGCCGCTCTCGGCGCGGGCCAGCCGCATGGTGCGGAGCTTGCCGGGAAGGTCGACCGCCCGCGACCACTGCTCAAACGCATCTTCGATCCGGGCATTCGCGTCGGCGTCGTCGGTCAGCATCTGCAGCCGGGGACCGGTGCCGATGGTGTCGTTGGCGAGCGTGAGGACGATGCCTTTGGCGTAGGAGTTGTTGGCCACCTCGTAGCGGGCTCGGTTACGGAGGACCCGACGCACTTCGGGATTGATCGCGGCGTTTGGTGAGAGGCCATCGGCGTTCGCCCAGTGTTTACGGTTCTCCGGAGTGGTCTTGGCCGAGTCGAACTTGGCGACGACGACGCGACGGCCGCCGCGCGATCCGCCTCCGTGCGGAGCACGCGACGCCGCCGGGGAGGGAGAGGCAGTCTGCGTCCCGCGACCGATCCGGCTCATGATGTTGGCGATGGCTTTCAGCATGAGTGAGTGGTCGTCAAACAGAACCGGGCGGGACGATCTTGGCGAACTTGATGCCGAGGCCGGGCTTCCTCGCGGCGTTCTTGGACGCGAGGTAGCGGTCGGCCTCGATCTGGTCCCTCAGCGGGTGTTGCTCGACGGACTGACCGTCGACAGAGGCTTTGGCGGGCTGTTTGGCAGCCTCGCGGAGGGCTTCGTCATCGCTGGAAGGGGTTTGGGGCACGCAAGTACCCCTCTGCTCAAGCCGCGACCTTGTCGCGCGCAATCTGAAGCTCGATGCGGCAACAATCCAAGGATGCCGACTCCCCCCGTAAACTTCACCGCGCTGCTCTCTCGTTCAACGCTCACCGATCTTGCTGCCGAAGAAGCAGTCGCACTCGTTGGCGCAACCATCGACGCGGCCTGGGTGGGCAAGCGTCCGGAGGTCCTCGAGCATGTCCAGAAACTCGCGTCCGCACTGCCTCGAGAGTCGTTGCCGCCCCGAGTGCTGACGCTGCTTGATTACTTCCTCGCCAACCTGTGGCACGACCTCCGGAATCTTCGTGCCGCTGGTTCCGTCGACGCTTGGAAATGGGAGTCTGCGGAAACCGAAGGCGAAGTCGTGTGCCTCCGCAAGGCACTCCGCTCCGAGGGACTTCTGGAGTTGCCGGTGGAACGTGTGTGCCAGGTCCACACCAACCTCGGCAACTGCCTTAACACTGTCGGCCGCTTCATCGAGGCGCTGTCGTGCTGGCGTCGGGCCCTTGTCATCGAGCCTCGTTTCGGGATGGCCCGCGGCAACCTTGCTATGGGGCTGTGGTACTACGCCCGTGCGACATACGACCCCGGCCACTCTGCCGTGCTGGCGCGGGAGTCGTGGCGGCTGCTGGACCCGGGGGCGCTCGCCGCACTTGAGCCGGGCGCGGCTGAGCATTTCGCGAGCGTTCGCACCAACATCGAATCCGCACTGGGGTCTGACGTGCTCGGTCAGGAACTCGACCTTGCCGCCTTTCCGCTCGGAGACTCCGTTGCCGAGCGGGGGTATCGGGGCTGGTGCCTGGGGCACGGCCTATTCCTTAACCCGCTCAACGACCTCGGACCACACCCCATCGCGGCACGTGACATCGTGACGGCTCCTTCAATCGTGACAAAGATCGGTGAGGGACCACGGTTTCATGGCTTCTTCAACCAGCTCAAACAGGAGTACTGCTCGGCACGATGGCTCGTGTTCGACGCGCTTCACGCCGACGGTCCACATTTCTCAGACCGGGACGTGCTGATCTACAACACGCTCGACTATCCGTGCTATTCCCTCGCCGACGAGAAGCTTCGGCTTGGGTTCCGTGCTCTGTACTCGCTGTTCGACAAGATCGCCTTCTTCCTTAACGCGTACCTCGAGTTGGGAATCCCGGAGCGGGGGGTGTCGTTCCGGAGCATCTGGTACCAGAACCAGCAGCGAAAAAAGGGCACCCGAGTCGAGTTCACATCCAGGCCGAACTGGCCGCTGCGTGGGATGTTCTGGTTGGCCAAGGACCTGTACGAGGACACTCCGGAGTTCCGCGCAGTGATGGACCCCGACGCCGAACGCCTAAACCATGTGCGTAACCACCTCGAGCACAAACATCTCCGCGTCCATGACTCGATGTGGTCTGGTGTCGAGCCCGGAGCGGCCGCCGACGGGCTGACCGAGTCGATCTACAAGGACGACTTCGTTGATATGACGCTGCGACTGCTGGCTCTCTCGCGGGCCGCGCTGATGTACTTGTCCCTTGGCGTCCATGCCGAGGAGCGGGCTCGGGCCGCGGCGCGACCGGCGAACGCGATCACGCCACCGATGCCACTGGACATCTGGGAGGACGACTGGAAGCGGTAGTCCGTGGGACTGGACACCGGGGGTGGATCATGCCGAGGGCGGCTTCGGCTCGCCATCCTCGACACGGAAGCCCGCTTCTTCAAGGAGCCCGACGGCGGAAGCGAACCATCGGGCTGCTTCAGCAAGTTCCGCCTTGTCAGAGGGATACATCTCGAAGGCGAGCCGCATGGCTTCACGAGTGATCTCGAGGATCAGCCAGACATGCAACTCGTACAGGCTCCGCGCCGTGTCCGCGTCGAAGGCAGGCACGGACGACAGTCCTCGCACCTCGCCAGAATGGAGGCGGCCCAGCAGCCGGGTAAGCAGACCCTCGTTCGACGGGTGCGCAACTTCGTTGAGTTCGCCGTAGAAGTGGCGTGACCCCTCGGGCGCGTGTTTCACGTTGGGCGTCCGCCCGGCCTTTGCCGCACCAGCCTTGACCTCCCCAATTCGAGCGAGGATCTCATAGTCCTGCTTGAGAGCCGCTGTCGCCTTGATGTACTGGCCTTCGCTGATGAGCCGCTCGACCGCCGATGTTCCCTGTGCGAACACGGTGATCTGCGCGAGCCGGTCGCTGCGGCCCTGGTCGGTCTGCCCTGGCACACCGGAGCGGAACGCCTGGATCCGGCGAAGCACCGAAAGGAGAATGAGCCTCGCGTCAAGCCACTGTTGCTCGTATGCGGCCTTGGACTTCTCTCGGATGATCATGCCGGCCGATTCGATTTCTGCCTCGAGCGCGATGCCGCCTTTGAGAAACGCGCCTGCCATTAGTGTTGGATCTGTTGTCATGGGGGGATTCTTGCATGCTCACCGATCATGCGCCCGCCCTTCCGTTTTTTAGATGGGACAGCCGGACCCGGGGCCGGACCTCCTTCTTCTGATCGGTGCCGAACAGAACTGCCCCCTGCATGGACGCGCCGACGGCGCAGCCCACCAGGCCGTCCAGCCAATGGTTGTCCAGCCCCTCGACCCGCAGTTTCCACTCGTCCACCGTGCGGCCCCGGCCCTCTGTTCTCACGCGATACTCGCTGGTGAGGTGCTCCGACAGCAGGCGGTGTGGCTCTGGTTTCTGGCCGAACAACGAGAGGCCTCCAGGATCGCCCATCGGCACCGCCAGCCGCGCATGCACAAAGGACTTCCAGTAGTTCGTGTCGAATAGGACGTGCCGCACCGCGCGCTTCCCGGTCACGATCGGCACGCGCCAGTTCAGGCCGACCCGCTCGCCGCGCTTGCGCTTGTAGTCGCTGAAGGGCAGGCTGCTCGCGCCCACGTACCGTCCGTGGCTGGGCGTGAGCACGCTCGCGTGCGGGCTCTGGCGACAGAACTGATAGACAACGTCGGTGGAGGAACCCCAGTTGGCGTCGATCAGGCAGCGGTCGATCCGCACCATCGCACCATCATCGCGCCGCCACTCGCGCGCGATCGTCGCTTCGATGAGCCGCTCCAGACCACCGTAGATCGCGCCCTCCACGCCGGCGCGGGGGGACGCGGCTCCGAGCGTCCGGCGCACATCCCGAAGCGTGAAGTACGCCTGCTTCTGGTCCGGCTCGGTGCCATAGTCGATAATGTGCCCGGTGAAGTCGTCTTCCCATGCTGCAACGAGGTAGAACAGCGCCTTGCCCTGAACGTCCACGAACATCGTCAGGTGCGAGCACCCGAGCGGGACAAGCCCGCGGGCGTGCCCGTTCACCTTCGCCGCGATCTGATCGGCGCTCAGGAGGTCGTCTGCGACTTCGACCTCGGGCAGCGGCTCGTTCTGGTATTCGGCGAAGAACGCGGCCTCGTTCTGCAGCCGAAGGTTCATGGCGTGCTGAACCGCCGACAGCTCGTCGTGATTGAACCGCTCCGGCCAGGCGATCACCGCTCCCTCGTCCATCGCCGTCCGGTGCTTGCCGTAGAACGCCGTGGCATCGATGATCCCACGATCGGCACGGAGCCCCTCGGCCCGCACGCGGGCGTACTCGGCCCAGAGCTTCTCGCCCTTGGGAAACGCGTAGACCATCTTGGTCCGCTCGCCCTGCCATTGCGGGTGCTTGTCACGGTCGAGAATGCGGTCGGCCAGATCGTCAGGGCGGACCACCGTCAGCGTCATCAGCCCAGCGATCTTCCGCCCTGGTCCGGCCATGCCGAGGATCGCGCCCGCGAGGATCCGCTCTCGGTTGGCGCACTGTGAAGGTGAGCGAGCGCTCTCGTCGGTCTGCGGGTCGTCGATAAGCACCAGCGACGGTCGAACGCTCACGCCATCGACTCGCTTGTGCTTCATGCCTCGGATGCGGCCGGTGATCCCGGCCACGCGGATGATTGCGCCCGACGCAACAGACCCAGCGATCGTCGGCAGCACGATCTCTCGGGCCGTCCAACCGATGTGCGTTTGCTCCCCCTGAAAGAGCTGCCCCGACGCCCGCTGGTGGATGCCCTCCAGCGAACGGATCGGGTGACAGACCTCCGGGAAGTCGCCGCCGAGGATCTCGCTG
>JBGSIX010000013.1:0-6617 GCA_041742315.1 Phycisphaerales bacterium | reverse complement strand
GACGGCCAGGGCGGGACGCGGCGCGTGGTCATGGGCCTGCGCCGGGTGTGGGCAGATGCGAGCCGGGCGCCGGTCGAGGGCGTGCAGTTCCACCCCGAGAGCTTCATGACGCCCGAGGGGCCGCGGATGCTTGCGAACTTTCTGGCGATGGCGGGTCGGGTGCATTCCTAACGAGCCGCGACCGTGAGGGAGCGGACGCTTTGGCGCGGGATTCGAAGACCGCTCCCTCACGGTCGCGGCTCGTTGGAACCGACTCTCGCGGGTTTGGGCTATCCTCTGGCACTATGCTCCACCCCGCACCCACGACGAAGATCGATCCGAAGCTCGCCCGCGGCGTCCTCGAAGAGGTCCTGCCCGCGACGGCGACCAAGCCCGCCTATGCGGTCATCAGCTTCCCCAACACCAGCTACCGCGTGCATCTGGAGCCGGTGGGGGAGATCACGGTAAGGCCCGGCAAGACGATCACGGGCACGATCCACGCCCGCGCCAAGCGCATCGACACCTGCACCACCGGCGGCAGGTTCATCGACCCGGTCTTCGGCAGGCCCCGGCGTGTGCAGGGCTCGATCGTGGCGATCGAGGGTGATGCTGTCGTGGTGAACGCGGGCGTCCCGATTCACTGCGTGCCGACGGATCCGAGGCAGAAGGCTTCGGACTTTGAGGTGGGGCAGTTTGTGAGCATGGGGGTTGAGGGCGGGACGAGCTTTGAGGAAGCGGGCTCACTCTAAAGCCGATCAGAAAGTTGTTATATTGCTACATCTCGAAAAGGAGGTGCAGCATTGGCTATTTTCCGTGTGCAATTTATCAATACGATAGGTGCCGAGCAAACCCGACTTGTTGAGGCGGATTGGCAGGCAGACGTCGAACGTGAAATTCAAGCAAAGGGTTATCAACTAGTTGCGATCGAGCATATCTCGACAGTGTCGCAAAACTCACTTGGTCGGCGCAGTGGCAAACGCGGCAGCGGGTTTTGGACCTTTCGGAAGTTTGTCACGCCGTCTTGGATCTGCGCGGTATTTACAACGAACGTTGTCCTCGTGGTGTTGATCGGCTGTGTTTTAGTATTCATGGACATCAATGCGATGCTGACCCATCAAACTGGGCGATATCAAATCGGATACCGATGGCATGTATTGAGCATAGTTGGTACATTGGTTGTGAGTCTTTTGTATCTATTTTCGTTACGCATTGCACTTGAGTGTGTCATCGTGCTGTTTCGAATTTACGACGAACTGGTGGAGTCGAAGCGTCTACTTGGGAATTTAGCCAAGAAGTAGCTAGCCGATCCTCGGATCCACCCACCGATACAGCACATCCACCGCGAGATTGAACAGCACGAGCATCGTGGCGAAGATGAGGACGACGCCCATGATGAGGAAGAGGTCCTTGTTGAGGACGCCGTTGACGAAGTGCTGGCCCAGGCCCGGGATCGAGAAGACCTTCTCGATGACGAAGCTGCCGGTCATGGCGTAGGCGGTCGCGGGGCCGAGGTAGCTGAGCACGGGCAGGAAGGCGTTTTTGAGGGCGTGCTTGAGGAGGACCTTGGTTTCGCTGAGGCCCTTGGCGCGGGCGGTGCGGATGTAGTCGGCGCTGAGGGCGTCGATCATGCCCATGCGGGTGAGGCGGGCGATATAGGCCGCAAAGGGCAGGCTGAGCGTGACCGCGGGCAGAATCAGGCGGTCGAGCGTGCCCCAGCCGCCCACGGGCAGGACGGGGAAGAGCACCGCGAAAACCAGCAAAAGCAGCGTGCCCACGACGAAACTGGGCAGGCTGATCCCGATGAGCGCGACGACGAGCGTGGTCAGGTCGGCCAGCGAGTTGGGCTTGACCGCGCCCACGACGCCGGCGGTGATGCCGATGAAGAGCGCGATGAGGATCGCCGAGAGCCCGAGCACGACCGAGACGGGCAGGCTCGTCGAGACGATCTCGTTGACGTTCCAGTCGTTGTACTGGAGCGAGGGGCCCAGGTTGAAGACGTAGGCGGTGGGGGGCGCGACGCCCGCGGCCTCGGCTTGCTCGCGCTCGCGGGCGCGCTTGCCGCTGAGTGTGTCGCCCAGGTACTCGATGCCCGTGGCGCTCTTGAGGTAGGACATGTAGAAGGCGGGGAAGCTGTCGAGCTTGTACTGGCGCTTCATCGCCTCGATGACCTCGGCGGGGGGCTGGCGGCCATCAGATTTCTCGAGCGGGTTGCCCGGGATCGCCCAGCTCAGCGTGAGCGTGATGGTGTAGATCGCCAGGATGATGACCGGGAGTTGGAGGAGTCTTCGGAGGATGAGGCCCAGCATCAGTTGAGATCCTTGGAGGTGATGTGCTTGACCTGGTCGCGGCCCTTGCCGTCGCCCAGCATGTCGACGTTGAAGAGGTCCTGCTGGAGCCTGGGGTGGTTGCTGATCCCGGTGACCTCGTCGGGGTCGAAGAGGTAGATGTTGACGTAGTAGAAGAGGGGCACGAGGGGCAGGTCCTCTTCCATGATGAGCCGCTCGGCCTCGGCGAGGATGGCGAGGCGCTTGTCGGGGTCGGTTTCGAGCTTGGCTTGGTCGAGGAGCCCGTCGTAGACGGGGCTGGAGTAGGCGCGGTCGTTGTTGCCGTCTTCGGTGCGGTTGAGGTCGAGGAACGTGGTCGGGTCTGCGTAGTCGGCGAACCAGCCGGCGCGTCCGGTCATGAAGTTCTGCTTTTTGAGGTCGTCCTTGTAGACCTTGATTTCTTTCTGCGCGAGGAAGGTGCGGACGCCCAGGAACTCTTCCCAGTCTTTGGCGAGTTGCTGGGCGACGATGCCGTGGCCGCCGTCGGAGTTGAAGAGCAGCTCGATGCGTGGCATGTCGGCGGGGTTCTTGTAGCCCGCCTCGGCGAGCAGGGCCTTGGCCCGGGCGATGATGGCCTGCTTCTCGGCCTCGTTCCTGGCGTCGGAGATGCAGGGCAGGCCCGCGGGCGATTCGTAGCCTGCGATCGCGCCGGGGGGGAACATGTTCCGCGCGGGCTGGTTGCCGATGCGCATCACGTCGTCGCAGATGCGCTGCTTGTCGATGCACATCGAGAAGGCTCGGCGGACGCGTGGATCGTGGAAGGGGTTCTCGCGCCCGTCGGGGAGCGTGGGCTTGCAGTTGAAGTTGTACCAGTACGTCCCGAACGCGCCCAGGGCGTGGATGTTCTTGCGCGGGTCGTCGGGCAGGGCGGCGTCGATCGAGAACGCGTCGAGGCCCTGGGCCTTGAGGGCTTCGTACTGCTCGCGGTTCTCGTCGTAGAACGCCTGCTTGTCGGCGAGCATCTGGATGCGGTAGTCGGCGTTGACGTCGCTCACCCAGTCGACGGAGCCGCTCTCAAAGGCAAGAACCTGGGAGTTGGAATCCTCGACGGACGGGATCGCGATCGTCTCGATGTCGAGCGTGTCCCTGGCCCACCACAGCGGGTTGGCGCGAAGGAAGAGGCTGCGCTTGAATCGCCAGTTCTCGAGGGTGAAGGGGCCGTTGGAGATGAGCAGCGGCGGCTTGGTCCATCCGAGCTGGAGCTTGACGAGGCCCGTGTCCGGGTCGATCTGCTCGTACTGGCTGACCAGAGGCTCGTAGACCGGCGCGAAGACGATGAACGCGCAGAGGTCGAGCCAGTAGGGGGTGGAGGCGGTGAGCTTCATCGTGAGCGTGCGATCGTCGACGGCGTGGAGGGCAACGTGCTCGTCGAAGTAGGCGATGGCCTCCTCCCAGAGCTTCTGCGATTCGATGCGTTTCTGCTCGGCGGTCAGGTCACGGGCGCGGATGGCGTATTGCCTCGTCTGCTCGCTGCGCCACTCGAAAAAGTCGGTGGCGCCATCGATGGTCTGGAAGAGGGCCGTGTAGTCGGCGGCGGTCTCGGGCAGGAGCGCCCGGCGCCAGGAGTAGACGAATTGCTGGGCCGTCACGGGCGTGCCGTTGGACCACTTCGCGTCGGCGCGGAGGTGGAAGGTGTATTCCTTGAAGTCCTCGCTGACCTCCCAGCGCTCGGCGACCCCCGGGACGATGTCGTAGTCCCTGGTCATGACGTCCAGGCGCACGAGGGGCTCGAAGAGCAGGCGCGCCACGCGCAGGTCCTGCATCCAGCTCATCCGCTGCGGGTCGAGCGTGGTCACGTCGCCCCGGTTGATGAACGTAAAGTCCGCGGGCGGGTCCGGGTCATCGGATTCGACGACCAGAAAGATCGCGCCGAAGAGCAGGACGAATGGGACGATCAGCTTGAGCATGCCATCAGGATACCGCACTTAGGCGGCAAGGCGGCATCAGCCCCCCGAAGCGATAAATCGGTCCGCTTTGAGCGAGAAGGGGGGCCTTGTCAGCGTGCCCGTGCTCCCGATGATGCCCAGGATGTTGCGGTTGAAGTCGCGGTCGTTGCCCGCATCGAAGTTGGCCCGGAGCTGGGTCTGCTCGCCCGGCTGGCTCATGGCGCTCTGGGCGTAATAGACCAGGTTCTCCGACGAGCCGATGAGCTGCGCCAGCATCTTGGATTCTTCGGGATCGATCGACTGGATCTGTCGCCCGGCGTCCTGGAACCGCTTGTAGACGTACGCCAGCGCATCGCCCGCAAGGCCCGCGGCGTCACGCACGGCGTCCTGCCCCGGCTTGCGTGGGCCCGACTGCAGCAGACGCCCGAGCTCAAAGGTCGAGAGCATCGCGATCCGCACGACGCCTGCACGCTTCGGTTCGGGGACCGATTCGATGCCGGCAAGCCGTGAACTGGATCCCATGGCCAGTTCGACAAAGGCGGCGTCCGCGGCGGCGGTGAGCTTGCTGTCGGAGAGCTTGGCGGTTTGAATGAGCGCGCGGGCGGCGCCTTCGGCGACATAGGGATCCGGGTCATCGCGGAGCAACTCGCCGGCGGCCTTGATCTGGCGCGAGATCTCGGCACTCTGCAGCGAAGCCGTCTGCTGCTGGCTCAGGATCCGCATGCTCGACCGCAGCGCCCGCACGCCCGCGTAGCGCACGCCCGGTTTGTCACTCGTGTACACCTGTTCGATCAAGCCGATGGCCTCGGGAGTGACCATGCATCCGGCGATCATGAGGCCGTTGACGATCCTGTTCTCATCGTCGGATTCGATCATCGCCCTGACGGGTTCGATGAGCTGTCCCGACGCGCTCAGGCGTTCGCCCACGGGCATTTTGGGGTTGTTGAGCAGGCCGATGATCGACGAACGGGCCTGCTGGACTTGCTCGGTGCTGTCCGAGCTCAGGCGGTCGATGTCGCGCGGCGCCACGGGCTGGGCCAGCGCGGGGAGCGAGGCCATCCAGGCGATTGCGGCGAAACAGATTGGTCGCATCGGGCGCATGATCATCGGTCGTCCTTCGCTCGGGCTCACTCTGCGGGCTTGGCTGCCCCCGCTGTGGGGGCTCACACTATAGGGCCAACCCCGCCAGAGGCCCAAATCGGGAGGTTCGGCGTTCTTTCTAATAGACCTCGACGAAGACCCTCCGGGTCGGCTTGATCTGCCGGTGGATCATTTTTCGGTTCCAGCCCTCGATGTCCCGCCGGGCCTCGTCATCGATGGTCAGGTACTGAGCCAGGGCCTCCTCGGGGAGGATCCGGGCCATCTGCTGGAAGATGCCCAGTTCCATGCCCACGAGGCCGCAGATATAGATGAGCGTGGTCGGTCGGCAGAGCAGTTCGACCATCTGATCCCGGTGGGTGACGAGCCGGTCCTGGACGTAGAGCCCCTGCTGGGCGTCGCTCTGGCGTTCTCGGCTCAGCGCGGTCAGATAGGTCAGGCCCGGGTTCTCGCGCGCCAGGGTGGTGAACTGGTCGTGATACATGAGGTCGGTGGCGTAGGGTGTGCCCATGACGAGCGTCGCCGAGCGGGGGCCCTTGTGCTCGTAGAGATCCATGAGCATGCCACGGAAGGGCGCGATGCCGGTGCCCGTCGCGAAGAAGAGGTAGTCGTGGGCGGCGTGGTCGGCGGGCAGGAGGAATCGCTTGCCGCTCGGGCCCGTGAGCTCGACCTCGTCGCCTTCCTTGAGATCGCAGAGGTAGTTGCTCGCGACGCCCAGGAAGAGGCGGTGCTCCTGCCAGCTCTCGTCGATCAGGCGTTTGACGGTGGTGGAGAGGACCCTGCCTTGGCCGTCCTCGCCCCGGGTGGGGCTGGCGATGGAGTAGAGGCGTTGCTGGTAGGGTCGGCCCTTGTCGTCGGCGCCGGGCGGGATGACGCCGAAAGACTGCCCGCTTCGGAATCGCCCTGCGAGCTTGGTCTTGGAGACATCGAACTCGATGTGCCTGACAAAGCCCGCGGCCTTTTTGGCGGTGCAGATCTCGTTTTTGGTGACGACGCCCACACCCGTGTCGCCCGGGCGGTGCAGGTGCATCTGCACCTCGGGCAGCTCTGGCCCTTCTCCGCGGGTGGTGTCAGGCATGGACCTCTCCCGTCGCGATTTAGCCCTCGCCCGACTCGGGGTTCTCGTCGTCCATCGGGGCGGCTTCGTCGTCGGTCGCGGGCTCTTCGTCGTACGACTCTTCCTCGGCGGCGTTCTCGTCTTCGATGACCGGCTCGGGCTGGGCGGCGGGGCCGCCCAGGGCCTCGATCATCGCGTTGATCTCGGCCGTCAGACGCTCGACGCGCTCGGCGTCCTCGGCGCGGAGCCCGGCGCCGCCGAACGAATCGCGGG
>JBGSIX010000012.1:0-38937 GCA_041742315.1 Phycisphaerales bacterium | reverse complement strand
CGCGGGCTCGCCCTTGGCCGGCCGCGAACGCCGGAACTCCGTCCAGGTCGCCGAGCCCTCGCCCTCCTCCACCCCGCCGTCCGAGCGCGGCCTGGGCAGCGCCTCGATCAGCTCCGAGCCGGAGTCCTCCGCAGCAACTTTCGATTCCGGGTCGGGCACACCACCATCGTCCGCCATCTTGCCCCGGCATTCAACCCGCCCGGGTCCGGGTGCTCGAACTCCCTCCAGAACCTGTCGGTTCCGCCCTCCGTTCAGGCGTCTCGAAGCCGACCTGAGCCCAAGCGGGTTAGTCGCAGCCCGCATTGAACGCCGAAATCCACGCGGTGAAGTCCGCCGGCGTCACCAGCCCGTCGCGGTTCGTGTCTGCGGCGCATGGCTCGCGCGGGATCAGGAGGAACGACCGGGGCTGGCCGTCCTTGGTGCCGTTGCCCACGATCCAGCCCGCGTCGTTGATATCGACGCCCGACGTCAACGCCCAGCCATCGTCGGAGCCGTCGACCACCAGATCCGAAAGGCGGAGCGTGCCCGTGTCTGCGCTCCACACGATCGCGGCCCGGTCGTCCTCGCGGTCGTACGCCTCGCCGTTCCCATCCAGCAGAACGACATCCGCATCGCCCACGACGACGTTGTCCTCGTTGAGCGCCCTGGGCCGGACCGGAAGGTGGTCGGTGATCTCCAGGTCGTAGTAGTACCAGTTGCACCCCGTGCTCGGATCATCGCAGTTGATCGCCTGCATGTACGCGAACCCGCTCCCCGGGACGTACAGGTACGGATCCCCGGGAGCCCCCGAAGAGCCGGAGTACTCCGCCGACAGGTACGCCCGCGTGTCGTTCACGCCGAAGACCTCGACGTAATCACCCAGCCCCCCGTGGCCCACCGTGCCCGTCCTCGGATCAAAGAAACGGATCCGCGCACCCCCGCCGTCGGCGCCCCCGGTCACCAGGAGACCCGAGTCCGTCACGTGCGGCGTCATGTACGCTTCATTCTCGTCCCCACCAAAGAAGGAAGCCTCCATCCCCGTCGGCGTGCGCTCCCACAGCACCCCGACATACTGTCCCTTGTCATCCGGAGCCGGCCGGTACCCGACGCCGCCGACATCGCCGCGCGCGTTGATCGACGCGCCGATATCCGAGTACGACAGCACCGAAGGGATCGGGACCGGAAGCACCGCGCCATCGGACGCGTACACGAACGACGCGCCAGATCCACCGATCGCCTCGACCAGAACCGACCCCTCGTCGTTCACATCTCGCGCCACCGAGGACGTCGCGCCGACAGGCTGCGCGAGCAACGACACCAACGCCCCCGACGCGTCCCAGATCACCGGGCTCAGCGCCCCCGATTCCTCGATCGCGCCGACGATCAGGCCCGTGTTACTCAGCGCCGACGCACGGCTCCCCGTCGAACCGATCGTCCCCGACAGCTCGACCAATGTGTACGCCTCCGGCACATGCTGGCCGATCGCGCCACCGGCGAAACCCTGCACGCACAACCCCGCGACCCAAACCCTTGCACAGACACGCATCACATTTCTCCAAGCTCAAAGACCATGTGTCCCACCCTCCGCAACGCTCGAACGGGCCGGGCCTCCACGCCCGGCGCGACTCAGTCGCAGCCCGCATTGAACGCCGAAATCCACGCGGCAAAGTCCGCCGGCGTCACCAGACCGTCACGGTTCGTGTCCCCCGCGCAGGGCTCGCGCGGGATCAGGAGGAACGACCGGGGCTGGCCGTCCTTGGTGCCGTTGCCCACGATCCAGCCGGCGTCATTGATGTCGACCGCAACATCAAACTCCCAACCCGAGATGTTGCCCTCGACAACCAGATCGATCAGGCGGAGCGTGCCTGTTTCCTCGGACCACACGAAGGCGCCGTTCGTGTCCTCCGTGGACTTCGGAAAGCCGTCATCATCCACGAACACGGTGTTGCTCCGTCCCACGACGTGTGCTCGCTCGTTGATCGCCAGGCCTACGACCCGGGACTCGAACTCACAACGTCCGGGTAAATCACACCCGAAGCCGCGAACGGTGCCAAGCCCTGTCACTTCCGTGCGCGCATCCGAATCAAATTGATCGAAGACATACACCACGTTCCCCTCGTTGTTGACCGCATTGGGATCGGTGAACTGTCCCTCCGTCTCGATCTCTTCGACCTCGCCGGTGCGACGGTCCAATACCAGCGTCGGGCCGAAGCCCGTGGTGCCAGATGACGACGTCACGATGCCCGCGTCGTTCAACGCATGCCCTCGCGCAAAGTTGTGGGTCGTCGGCGTCAACATCTCGAGAACGAGACCTCCAGGCGTCGGACGCCATACCGCCACGATCTGCGGCCCCTGTCCGTCGATCTGGCCCAGCGCCCCCAGCACTTCCCCGTAGGCGTTGATCGCACTCGCCAAGACCACCTCATAACCAGCGGGCGCCTCCAGCTTCGTGTATGCCCCGTCGCCCGAGCGCGAGTACCAGCCCGCCCCCGCCCCGGTCAGACCGCGGTAGAGCACCGTCCCCTCGTCGTTGATGCCCAGGGCGGTCGCCGACGTCACATCCGGCGCCAAACCGAGGTTGCGACCCATCCCCGTCGGCCCCCACACCACCGCCCGAGTGCCCGCCCCCGTCCCGCGCGAACCCACCGACTCGCCGCTGTTGTTCATCGCCCTCACGCTGATCTCGGTCGCACCGGAGACCAAGCCAAGCTCCACAAGCCGATAGCTCTCCGATGCCCCCTGAGCGCCCACCGAACGCGCCACACCACAGGCGACCACCAACGCCATCGTCATTCGCGAACGCATCGGAAAGCTCCTTGTGGTTGAGACAGCGGGCCGTATCACACCGGACGAAAGCCAGTCAGCCGCATCGGCACTATACCTCGCCCCCGCCTCTTGGACGCCTTGAAATCGCTATCCTCTGCCCAACATGAGCACCCGCATCGAGTTCAACCAGATCACCAAGTCCTTCGGCGTCGGGCCCTCCAAGGCCACCGCCGTCGATCACGTCTCGCTCACCATCGAGCCGGGAGAGCTCTTCTTCCTCCTGGGGCCCTCGGGCTGCGGCAAGACCACCCTCCTCCGCATGATCGCCGGCTTCATCGAGCCCACCTCGGGCGCCCTCGCCTTCAACGGCAAAGAGGTCACCAACACCCCCCCGAACAAGCGAAACACGGGCATGGTCTTCCAGAGCTACGCCCTCTGGCCCCACATGACCGTCGAGCAGAACGTCGCCTTCGGGCTCAACATCCGCAAGGTCCCCGCCGGTGCCAAGCAGCGCTCGGTGACCGAGGCCCTCGAAGCCGTCCAGATGGTCGAGTACGCCCGGCGCAAACCCAACCAGCTCTCGGGCGGCCAGCAGCAGCGCGTCGCCCTCGCCCGTGCCCTCGTCATCCGGCCCGACGTCCTGCTGCTGGACGAGCCGCTCTCGAACCTGGATGCCAAGCTCAGATTAGATCTTCGATCTGAAATTAGACGGATCTGCAAGGGTGCCAGCCTGACAACGGTTTATGTCACGCACGACCAGAAAGAAGCCCTCTCGATGGCGGACCGGATCGCCATCATGAAGGCCGGCAGGATCCAGCAGATCGGCACCCCCCAGGACCTCTACCGCAACCCGGATTCCCAGTTCGTGGCCAGCTTCCTGGGCGAGACCAACTTCATCGAGGCCAAAGTCTCGGGCCACGACGCGCCCGATCGACTCGCCCTCGAGACCAGTGCCGGAAAGCTTCTGGCTTCCATCCGATCGGGCGACACGTTCGCCCAGGGCCAGCGCGTCCTCTGCTCCGTCCGCCCCGAGTCGATCCGGCTCGTCGAGGCCGGCACGCCCGGCGCCCTCCCCGGCAAGCGGCTCGAATCGATCTACCTGGGCGAGATCGCCCAGCACCAAGTCCGTCTGGGCGAGCAGACGATGGGCCAGTCGCTCGCGGTGAGCGAACTCAACCCGACCGCCGAGCACCTCAGTAAATCAACCACCCAAGTCGGCATGCACATCGACCCGCGGGACGTCGTCATCCTGCCGATGGCATAACTCCCCTCCCCCGTCGCTGACGGGGGAGGTGTCTGCGCAGCGGACGGCGGGGGTCTTGTTAGGCCGCCCGCTCCGTGCGAACCCCGCCCGTGGGCAGGATCATCGAGAAGCACGCGCCGTGGCCGTGGGTCGACGAAACCTCGATCTCGCCGCCCGCAGCGATCACAAGCTGACGACAAATCGAGAGTCCGAGGCCCTTGCCCCCCTGCCGCTTCGACTCGGTCGTCCGCACGAATGGCTCAAAGATCCGCTCGCGCATGCCCGGCTCGATGCCCGGGCCGTCGTCCACCACCGCCAACCGCACCGCACCGGTGTTCCACGTGGAACATTCCGCCCGCACCGCCTCGATACAAATCCGGGTCCCCCGCTGGGCCCCCTGCATCGAACGGATCGCATTGCGGACCAGGTTCACGAGCACCTGCACAAGAGCGACGCTCGACATCGTAACGCGGAGCGCCGGGTCGATTTTGAGCTCAATCGTGATCCCCAGGCTCCCCGGGTCCTCGCCGAGCGAGGCCACCGCTTCGCGGGCCGCCATCAGGACCTCGGTCTCGTCCCGGCCCGAGGCGACCTGGCCTTCGGTGATCTCGATCACGGTGTTGGCGATCTCGGTGGTCCGGTCGATGCTGGTCACGAGCCGCTGGAGGGCCCGCTGGGAGAGCTCACGGTCCTCGGGCCTGGCGAGGGCGAGCTGGGCCAGGGCCCTACCTGGGGTCAGGATGTTGCTGACCTCGTGGGCGAGCAGGGCGGCGGCCAGCTCCGTCCCGTGACGCCGGCGCATGGCGTCCACCTCCTGATCGAGCTGCGAGACGTGCCCGGCGAGCTGGTCGATCAGGGACTGGACCCGTTCCGGCGAGGATCGTTGGTGTTGGTCTTCCGCCACGAGCCACCTATCGGCCGGCGGGGGCTGCGGATGAGCCTTGGTCCGTAAAGAGCACGCAAATCGCACAGAAAAGTACGATTCAGTCCGTCTGGCGGTCGGAGACGAACTCGACGCCCCCGTGCCGGATCAGGCCGCCACCCACGAGCCAGGCTTTGATGGCCCGGGGCCGAAGGTCGGCGTCCACGATCGCCGCAGCCTCGAGCCACTCGAAACCGATGTCGGCCTCCTTGCTCTCGACCACCTCGGGCAGCTCGCCCCGATGTTCCACGTGGAACACGACGTTGATCTCGTGGCCGGCCTTGCCGAAGAGCACCTCGGCGACGAGCGAGGGTGTGCCCGTCCGGATGGCGAGCCCGGTTTCTTCCTCGAACTCGCGGGCGAGGGACTGGGCTGCCAGCTCGCCCGGCTCGACGTGCCCGCCCGGGAGGTAGCAGTAGCCCTTGGCCAAGTTCCGGCAGACGAGGACTGAGGAGTCTCGAGCGAGCAGGCCACGGGCGATGACTTCGGGCTTGGCGTAGGTCTGCTTCAGCTCGGATTGCGATGGGGGGGTCATGGCGCGTAAGCTAGGGGGAGTCGGCGCCATTGGCAAGGAGGCCCCCGGATGAGTGAGTCGGACCCTATCGGCACATCGAACAAGCGTCGTCGCCTCGGGCGCGGGCTCAGCGGCATGATCGGGAGCCCCGTCGCCGTGGACACCTCGCCCACGCCAACTCCCCAGGCGGATCCCGCCAAACCCGGCACGCCGGCACCGACCTCAACCGCCCCAGCCCAGCCGCAAGTTGTCGAGGAACAGAATCAATCTGAATACAAAATGACGGACATTGCCGTCGCCTCGATTATACCGAACAGAAACCAGCCTCGCCGGGTGTTCAATGAGGAGGCGCTCAAGTCCCTCGCCAAGTCGATCGTTGAGGATGGCCTGATGCAGCCCATCCTGGTTCGGCCCGGCAGCGGGAGCGGGGGGACGGGGGGCAGGTACGAGCTCATCGCGGGCGAAAGGCGGTGGCGGGCGGCCCGGATCGCCGGGCTCGAGCGGATTCCCGCGATCGTGCGGATGGCCGGGGACAGGGACTCGGCGGAGTTGGCGCTCATCGAGAACGTGCACCGGCAGGACCTGAACGCGATCGAGCGGGCCGAGGCGTTATCACAGCTCGTCGGGCGGTTCGGGCTCACGCAGCAGGAGGTCGCCGACAAGCTGGGCATGGACCGGTCGAGCGTGTCAAACCTCATTCGTTTAACGGAACTTGAAGACGAGATCCGCACGCTGATCGCCGCGGACGAGCTGGTCGCGGGCCACGGCAAGGCGCTGCTCGGCCTCCCGCCCGGACAAACCCGCGTCGACCTCGCACTCAAGGCGGCCAAGGAGGAGTGGTCGGTGCGCGAGCTCGAGCGAAGGACCAAGGATGCGCTCGCGGGCAAGGCGGCGGCCGAGGCGCCCGAGCCCGCCAGGCGGAGCGCCGTGCACGCGGATCTCGAACGGCGTCTGGGCGATCGGCTCGGGACGAAGGTGAAGATCCAGACCAACCGCGCGGGGACCAAGGGTAAGCTTGTGATCGAGTTCTATGGGATTGATCACTTTGATGGGCTCGTCAAGGAGCTTGGGGTGGGGGAGTAGTCAACGGGAATCGTGCATTGCAGATCCCGTGTGTATAGGTCATCCATGACTCGGCGATGGGACTGATGATGAAAGAAGATATCCTTGAGCAGCTTGTAGATGATTATTTACAATCTCGAGGCTATTTTACAATACACAACATCAAGTTTTTACCTCGCAAAGACCACCCCAACTTCGAGAGACAACGGGATTCCAATCACAGCGATATCGACGTGCTTGGCATTCATCCAAAGCTCCATGGGCCCGATCGCGTCTTCGCTGTGAGTTGCAAAAGTTGGCAATCCGGATTCCCCGTGAGTGCCATACTTGATGAACTGGTGTACGACAAAGTGCGATCCGGTCGACCAACATGGAAATCCTTCAGGGAATTGATGCGTCCAAAGTGGAGCGAGGCCTTTATTTCAGCGGTTGAATCCGCTACGGGAACGCGAGAATTTACATACATCACTGCGGTGACCGTGATCAAAGGAAATCGGGCCGATTGGGAAGCACATGCGCGGTTTCAGGATGCGCTGGAGGGCAATCCTGTTCGCCTGCTTGCCTTGGGTGACATGCTCGCAGAAATCTCGCCGTTGCTTGGCACAACCGTTGCGAACTCGCAATTTGGACGCACCATTCAGTTGCTGAAGGCCTCTGGTTACATGTTGAATCCGTAGTTGAGCTACATTGGACTCTCAAATCACCCCACCCGCGTGCTCACGCCCGCGGCTCTTTGGGAGTCCCTCGCTTGCGCGAGGGGCTCGTTGGTTGGGCGGTTGGTGCGGTTCAGCAGCCCCGGTTGAACGCGGCGATCCAGGCGTTGAAGTCGGCGGGGGAGACGAGGCCGTCGCGGTTGACGTCGGCGCGGCAGGGTGATTGTGAGGCGCCGTAGTGTTGGTTGTAGGGATTGCCGTCGATGTCGGCGAGGGTGATGAGTTCGATCAGCGGCCTGGAAGATCGCGCGGTGTCGAGGGCCGAGCCGGGCATGGGCCTGAGGTTCGAGCCGTCGGGCCCGATGAATTTCGCGGGCTGGGCGAAGGCGGCGTTTGGGTCGATGGTGTTGAGCCACCACTGTTGTGATCGTGGCGCGAGCCAGGGGTGCGCCGCGAGCGTGACGGGGCCGGCGTAATAGCATTGCTGGAAGTTCTGGTTGTTCTGGAACGTGTCCCAGCCGTCTTGCCAGATCAGCATGAGGTTGAACTGGCCTTTGGCGCTGAAAACGCACTGCCTGGCGTAGATCCCGCCGGAGGTGGTGCGGATGAGATTTTTCATTGGGTTGTCGTTCTCGGCGTGGATGGTGCAGAGGTCCATGTAGATGCGCCCGGCCCCGTCGAGCTTGAAGTACGCGGACGCAGGTCGGCACCCGATGACCAGGCGCGGATGTTTCGGAGTGTGCAATCGTGTGGGCTTCCGGTTTCGACGCCGGCGGCGTGCCATCCGGGGTCAATGATGTCCGCGTTCTCAAAGGTGACGGAGATTGTGCCGGTGCCCTTGAGGCCGTAGCCGTTGTTCGATTCGATGCCCGGGGTGCAGAGTGTGTTGACACCCGAGACGCGGACGTTGTCGGCGGTGACTGAGATGCCGTTCTTGCCGTTGATGCAAACACTGAGTTTGGCGGGGTCGAAAGGCGGCGCCAGCGGGGATATGAACGTAGACGCGGTCGTTGGCAAAGTCCCACCACCAGGAGCTTGGGGTGCCGGAGACGTCGCTGATTCCGTTGCACTTGATGAGGTGGCCGAAGTACACGCCTGCGCCGTTTGCGTGGAGTTCTGAATAGAAGCGCCGGAGATCGATGCCGGTCACGGAACCGGTGAGTGTGTCGCGTTTGTAGTCGTAGACGACGGAGCCCGGCTTGAGAGTGCTGCCGATGAGTTGGCTCACGTCCTGGTAGACGTAGACGCCCTCCGGCCCTGCCGGGGTCCACTTCTCGGGGGAGCCGTAGCGGTCGCCGCGGATCCATGTTGGTTTGGTGGGGTCTGAGTCGCCCAGAATGGTGACGCTTTCGGTGCTGATGGTGACCGTTTCAAAGAACGTCCCGCGGGTGTGGAGCGTGTCTCTTGGTGCAAGGGCATCGGCCGCTTGTTGGAGGGATGTGAATGCGTTGACCCAGCTTGAGCCGTCGGCGGTGCCGGTGGCCAACGCGTCGGCGTAATGGTCTTTCTGCGCGCGGGCGAGGGGTGAGAGCAGCAGGAAGAGAATGATGGCGGCAAGCCGTGTGCGCATAGAAACATCCCTGGATTGGCGTTACATGTATGATGCACCGCAATCCGCGCGGTGCTCGCTGGTTTTTGAGTGAAAAAGGGCGAGGGGGCGGTCGCGAAGGCTTTCACCCGCACGGCCGCCCCCGGGCGGGGGCAAAGGTTGTCGCAGCGAAGGCTGCACCAAGAAGGTGCCTTTCAAACCCAGGCTTGCCCATGTTCACCACCTGAATCACGGGAAGGCGCGTCAGCGCAGCCCTCACAAGTCCCCCATTGTGCCCAAATTCCGGCTTTCTGGAACGTCTGGTACACTCTGGCTGCGGCGTTCTCCGCATTCTGGGGCCGGCGATGATCGAGGGCTCGCATTCCATCAAGCGGCTTCTGGCGGCGATGGCCCAGCTCGACGCCTCGGACCTGCACATCAAGGTGGGGATGCCGCCGGTGTACCGGGTGGGCGGGCACCTCAAGCGCGTCAACACGGACCCGCTCACCGAGGACGAGGCGGACCACATGCTGGACCCGCTCCTCGACGAGAAGCAGCGCGAGCGGTTTGTGGAACACGGCGCGCTCGACTTCGCGGCCCATCTCGACAACGGCGAGCGCTTCCGCGTGAACATGTACCTCGCGGGCGGGCATGTGCACGCCGCGATCCGGCGCGTCAAGGCGGAGATCCCGACGTACAAATCGCTCCACCTGCCCAAGGTGTACGAGAAGCTCGTCGATCAGACGCACGAGGGGCTCGTGATCGTCTGCGGCGTGACGGGCTCGGGCAAGAGCACCACGCTCGCGGCGATGATCGATCACGTGAACTCGGTGCGGGACGTGAACATCATCACGATCGAGGACCCGGTCGAGTTCCGGTTCACGCCCAAGAAATCGATCATCAGCCAGCGGGAGCTGGGGATCGACGTGCACTCGTTCGCCGACGCGATGCGCTCGGCGGTTCGGCAGGACCCGGATGTGATTTTCATCGGGGAGATGCGCGACAAGAACACGATGCTGGCCTCGATCCAGGCCGCCGAGACGGGGCACCTTGTTTTTGCGACGCTGCACACGGCCGACACGATGCAGTCGTTCGGTCGCATTTTGGAGTTCTTTCCGCCCGAGGAGCGGCAGTTCATCCGGATGAGCCTGTCCAACTCGCTCCGCGCGATCTGCGCCCAGCGGCTCCTGCCCGCGCTTGAGGATTTCGAGAGCAGCACCGTGCCCGCGACGGAGGTGCTCCTGATGAACCCCTCGGTGCGCGAGGCGATCCGCGAGGGCCGCGACGACGACCTGCCCGCGATCCTCAACGGCTCGAAGGCCGACGGCATGCGCTCGTTTACGGAATCGCTCGTCGAGCTTGTGGAGCAGGAGGCCGTGAACGTGACGACGGCGATGGAATTCGCCCCCAACCGTGAGGCGCTCGAGAGCCGGCTCAAGGGTGTGGAGGTGAAGGCGGCTTCGATGGTGGGGAAGATCAGGAGCCGTGGGTGAACTGGTTCAGATCACGATGTGCGCCGGGGCGGGGGTGTCGTCGGTGATTTTCTGGCTCGTGATCGGGCCGATGTCGGTGACCTTGGGCTCGCCCTCGGGGCTTGTGCAGGTGATCAGGTGCATCTCCTCATTGAGGAGCATCTGCAGGTGCACGGGTCGGCCCCAGATCATGCAGAGGTTCTGGAGCACGGGCAGCGCTTTGGAGGCGTCGACTTCGAGGCCGTTCCATTTGTTGGCCAGGAACAGCTCGCCCCGGTTCATGTAGTTGGCGTCGACGACGTACATCATCGGCTGGCCCATGTTGGTCAGGCGGTAGAGCAGGGTCTGCTTCACGCGCTCAAAGTCGCGGCTGACGATCTTGGTCTCGCCCGTGCGCGGGTCGACGCCGGTCTGGTACATCTTGAACTTGTCGACGAACTCGGGCGTCAGGAACTCGTCGATGAAGCTGACGTCGTTGTAGATCTTGCGGATCTCGAACATCTTGGCCCGGCCGGCGAGGCTTTTGTCGTCGTGCTTTTTCTTGGCGCCCATGTCGTCGAGGGCTTCCCAAGCCTGGCCGTGCTGGCCCGAGTCCCATCGGCGTTCGATGTCCTTCCAGAGCTCGAGCCCGATCTTATAGGGGTTGAACCCGCCCGGGGCCATGTGCACGACGCCCGAGTGCTGGTCGCAGTAGTGGATGACCTCGCGGGCCTCAAGAAAGTGGCGCGTCATCATCTTGCTGTGCCAGTACGTCGCCCAGCCCTCGTTCATGACCTTGGTCTGCGCCTGGGGGGCGAAGTAGTAGCTCTCGTCGCGGATGATGGAGAGGATGTCGGACTGCCAGTCTTCGAGCCGGGCGTTTCGCATCAGAAAGAGCAGCACATCGCGCGTGGGCTTGGCGGGGACGCGGCCCTTGGACTTCTTGGCCTTCTCCTCGTGCGCCTTTTTCTGGGCTTCCATGACGGAGGCCGGGTTGATGAAGGACTCCATGTAGTCCTTGGCGGGCAGTCGGCTCGGGGTGTACGGCGATTCATCGACAGCGCCGTCGCGGTCGATGAAGACCGAGTGCGGATCGATCAGGTGCTCGATCGAGAGGCACGCGTCGATGAACCGCTCGACGGTTTCCTGGCCCTGGCGGTCGATGTGCCGGCGGACGCGCATCGCGTGGTTGGCGACGGCGTCCATCATCTTGCGGTCGGTCTTGGAGAACCAGAAGTTGTGCTTGAAGAAGTCGGCGTGCCCGAAGACGTGCGCCATGACGAGTTTCTGGTCGACCTCGGCGTTGGATTCCTGGAGGTAGGCGTAGCACGGGTCGTTGTTGATGACCATCTCGTAGATGCGCCCGAGGCCGTAGGCATCTCGCTTGGACATTTTGTCGTACTCGGCTCCCCACCTCCAATGGGGGTAGCGGATGGGGAACCCGCCGTAGGAGGCGATCTGGTTCATGGTGTCGAAGTCGAGGACCTCGAAGACGACGTCGTAAAAGTCGAGGCCGTACTCGATCGCCTTGGCCCGGATGTTGAGCATGTGCTCGACGAGGTTGGGCGGCAGATCGGTGGAGACGCGGGATGAGGCGGCTGGGAGCATGGCTTCTCCTGGGCTAGAGGCGTTATCGGCATCTGGCCCGGGGATCTATACGTTGATTGGGGGAGGTTGGATCGTCTAATCCCAAACAAGGGCGGCCGCGAGCACCATCGTCAAATTGGCAAGCAAAGTGAGCATCACTCCAAGCGAGACCGGATTCAGCAGCAACCACATCGCCCACCGCGTGGTCAGTGGTTTGTGTGACCGCGTGATAAGAAGATACAGCAGCAGGAGATAAGGGCCAACCAGAATCGCCGAGGTGGTTGGCAGCACAACTTCGTAATAGGCGTAGCTCGAATTCGATCGCGTCGGGTAGTCGCCCTTTATAAATCGCATCAACACCGGCGAGCACACCGGTGCGATGAGCAGCATTCCGCATATGTTCGTGACATACAAGAACAAGCCGATGTTTCGAACACTTGGCTTTGTGCTTGGGCGCGTCAGTTCATACAGATCGATTTCCTCGCCGCACTCGGGGCACTTGGTTCCTTGAATGTCTTTCAGGTTGTACTTACAGGACGGGCACGGCGCGTCGTGCGTGGCGAGGTAGGTGATGAGTGGTTCTGCCTCAGACATACTGCGACACCGCCATCGTCCAGAGCATGCTGACCACGACGACGGCCATCGGGATCATCGCCCAGTACCACGTCGAGAGGGAGACGACATAGCCCCATCGCGGGCTCAGCCTGAAGAATCGCCGGCGTTGCCAGATGAGCAGCGCGAGCAGCGCCGGGTGCACGATCAGGCCCACGAAGGCGACGATGTTCTGGTAGCCGAGTTGGCCGATGCCCGGCCATTGTGTGGCGATGGCGATCGTCATGATGAGGTAGAACACGATCGGGATAATGAGACCCGCGATCGCGGTGCGGTAGAGGCCCCGGACGGGCGTGAGGATGCGCCTGTCGGTCGCGCGGGCGAGGCAGATGGCGTCGGGGTGAAGGGCGAGCATTTCGCCGCACTCGGGGCAGAGGGGCTCGCGGATGGCGCGGAGGTTGTACTGGCAGTAGGGGCAGGGGTAGTCGTGGTCGGCGAGGTAGGTGAGAATGAGTTCGCGGTCGTCCATCTCGGTGTGAGTCTAACGCATCACCACAACGAGCCCGAAGCGCGAGCGAGGGTCTTTGCGTGCTTTTGTGAGACACCCTCGCTCGCGCTTCGGGCTCGTCAAAGATAAAGACCCTCACCCGCCTCGCTTTGCTCGGCACCCTCTCCTGCGGGGCGCGGGAGAGGGAGGAAGCCGTGCCCCCTCCGTCTGCTGCGCAGACACCTCCCCCGTCGGCGACGGGGGAGGAGGGAGAATCAGCTCAGTGTCCAGTACAGGAACGCCCCCACCGCGCCGGCGAGGCCTAGGGCGAGCGAGCCGAGGGCCGCGTGCCAATGTGGGCGGCGGCGCAGGGCGTCGAGCTTCGTGAAGGATTCCGGTTCGGTCGCGTGGGTGAGGAGCTTCCAGGTCGTGGCGAGCTGGGCGATGAAGGCGACAGGGAGCACGAGGCCCGCGATGACCGGGTTGAGCGCGAAGCAGAGGATCGCGATGGTGATCCAGTGGGCGGCACTGGCGCTTGCGAGCAGCGCGGTGTAGCCGGGCCTTGGCGGGGCGTCGGGGAAGATGAGCTTGGCGGGGTCGATGAGCCAGGCGCACTCGGGACAGTCGGGGCGTTCCTGGCCGATGAGGTCGAAGCCGCAGCGCGGGCAGAGCCCGTGTCGGCTTTCGAGCATCAGGATGATCTGTTCCTGGTGCTGCGGGTTGTCGAACGCGGGGCGCCAGCCGGCGCTGGCGGCGAAGTCGTGGCCTCGAGCCTGACGTTTCGGATGGGCACCGGGGACTTTCTGATGAGCTGGTCCTTGATGCCCGCTCGCAGGAGCCTGTCCAGCGCGAATCGGCAGGAGCTGTCCGCGACGCTCACGCGGAGCGTGCCCTTGTCGACTCGGATTCGCGTGTGCCGGGCGAGTTCCTGCGGGATCAGCTCGTTCCAGAGGGTGGCCATCGGGCCCGCGTCGCGTTTGGCCTGCTGGAGCTGGAGCGCGATCGCGGTCACGGGGTGCTGGATGGACCGGTCCGGCGCGGTGCGCGTCCGACGCGAGCGCAGCAGCTCCAGGCGCCTCGCCGCGGGCGTCAGCCGATCTCTCGCGGCGAGGCGATCGCTCTCCTGCATCGATGATCTCCAGTGGTGCTCGCATAGGGACTCCCGGTGAGGTGGAAGTCTACCGCGAGGGGGGTGACGGGCGAGCAAAAAGCCGACCGCCCGGCCTTGGAAGCCGGGCGGCGGAGCGAGAACTGAAATTGTCGGACCCGGATCGGAGGGTCCGTGTTGATTATCGCTTCGAGAACTGGAAGCGCTTGCGGGCGCCGGGCTGGCCGTACTTCTTGCGTTCGACGCGGCGGTCGTCCACGGTGAGGTAGCCGTGCTCGCGGAGCACGTCTTCGAGGTTGGGGTCGTAGTCGCGCAGGGCGCGGGCGATGGCGAGTCGCATGGCCTGTGCCTGGCCCGTGTGGCCCCCGCCGTGGGCGCGGACGACGATGTCCATCTTGCCGTCGGTGCCGGTGACCTTCAGGGGTGCGTTCACGTCGAAGCGGTCCTGTGTCTCGGTGAAGTACTCATCGACGGTCTTGAAGAGCTTGCGGGTCTTCTGGATCTTGATGGTGCCGTTGCCGTCGGCGTTCTTCATGCGGACGCGTGCCACGGCGTTCTTTCGGCGACCGACCGCCCACCACCAGCCGTGCTTGTCGGCGGCGATTGCGGTGCGCTCGCGGCGCGTGTTGACGTCCTGGGCCTCGCCGCCCAGGAGCACGTCACCAAAGGCGGAGCCGGGCATGGCCTCGGAGAGATTGAGACCGCCGGTGGCGGGCTGGTTCTGATTCTCGTTCTGGTCGCTCATGTGTTCTCGCTTGAAATGCTTGTCCTTGGCGTGTGCGAAGGCGTGATCAGATCTTCATCGTCTCGGGCTGGTGAGAGGCGTACGGGTGCTCGCTGCCCGGGAAGACCTTCATCTTCTTGAGCATGTGGCGCCCGAGGCGGTTCTTGGGGAGCATGCGCTTGACGGCGTCCTCGATGAGGCGCTCGGGGCGGTCCTGGCGGACCTGGCCGAAGGTCTCGGCCTTGAGGCCGCCCGGGTAGCCCGTGTAGTGGTACTTGAGCTTGTTTTGCGCCTTCATGCCGGTGAGCCCGACCTTGTTGGCGTTGATGACGATGACGTTGTCGCCCGTGTCGATGTGTGGGGTGTACTCGTGGCGGTGCTTGCCCATGAGCACGAGGGCGACGTCGGAGGCCAGGCGGCCCAGCGAGACGCCCTCGGCGTCGACGATCTTCCACTGGCGCTGGACGTCGCCGGCCTTGGCGAGGGTTGTTTCACGGCGGCGTGCCGAGGCTGCTTCATGCGTCCGCATGGGGGCGCTCCTGTGCTGGCCCGTGCGAGAAGGTCGCGCGTGGGCCGATGCTCGTTGAACTCGCCGCCTACCGGGCGGGGCGGGGGAAAGAGGGCCTTTCCCATGCTTGTGACTTCCGTACCCAAGAACGCCGGCCACCACCGGTGATCTGGGTCCATAGCCTAGCGCGTGCCCGGCCCGTGTCAATTGTCCCGGGGGGCTGGGCCGATGGTGGAGTTGAGCCCGATTGCCCCTGCCCCGAGCCCGGACGTTCCCATGACCGACCAGATGCCGCCCGAACTGCCCGCCCAGGATCTGCCGGATTCGCCGATCCCGCCCCGGGCAGACGGCCGGCGGACCGATCCGGGCTCACGCCGAGCCGGGCTTTTGACCCTGCTCATGCTCATCCCGGCCTTCGTCGTCGTGGTGACGCTCCAGCAGTGTTCGGTCTCAAACGCAACCAGGAACGCCGAGGCCAAGGCCCAGGAGATCCACCCGGCCGGCCGGGGCGAGACCTTCGGCCTGATGTCGCGGTTCCTGGTCCGGCTCGAGCACACGACGCGCTGGCTTGAGAGCAAGGACACCACCTCGATCAACGCCGGCTCGTACATGAAGTCGCTCCGCGACATCGCGTCCAGCCCGGCTGACCGCGTGCGCCTGGCGATCGTGGAGGCGGAAATCTACGACGCCAAGAAGGGCCGAGAGGCGCTCGACGACGCGGCGCACGAACTCCTGGCGCTCGGCGGCGTGCTCGATCAGGCCTACGTCTCGGGCCTGCTCGAAGACATCGACCTGCTCGACCGGATCTACGCGGGCGAAACGCTCACCGAAGAACAGAAACAACAGCTCCTCGATCACCACGGCTGGCACGCCAGACTCGCGCTCAGCTTCGGCAAGGACAATAACGACCCCGAGCGGACCGACCTGATCGACGGCGGCGGGGTGCTCATCATCGGCCTGGGCGGGTTCGGATTGCTCGTCGTGCTGGCGCTGATCGCGGGGATCGTGCTCTTTATCGTGCTCGTCGTGAAACTCGGCACGGGCTCGCTCAGGATGCACTTCCGCGCCCCGGTGCCCGGGGGGAGCGTGTACCTGGAGACGTTCGCCGTCTTCGTGGCCTCTTTCATGGTGCTGCAGGTCTTGAGCGGGCTCGTCGAGGGCAGGATCCCGGTCTGGGCGCAGTTCGGCTTGCAGTGGCTGATCGTGCTCTCGATCTTCTGGCCCCTGCTGCGCGGCGTGAGCTTTACACGCTGGCGCGCCGACATGGGGTTTGTTGCGCCCCGAGGCGTCGTCCGTGAGATTTCGGCGGGCCTCATGGTCTATCTGGCGAGCGTGCCCGTGTACTTCATGGCGGCCCTCGGCTCGTGGGTGCTTGTCCTGCTGCGCGAGATGCTTCGGTCGTCTGTTTCGGGCGAGGCGGGTTCCGTGATCGAGCCGCCGCTGACGAACCCGGTGTTCGAGATGCTCGAGACGTCGGATGTCCTGACGATGATCGTGCTCGGCTCGCTCGTGACGCTCTGGGCGCCGCTGGTCGAGGAGAGCATCATGCGCGGGGCGCTGTTCCGGCACCTGCGGAGCCGGATGGGCTTTGTGCTCTCGGCGCTCGTCAGTGCGCTGCTCTTTGGGGCGCTGCACCAGTACGACGTACTGATGCTCCTGCCCGTGATCGCGCTGGGCGCGTCGTTCGCGTTCTGCCGGGAGTGGCGGGGCTCGATCATCGGGTGCATGACCGCGCACGCGTTGCACAACACGACCATCTTCATGCTCGTGGCGTGGCTGATCTCGGCTTCGTAAGTCGGTCCAGGACCCGCTCCGTCTGCTTCGCAGACACCTCCCCCCGTCGGCGACGGGGGAGGGGAGAGTCAGGCGCCGGCGGAATCGCCCAGCACGCGGGGGACGCGGATGGAGCCGTCGGGATCGGTGTCGGGGGCAAGCCGCTCGATGTCGGCCGGGGTGAGTGTGTCGCCCGGCTCGTCGTCGGCGAGCCGGTTGATCGCCTCGACGGCGCTGGTCATGGGTTCGACCTCGTCGAGGTCCGCAGAGGTGAGCGAGGCCGCCATCGCGAGCATGTCCGAGAGCTCGGTGCGCAGGGATTCGACCTGCTCGGCGCTCGGCGCGAGCCGGGCCAGGTGCGCGATCTTGCGGACCTCGTCGGCTAAGAGCTTGTCTGCGGCGTTGGCCATCGGCCAAGTGTAGGGGCATTCGGTCCTTGGAAATGAAAAGACCCTGCCCACGTGTGTGAGCAGGGCCCGGTCTTGGTCTGTCTCTCTCACCTGACTCCCATGACCGATGAGAAAGTATTCTGGATTACTCGCCCAGTGCGTCCTTGAGCCCGGGGACGCCGTCGGCGCCGGCGGGGACGATGATGGTCGAGTCTTCGAGGTCGTTGTCGATCGGCTCGTACCGGCCCCCGATGTGCTCGGCGAGGAAGGCCTCGGCGACGGCGTTGAAGGCCATGCTGTTCTCCGGGCGGGCGAAGCCGTGGCCCTCGTCGGGGAAGAGCACGTACGTCACGGGGATGTTCTTCTTGGTCATCGCGTCGACGATCTGGTCCGCCTCGGCCTGCTTGACGCGCGGGTCGTTGGCGCCCTGGGCGATGAGCAGGGGCTTCTTGATCTTCTCGATGAAGTTAAGCGGGCTGCGCGACTCGAGCAGGGCCATGCCCTCTTCGGTCGAGAGATTGCCCACGCGCTGGTTGAAGAGCTCCATCGCGGGCTTCCAGTAGGGTGGGATGGAGTTGAGGAGCGTGACGAGGGAGCTCGGCCCGACGATGTCCACGCCGCAGGCGAAGGTGTCGGGTGTGAAGGTGAGCCCGACGAGCGTGGCGTACCCGCCGTAGCTGCCGCCCATGATGGCTACGCGGTCCGGGTCGGCGATGCCTTCGGTCTCGGCCCATTTGACAGCATCGAGCAGGTCGTCGTGCATCTTGCCGGCCCACTCGAAGTTGCCGGCGTTGATGAAGTTCTTGCCGAAACCCGTCGAGCCGCGGTAGTTCACGCTGAGCACCGCATAGCCGCGGTTGCTGAGCCATTGGTGATACGAGTTGTAGCCCCACTGGTCACGGGCCCACGGGCCGCCGTGGACGAGGAGTACGGTGGGCAGGGCTTCTTCGGGGCGGGCGTCGCCGTCGGTGTCGGACCAGACGGGGAGGGTGAGGTAGCTGACCAGACCCATGCCGTCGCGGCTCTGGATGACGACCGGCTCCATTTTGGCCAGCGGCTTAGATTCGAGTTCGGGCCTGTTGCTGAAGACGTACTCGGCCTTGCCTGTGTCGCGGTTGTAGATGTAGTACTCGACGGGCCCGTCGTCGCGGACGTAGGTGACGGTCCAGATGGAGTCGTCCTTGACGCGGTTGTTGATGTTGATCTCGCCGTCCTGCACGGTGCGGAGATACTTGAGATCGCCTGCGATCGAGGTGTCCAGGACCTGCCACTCGGTGCGGAGGTAGTTCGCCGCGACGGCTTCGATCTCGCCCGTCTCGGGGTTGGCCATTGCGCCAGAGACGTCGGCCTTCGGGTGCTCGAAGAGCATGTCGGTCTGGCCCGTTTTCATGTCCTTGGCGAAGAGGGCGGCGGTGTTGCCCGTTCGGCTGTCGATGATGTAGAGCTTGTCGCCCGAGTGGTTGAAGCCGACGATCTGGGTCGTCAGCGCATCGGAGCTCGGGATATTGAGGTACACGTCGGGTTTGACGGTGGTGCCGTCGACCTCGAAGTAGCTGATCGAGCCGTCGCCCTCGTAGCGGGCGGCGAAGCGCACCTTGAAGTCGTCGTCGGTGTTGTATCCGAGGTAGCCCTCGTTCTGCATGACAAGCGTGCGCTCGCCCGTCGTGACGTCGATGTTATAGATATCAAAGAGCTGCGGGTTCTGGTTGTTGATCGTGACGAGGATGTTGTTCGGGAAGTTCTTGCTGGTCTGCTGGACCTGGGCGCGGGCGCCCTCGAAGGGCGTGAGCTCGATTTTTTTGCCGGTGGCGAGCTCGACGGAGTACGCGTGGAAGTTCTCGTCGCCGCCCGAGTCCTGCATGTAGATCAGGTGTGTCGCGTTCTCGGCCCAGAAGTACTGGCGGATGCCGCGGTAGTCGTCGTCCGTCACGGGCTTGGCCGCGTCGATGTTGTCGATGGGCGCGACGTAGACGTTCAGCACGCCGTCCTTTGGTGCCAGCCAGCTCAGGTGCTTGCCGTCGGGGCTGGCCTGGAAGGCGGCCCGCTCCGGGTTGCCGAAGAGCACCTCGCGCGAGATGACCTCGACGTCCTGCGGGCCCTTGACGCCCGGCTCGCTGCCCGAGGCCGAGGCGCTGGCGGTCAAGCCGATCGAAAGGCCGCAAACGGCGGCGAGCAGAGTCTTTGTGTTGTGCATGGTGTTTCCCTTGTGAGACAATTGCGTGTGTGTTGCTGTGCGATGAATGTGTACCCGGGACTCACACACGGGCTGCGGCCGGTTGCTTCGGCCCGCGGCCTGAGCATCATTGGTCGGTGTCGGGCTCGGTTTCTTGAATCGGCTCGGGAACCACAATTTCGCCCCGTGCGACGGCTTTTTTGATCGCCAGATCGCCCAGGCGTGCCAGAACGAGCAAGACCGCGATCGAGACGCCGATACCCACGGGCAGGTACCAGCCCGGGCGGGCGCTCGAGAGGCTGTTGTCCTTGGAGAGTTCGCCCTGCACGAGCGAGCCGAGGTACACGACCACCGCCGTGCGCGGCAGCATGCCAATGAGCGTGCCCAGTGCAAACGGGACAATGTCCGCCTTCACCGACGCGAGAACGAGGTTGGTGACCGCAAACGGCGAGTTGGGTGGGAACCGGATGAGCGTGATGACGCCCAGCGTGCGCCAGAAGCCGCGGTGCGAGCCGTCGCCCTCGGTGTCGGGGAAGAAGGCGTGGACCACGACGTTCCATTTCGGGTGTCGGCGGACGCCCCGGAGCGCATCGTCGCCCGTGACACCCCGGGCGAGGAAGTAGCCGATGAGCGACCCGCCCAGGAAGCCGAGGAGCGCCCCGGGCAGCCCGAGCGCGAGCCCGAAGGCGTAGCCGCCCAGCGCCGCCTGGGCGAAGGTGGGCAGGATCGCAAAGCCGCTGGTGAGCGCAAAGACCGCGACATAGAGCAGGAGGCCTGTCGTGCCCATGTCCCGGAGCTTGGGCGCCAGGACAGGGATCGACCCGAGCAGGACGAACCCGCCGATCGCGGGCAGGAAGGCCGCGACGAGGGCGGCGGGGCCGGCACGCCCGAAGTCGGAGAAGCGGACTTCGCTTTCAGTGGCGCTCTCGGTCGCGGGTGTTGGGACTGACTCGGGTTGCTGGGGATCGTCTGTCATGAGACCGAGCCTAGGGGAGCTGAGCAGAAAGAATGTGACAGCGGAGGCTGGAAGCCTCCGCCACTGAGAATGTGAACCAGAAAACAACAAACCGGACCGCCTGGGCGTGGCCCGTGCGATCCGGTTCGTCTGGCGAACCCGGTTTGGAAAACGATCCTTGCCTTGTTCGCCGGTGTCGGGCCAGTGGGCGCTGGCAGCGGGGAGTCACGTAGCCCGCCGGCCCGACACTCGGTTGTCTGTCATTGGGAAACGCGCTTCGCTGGTTTCCGTTACCGGCTCTTTCCGCTTTCGTCTTTCTCGAGCCGCTTCATGAGCTCCTCAAGCTTGCGCTCGAGTTGGTCTACCCGCGCCTCCAGCTCGCGGTTGCGGGCGGAGAGCGTGTCGCGCTGCACAAGCAGTTCCTGAACTTCGGGCTTGATGTCTGCGAGCCCGCGGGCGTCGCCCTCGCGCTCGATGATGAAGGCCCGGCCGTTGGGCGCCGCCCGGAAGAGGCGGTCGTTCTCGCCCAGTTCGCGGAGCTTGGCGAGACGCTCTTCGAGCTTCTGCATCTCCGACGCTCGATCGCGACTGTCGGTGCTCAGGCGCTCGGCATGTGCACGGAGCCTGTCGGCTTGCTCGTGCATGTGGTCGCCCTGCTCGCGGATCTTGAGCTCGTGCAGCTCGTGCTCGCCCTGGGCGTCCCGGCGGAGCGTAAAGGCCCTTGCCCGGGCTTCGTTGGCCTGCTCACGGGCGTTGCGGAGGGCCCTTTCGAGTTCCATCTTGGCCTCGGGGGGCAGGCCCTCCATGTCGAAATCGAAGTCGATGTCGCCGAAGGGCTCGAAGTCTTCGAGATCGCCCAACTCCATGTCGTCGTCGTTGATGCGGATGTTGAAACGACCGGGAACGTCGGAGCGGAGTGTCAGGGCGCGGGGCGCGCCCAGTCGCTCGGCGTTGTAGGGCGCGAGCTCGAGCTTGAGTTTCTTCTTCTCGCCATCGCGGAGGATGATGACCACGAGCTTGTCACCCGGCTCGTGCTTCTTCATGACGTCCATGAGGACGTCACGCTTGTTGATGCGCTGGCCGTCGACTTCGATGATGACATCGCCCGACTCGATGCCGGCCTTGTCGGCGGGGAGGTCCTTGCGAACCTCAAGAACGTAGATGCCCTCGCCTTCCTTGAGGCCAAACTCGTCGCGGAGATCCTCGGAGACCTCGTCGTGCGTGATGCCGATCATGACCTTGGGTGGTTCTTCGCCCGTCCAGGCGATCGCGGCGGGCACGTCGGGCGCATCGGGGCCGTCGAACCAGTGGATGTTGTCCGCGCCCGGCGCGGGGCGAACCTTGACAACGCCAGGCACAGCGGGCACCGCAGGCATCGCGGGCACGCCCGGGACCACGGCGAAGCCGCCCGGGAACTCGTTCATATCGAAGTGTGGGATGTCGATGATGATCGGCTCGTTGTTGCCGTCTTTGAGGACGATGAACCCGCCCTCGGTGTCGACCTTGTAGCTGTCGGGATCGACGCTCTTGCCGTTGAGCTTGAAGGTGACGACCTTCCCGTCCTGGAGCTTGATCTCGTAGGACTGCCCGTCGCCTGATTTCATGATCGTGGTCGAGGATGAAACCTTGGGCGCCTGGGCGTCCTGCGCGGTCGCGGATGTCGCGAGTCCCGCCGCGGCGATCGCGGCGGCAATGGTCAGTCTGGTGATCGGTGTGTTTCGCATGGTCAAGCTCCTGTGTGTGTCTGTGATCTGCTCGCTCACCAAGCCAGGGGCTGGGGCGTGCTCGGGGATGCGGGGGTGGTGGGGGTGATGGGTGCGGGGATAATCTGGGTCTGGCCCGATTCGGTCTGGATCTGGCGGTACACGTCGCCGTCGCTGACGACGACGCGCTCGATGATGGGGCGGATGTAGAGGACCTCGTAGCCCGAGCCATCGGCGAGCGGCCGCTTGTCGAGGATGATGCCATTGGGCATCTCGCCGATGACGGAGCCGGATTCCTTGCCGAGGTCGAGGTACTTCTGGAAGGCCTCGCCCGCGGTGTTGATGATGCCTGAGCCCAGGCCGGCCTGCGCGTTGCCCTGCTCGCCGAAGATGAGCGGGTCGCCCGGGCGGAGCCCGATGGACCAGGCGATGGCGACCATCGCTGCGACGGCCCAGCCGCCCCAGACGCCCGCGGTGCGCAGTCGGTGCGCCGGGCTCGCCTTGGGGTGCATGTGCATGGGCAGCTCGATCGTGTCGGCGATGTTGCCCGCGTCGTCCACGATCTCGAGGGTGCGCTTGCGCAGGTCCTGGAGTTCGGCGATCTCGGCGAAGACGGCCTGGTCGTCGCCGGCGATCTGGCGGAACTCGGCCCAGTCCTGGCCCGAGGCTTCGCCGTCAATGATCCGGCCGATCAGCACGTCGCGCCGGTCACTCGGTTCGGGGTGAAGCTGGTCGCTCATGAGGAACTCCTTGCGAGGGTGGCCTCGCGTTGGTCAGGTGAGGTCTGCGCGAGTTCCCGGAGCATGCGACGCCCGCGGGCGATGCGTGTCTCGACGGTCGTCTCGGGCAGGCCGGTGATCTCGCTGATCTGCTTGTGGGTCATTCCCCTGGCGCAGCGGAGCAGCACGCATTCGCGGTAGGCGTCGGGGAGGTGCTCGATGAGTGAGCCCAGTTGGCGGGCCCGCTCCTGTCGCTGGCGGGTCAGGTCGGTGGTCAGGTCCTGGTCGCCCTCGCTCTCGGCGGGGACATTCGGGCGGACAAGGCGTAGCAGGCCCTTTCGGCGGGTCTGTTTCCGGCCCGTCGCCCGTGCGGTGTTGACGGCCACCATCCGGAGCCAGGGCTTGAGGGCCGAGGGGTCGTCGAGCTGGTTGATTTTCTCCACCACGGCCAATGCCACCTCCTGAAGCAGGTCCTCCACGTCGGACTGCCTGGGCTTGTGCGCCAGCAGGACCGCAGCGATCCATCGCCGATGGGCTTTCCAGATCAGCTCCGCAGCCGCGGGGTCTCCCCGAGCGGCCCGGCGCACCAGATCGGCTTCGTCCACTGCCTCGCCCTCCCGGTCCTGACTCTTGTATCCGGTCTGACACGCTGGATGCGCCCGATCGGCTGTCCCGTCGGGACACGTGCATAACCTCTGCGTGCCGGTATCGTTTCTACCGATTGTCCCGAGCGAGGACGCCCCATTCGCACGAGTCTGGACCAGGTTGGGCTGTTTGACGAGGCGACCATGCCGCTGGGCGATCACCTCGAAGAGCTGCGGAAGCGGCTCCTCGTCGCCATTCTCGGACTGATCCCCTTTCTGGTGGTGTCGGTCCTGGTCGGTCGCTGGGTGCTGGACTTCCTGACGATCCCGGTCCGCCAGGCCCTGGTCGAGGCGGGCCTGCCCCCGGTGCTGCAGGCCACGAGCCCGGTCGAGGTGTTCGGCGCGTACATGAAGGTCGCGATGCTGCTGACCGTTCTCAGCGGCAGCTGGTGGGTGCTGATCCAGCTCTGGCGGTTCATCAGCCCGGGCCTGTACATGCAGGAACGCCGGTTCGTGTACGTGCTCGTGCCGATGAGCTTTACGCTCACGATCGCGGGCGTGGTGTTCATGTACTACGCGATGCTGCCCGTGGTGCTGGCGTTCTTCATCGACTTCGGCGCGACGCTGGGCGCCGAGGATTCGATGAGCGCGGCCAAGATCGTCGATGTCGCGCCCGAGGTGATGGCGCAGATGCCCAACGTGCCCGTGATCGCGGGCGACCCGGCCGAGCCCGCGGTGGGGCAGACGTGGATCAACTCGGCGCTGCTCCAGCAGCGGACGTGCATCGCGGTGGACGCCCAGGGCGTGCGCACGATCGTGGGCGCGCCGCTGCGGATCTCGGTGGGCATCGAGCAGCAGTACCGGCTGACGGAGTACATCAAGCTGGTGCTGACGTTTGCGCTGGGCTTTGCGCTGGGCTTTCAGATGCCGGTGGTGGTGCTCTTGCTGGGTTGGGCGGGGATCATCGACCACAAGAGCCTGGCGGGGTATCGGCGGTACATCGTCATGGGGTGCATGGTGGTGGGCGCGGTGCTCACGCCGGCGGACCCGATCTCGATGATGCTGCTGGCGGGGCCGCTGTACCTGCTCTTCGAGCTGGGCATGGTCCTCCAGCGGGTGATGCCCGCGAGCGTGGTCGCCGGCGGCTTCCGGAAGGCCAAGAAGGTCGAGAACGCCGCCGAGAAATCGGACCAAGATCAGGACGCGTCATGAGCGCCCAAAGCGTGGACACCGCGATGATGCGCCGGGCGCTGGAGCTGGCGCGTGAGGCGTCGGCGCACGGCGAGGTGCCCGTGGGCGCGGTGGTCTGGGAGACGGCGACGGGCAAAGTCCTGGGTGAGGGGCGCAACCGGCGCGAGGAGGACCGCGATCCTTCGGCGCACGCCGAGCATATCGCGATCCTGGAGGCGAGCCGGGCGGTGGGCGATTGGCGGCTCAACCACTGCTCGCTGGCGGTGACGCTCGAGCCCTGCCCGATGTGCGCGGGGCTGATCGTCAACGCCCGGGTGGGGCGGGTGGTCTTCGGGGCGAGCGATCCCAAGGCTGGGGCGTGCCAGACGCTCTACGCGATCACGATGGACGATCGTCTCAACCACCGGGCCGAGGTCGTGGGGGGACTGCTTGCGGAGGAGTCGGCCGAGCTTCTGCGGGCGTTCTTCAGGGAGCGTCGTGGCAAGCCGGGCGATCCCGGATCAGGCGGGTGAGCATGCAAACGGGTTATCCCCATATTCATCACATTGGTGATGAAACAACGGATGGCTCAGTCTGGAGAGCACGGCTCGTTCTGTATGTCTTTCTTACTCCAAGAGAGAGTAGAGATTCATAGTCATAGAAGTAAGGCGTGTCGGTTTGTGGAGATCCGAGGGGGGAATTCCGCAATCGCCGGTTCTGAAGTGATTTAGGCGCGGGATGCCGAGTGGGGGCAGCGTGTCGGATGCGTGGCGTTTGCGCTCGGCAGATCGGGCCCGGGTGTCGGTGAAAGGAACTTCATGCGGTGCCGGGTGTCGGCAGGTGTCGCGCAGCCGAGCGCATCCGGCGCTTGTCTCACATGTTTTCCACATCCAAATGTCGTCTGTGGCTGGGCCCGGATTGGGGGGAAATGGCGGGAACGCACGGCACCGGGAGGCCCCCCCTCATCCGCCCGCTGCGGGGGCGCCTTCTTCCCCGGAGGGGAGAAGGAGGAAAGCGGCAGCCGATAGGCTGAGGGTTGGTAGAACTTCACCGGGCCAATGGAGTGCGCGATGACGGATGTGATGCCAGAGGATCTTCGGCAGGTGAGCGAGGCCCACGGTCGGCTCCGGGCCGAGATCGGGAAGATCGTCGTGGGGCAGGACGCGGTGATCGAGCAGATGCTCGAGTGCATTTTCAGCCGGGGCCACGCCCTGGTCGTGGGGGTGCCCGGGCTCGCCAAGACGCTGCTGATCTCGACGATCGCAAGGGCGCTGAGCCTCGATTTCTCGCGGATCCAGTTCACGCCCGACTTGATGCCCAGCGACATCACGGGGACGGAGGTCTTCCAGGAGGACAAGACGACCGGTCAGCGGTCGCTGTGCTTCATCCACGGGCCGATCTTTGCGAATGTGGTGCTGGCAGATGAGATCAATCGCACGCCGCCCAAGACGCAGGCGGCGCTCCTGGAGGCGATGCAGGAGGGTCAGGTGACGGCGGGCGGTCAGATCCACGCGCTGCCGAGCCCGTTCTTTGTGCTGGCGACGCAGAACCCGATCGAGCAGGAGGGGACGTACGCGTTGCCCGAGGCGCAGCTCGACCGGTTCATGTACCAGATCAAGATCGGGTACCCGACGGAAGAGGAGGAGCTGGAGATCGTCCGGCGGAGCTCGCGCAAGAACGAGGTGGTGATCGAGCGGGTGCTCGGCGGCGACGAGATCGGTCGGATGCAGCACCTGATCCGGCACGCGCCGGTGGCGGACCACGTGATCCGGTACGCCTTGCGCCTGGCGCGCTCGACGCGGATGCCCGGGCCGGGCGAGGCGGACGACCGGCCCAAGGTCGTGCGGGATTACGTGGGCTGGGGCGCGGGGCCTCGCGCGAGCGAGTACCTGATTCTGGCGGCCAAGGCCAAGGCGATCCTGGCGGGCCGAACGCACGCGGATATCGAGGACGTGAAGGCGGCGGCGTTGCCCGTGCTCAGGCACCGGGTGCTGACGAACTTCAACGCGGAGGCGGACCAGGTGGGGCCCGATGACGTGATCCGCAAGCTGCTGGAGGCGGTCGAGGTCGCCCACGAGGACCGCGCGAGTCTCAAAGAGGTCGATCGTCTGATGGGCTGATCGGGGCGTGCTGTTTGACGCAGCTCGCAGCGGCAAGGTCGGCGACGATGAGGAGTTCTTCTTTGTTCGCGCCGTCGCAGGCGAGCTGTGAGAGGCCGCGCGTGACGGCCATCACGTAGAGCGAGAGTGTGTGCGGTTCACCGGCGAGTGTGTCGCCGGCGATCTGTCTGGCGCTGAGCATGTCGCGGATGGTGTGCTGGAGCGAGGATTTGATCTCGTTGGTGACGGCACAGGCTTCCGAGATTTCGGATGAGCCGGCACCGCCGCCCTGCATGAGGAAGCAGCCGGGCGGCGAGCTTTCGTTGGTGCAGAGGGTCACGACGCCTCGGAGAAATCCCCGGATGGAGGCGTACGCGGTCCTCTCGGGGCTGAGCTCGTCCGTGGCGCGCGAGGCGTACGTGGTGAGGTAGTGGTCCAGAGCTTTTTTGAAGAATTCCAGCTTGCTGCCGAAGGCGTTGTAGATGCTCGAGGGCCCGAGCCCGGTGGCCCGGCAGAGGTCGGCGACCGAGGCGCGGTCGTAGCCCCTGGCCCAGAAGACGTGGAGGGCCCTTTCCAGGGTGAGTTTCTCGGGGATCGATCGTGTCCTGGGCATCGCGGCAACAACTCTCAATGCTCGGCTTAATTAAGGACAACGATGTCCGAGTGTTTATTCTAAAGACAGGGGGGTGGTGTTGGCAACGCGGACCTTGATATCCACATGAAAGGAAGGAAGCGACAGAACCGAGCGCATTTTGTTCTGTTTTTAATAGGTGCTTACGATCGATACACCGAGGTTGGGGTGTTCCGTGTGGCGAAAGTCGGATTTGGTTATCAGAAATAATGCCTGACGGAACATCCAGAGTGGAATGATTGTTCGAAATCAATGGGGACCACCTCGGAGGAGGTGAGTGAGTTGAGGATGGACGATCGATGCTGACTCAGACGTCTGAATATGCGTTGCGTGCGATGTGTGCTCTTGCGGCTCGGCCCGGCGAGACGGTGCCCGCAGCGGAGCTTGCGACCCAGGCGGATGTGCCGCAGCCGTATCTGGCGAAGATCATGCAGCAGCTGGCGGCGACTCACTTTGTGAGCGGTCGGCGCGGGATCGGGGGCGGTTATTCCCTGGCGGTGGATCCCCGAAAGGTGACCGCTCTCGAGTTGGTGATGGCAGTGGGCCCGATCCGCAAGCCCAGGACGAGCACAGAGCTCGACGAGCTCGGTGACGGGTTCAAGGCGCTGCACGAGCGGCTCGACCGGGCGGCCTCGGGCGTCTTGGAGGTGCTTCAGGAGTCCACGATCGCGGAGCTGGCACAGGACATCGGCGCGATCCGGCGCGAGGAGCCGGTGCTCTCGGTGACGCCCGGCAAGAACGGGGCGTCCAGGAGCGCTGCGGGCTAAACAAAGGGCCAAATCGCAGAGATCCAGATGGCCAGATGAAGACACAAGTCCGCGTGCATCCCGCACGCGGCTCTTTTTTGTTTGGGCGGGGTAGAGTTGGGCATGAGCGCTGAGACCGGACCCAACGAGCCGTCGACCGACCTTCACCCGCTGATCCAGCAGCGGATTGCGAACCGGGAGTCGCTCCGCGCGGCGGGTTTGGATCCGTACGGATCGGGCGAGCCGGGGATACAGAGTCTGGCATCGGCGCACGGGCGGTACGACGAGGCTGCGGATGAGGGTCAGAAGGCGCACGGCAAGGAAGAGGGGTATGTCGACACGCGCCCGGTGGTGACGGTCGCCGGCCGGGTGATGCTTCGTCGGGACGGCGGGAAGCTGATCTGGCTCAATCTGCGTGACGACTCGGGCGATCTGCAGATCGCGGTGAGCCAGCGGGATTGCGACGAGTCGGGTTTCTCGGCGGCGAAGCTTCTGGACAACGCAGACGTGGTGGTGGCGACCGGGCCACTGGTGAAGACGCGAACGGGCGAGGTGACGGTCTGGGCGAGCGGGCTGCGGGTGGCGAGCAAGAGTTTGGTGCCGCCGCCGGAGAAGTGGGCGGGATTGCAGGATGTGGAGGCGCGGTACCGCAAGCGGTACGTGGATCTGTGGGCGAACCCGGAGGCGATGAGGGTCTTTCAGCTTCGGTCGAAGATCGTGGCGGGGATCCGCAGGCTGATGGATGCGCGCGGGTTCATCGAGGTCGAGACACCGATGCTCCAGGCGCAGGCGGGCGGGGCGGCGGCCCGGCCCTTCGTGACGCACATGAACGCGCTGGATATTGATCTGTCGATGCGGATCGCGCCGGAGCTGTACCTGAAGAGGTTGCTTGTTGGTGGCATGCGCAAGGTGTACGAGATCAACCGGAACTTCCGCAACGAGGGCGTGGACAAGCAGCACAACCCGGAGTTCACGGCGATCGAGGCGTACGAGGCGTACGGGAATTATCACAGCGTGATGGAATTGTCGGAAGCGATCGTTCGGCACGCGGCGTCGATTGTGTCGGGGTCGGATGAGAAGCAGACGCTGCCGTTCGGCGATCTGGTGATTGACTATGCCAAGCCATTTGCGAGGGTGACGTACGCGGAGCTTTTCGAGAAGGCGCTGGGGTTCTCGATGTCGGACGTCGCGAGGGCGCGCGAGGAGGCGAAGAAGCACCGGATCAAGACGGCGGCCGAGGACGGGACGCCGATGGACGATGTGTGGATCGTCAACGAACTGTTCGAGGAGGTTGCGGAGAAGTCGATCGACCCGAGCGTGCCGACGTGGGTGATGGATTACCCGGCGGTGCTGAGCCCGCTGACGCGGCCCAAGGCGGACAATCCAGCGGTGGCGGAGCGGGCGGATTTGTTCGTGGCGGGGATGGAGGTTGGGCCGCACTACACGGAGCTGAACGACCCGGACATTCAGTTGCAGCGATTCCAGGAGCAGCTCGCGGGGATCGACGACGAGGAGTCGACGTTTCGGAATCTGGACGAGGACTTTGTGGAGGCGCTGCGGGTGGGCATGCCGCCGGCGGGCGGGATGGGGCTTGGGATCGATCGGCTGGTGATGCTCATGACGAACAGCCAGACGATCCGGGACGTGATCCTGTTCCCGCTTCTGCGTCCCGCGGAAGCGTAACAAGAAACCCCTCGCTTGCGCGAGGGGCTCGTAGAATGCATTGATTGTGAGCTTTGGTTATCCGCCGATCGGGCCGTGGGCGTCTTCATAGGCCCTGGTGATGGCGCTGCGGAGCTCTTCGTCACTGAGTGGGGCGAGGGCGGCTGCTGCGGCTTTGAGGAAGTCGTCGCCCTTGAGCGCGAGGATGTCGTCCGCGTTCTCGACGAGGGAGGGGTTGGATTCGATGGCGCGTCGGGAGAGGCGGCCGAAGGCTTCGAGCGGCTCGCTCAGGCCGTGACGGAGCAGGAACTTGCTCTGGATGTTTGTAACTTCGTCGTTGGTGGCGCCGTCGGGTGCGGTGTCTTTGATGCTCTGCATCATGGTGAAGGTGTAGTCGGTTGCGATGTGGTGGGACATGGTGCCCATGTCCTGCGAGATCATGCCCTGCTCGACGAGGTAGCCGATGAAGCCGCCGGGCTGGTTGAGCGCCATGGCGACGTCGCCGAGTGCCTGCTGGGTGGATTTGTCGTTGATATCGAAGTTTGCGATGGCGGTGGTGAGCGCCTTGACGCACTGGCGGGGGTGGGCCTGGGCGACGAAATCCATTTCCTTGTGGCGGTCTTCGAGGAGGACCTCGATGAAGGACCAGAGGTCTTCGTCGATCATCGGGTTGTTCTTGAGGGCGGCGATCTCGTAGTAGTCATCCGGGCCGACGACCGTGCCGTCGCTGAGTTTGTGCCAGATCGGGGTGAACTCGACGGTGGTCGGGTCGAACTTGGGTGTGGCGGTGTTGGGCTTGCCCTGGTTCGCGGTTGCCGGTGCGCGTTCGCGCTGGGCGGGGGGTGTGTACTCGGGCAGCGCGGGGCGTTTGGGGGGCGGTGGGAGCGTGGACTGCGCGCCCGCGTGGAGCGAGGCGGCGGCGCCGAGGGTAAGGGCGATGATGCTTTGACGGATGTTGGACATCTTTTGGCTCTCCCGCTGGTAGGGTCTGAATTCGGATCGGTGGGCACCACCATGCCCGGTTGATTGTAGAGCCGGGCCTCGGGGTGGGTTGCGTGGGGCCGAAGGCGGGCCCTACGCTCGGCCATGAGCCAGAGAATGCCAGACCGGGCGGCCCTTGCGCGTCAGATTGCGGAATTATCGCTCCTGCGGGGCACGTTCACGCTCCGGTCGGGGCGGACGAGTTCGTATTACCTTGACAAATACCTGTTCTCGACGCGGCCCGAGGTGCTCTCACAGATCGGAGAGTTGCTCGCCGAGGCGATCGGGCGGGTCGAGCGCGAGACGGGGCAGCGGGCGGATCGGCTCGCGGGCGCGGAGCTTGGCGGGATTCCGCTGGTGACGGCGGCGTCGCTGGTGACGGGCAAGCCGTGCGTTTTCATACGGAATCAGAAGAAGGACTATGGCACGGCGCGTCAGCTCGAGGGGAAGCTCGAGAAGGGCGAGATGGTGATCATCGTCGAGGACGTGGCGACGACGGCTGGGCAGACGATCGAGGCGTGCAGGACGCTCGAGGCCGAGGGGGCGCGGGTGCTGGCGGCGGTGGTGGTGATCGATCGCCAGGAGGGCGCGAGCGAGAACATGGCCCAGGCAGGGTACCTGATGGAGCGGCTCTTTACGAAGGCCGACCTCGGTGTCGATGAGTAGGGCGATCGCGGCGGGCGTTCTGGGACTGATGCTCTCGCTGGGCGGGTGCGCGGGGAGCGGCGCACGGCCCGTGCGTTCGATCGCGGAGTACGACGCGAGCACGCAGGGCCGGACGATCACGGTGCGATTTATGGGTGACGTCGGGCCGAGCGTTTTGGTGATCGGTGGGATTCACGGCTCTGAGCCCGAGGGAATCCTGCCCGCCAGGGCGCTCGTGCGGTGGCTCGAAGCGGAGCCGATGCGGGCGCGGTTTGTGATCGTGGAGGATCTGAACCCGGACGGGTCTGCGGTTTTGGCGCGGACGAACGCGCGGGGCGTGGATCTGAACCGGAACTGGCCGGCGAGCAACTTCAGGGCGAGCTCGTCGAACGGGCCCACGCCGCTCTCGGAGGTGGAGACGAGGTTCGGAGAGGATCTGATCCGGCGCGTCGAGCCGACGCTGGTGATCGTGCTGCATTCGATTACGACGGGGCCCTTTGTGAATCACGACGGGCCGGCGCGGGATCTGGCGGCGCTCTTTGCCGAGGCGGCTGACGGGGCGGATCGTCGGCACCGGTGGGAAGTGAGGCACGAGATGGGGTACGAGACGCCGGGCTCGATCGGGTCGTACCTGGGCGTCGATCGCGGGGTGGGGGTGCTGACGGTGGAGTTTGATCGCGGGCACCCGGAGGCGGATGCGACGGCGGCGCTGATCGCGGGTGTTGAGGCGGTGGTGGGTGAGGTGATTCGTCGGCGCGAGAAGTAGTGGGGGAAGGTGGGGAGCACGGCCGACACGGCCGTGGCACAGAGGGAACAGAGGGAGTGGAGAAAGCCCAACCCCCTCTGTCTACTTCGCAGACACCTCCCCCGTCGCCGACGGGGGAGGAGCTAATGCGCTTCGACGATTTGGCGCGCGAGTTCGTGGTTGAGGGCGTGGCCTGAGCGGGTGGCGGTGATGCGGGCGCAAAGGGGGCGGCCGACGAGGGCGATGTCGCCGACGAGGTCGAGAAGCTTGTGGCGGGCGGGTTCGTTGTCGAAGCGGAGTTGGTTGTCGATCGGTTCGCCGGTGGCGTCGTCCAGGACGAGCAGATCGCGCGGCGAGAAGCGGGTGAAGAGGCCGAGCGATTTGGCCTGCGTCGCTTCGGCGCGTGTCGAGAATGTGCGCGCGGGGGCAACGTTGGCGCGGTAGTCGTCGGGGCTTCCGTTCCAGGTTGCGGATTGGGGTTTGAGCGGCGAGCTCTCGGGCGGCTCGAAGTGGTAGGTGTAGCTCGCGGCGTCGGCGGGCTCGGCGGTGATAGTGGCCTTTCCCGAGCGCACGGTGATGGGCTCTTGCAGCGTGACGGGGAAGATCATCTCGTCGAGTGTGTGCGTGTCGTCGCTTGCGATGGCGTCGGTGAAGAGTTTGGCTGAGCCGTCACCGATGGGGAGTTCGCCCGAGTCGCCGAGGGTGATGACGAGGTCCGTGATGCCCAGGCCCGCGAGCGCGCTCAAGACGTGCTCGCAGGTTGTGACGCGAGCGGGGCCTAGGGCGAGGCAGGTGTGCCGGGCGGAGAGCGTGGCGAAGGCGGGGATGGGCGACGGTGCGAGGTGCGCGATCCTGGCGGGGATGAGCGAGCCTTGGTGGCGGAAGGCGATGCCCATGCCCGCGGCCGCGGGCGAGAGCGTGCAGGATGCGGGCGCATCGGTGAAGAGGCCTGTGCCCTCGATGGTGACGGGGCGACTGAGTGTGCGGCGCTGGAGAGCGGGCGCGGTCATGAGTGTTTTTTCTTGCGTTTCGGGTCAGCGAGTCGTTTGAGGGCGGCGAACTCGCGGAAGGCCTGCGAGCGTTCGCGTGCGGGCGAGCCGACGTAGATGCCGCCGGCGGGGATGTCTGAGAGGATGCCGCCGCGGGCGGCGAGCTGGGCGCCCTTGCCGACGGTGACGTTGTCGGCGATTCCGGTTTGTCCGCCGATGACGACGTTGTCCTCGATGATGGCGGAGCCTCCGATGCCGACGAGGCCGCAGACGATGCAGTTCTTGCCGATGGTGACGTTGTGCCCGATCTGGCAGAGATTGTCGATCTTGGAGCCCTGTCCGATGCGTGTGACGCCGAACTTGGCGCGGTCGATGCAGGTGCCGGCGCCGATCTCGACGTCGCTTTCGATGACGACGATCCCGCCGTGCGGGAGGCGGGTGTGGGCGCCGGTGGCTTTGTCGGTGATGTAGCCGAAGCCCTCGCCCCCGATGACGACGTTGGCGCCGATGCGGCAGCGCTGGCCGATGACGCAGCCGAAGCTGATGACGGCCCCGGCGTCGATCTGGGTGTGCGGGCCGACGGCTGCCCCGGCTTCGATGACGGCGTTTGGGCCGACGGTTGCGGAGGGGTCGATGTTTGCCTTGGGGTCGATGATCGCGGAGGGGTGGATGCCCGAGGGGTTCGGGCCGAAGCGCTGGGCGCGGAGTGCCTTGAGGAGGCCCAGGAGGGATTGGTCTGGGTTGTCGACGAAGATGACGGCTTTGTTCGGCGCGTCGCCCAGCACGACGCCACGGGCGACGAGGAGGGCTCCAGCATTTGAGGCGAGGGCGTCTTTGGCGTAGGCGCTCGAGCGGACGAAGCTGAGGTCGGCGGGTCCCGCGCTTGTGAGGGATTCGATGCCGGTGAGCGTGACGTCGGCGGGGCCCGCGAGGTCGCCCGCGAGCATTTCGGCCAGTTGTCCCGAGGTGATGCTGAGCGGCTGGTCGGAGTGTTGGGTCATTACTTGCCCGCGCTGAATTCGTTGTTGAGCATGGTGAGCAGCTCGTCGCTCATATCCACGGCTTCGGAAGCGAAGAGGATTTTTTTGCTCTTGAGCGCCGAGTCCTGCGCGGAGCGGTTGGTGGGCGGGATCGTGAAGATGCGGTCGTCGACGAGCATGACGTCGATGCCGTCACGCTTGGCGAGACGCGCGGCGCCGTCGGCGATTTTGTCGTACATGCGCTTGAAGAGCTTGGACTGTTCGAGATCGGAGGCCTGCTGGAAGAGCTGGCTTTTGGTTTTGATCTCGCTGTCGAGGGTGGAGCGCAGGATGATCTTGTTGATTCTGGCGTCCTGGTCGGCCTCGGGGATGAGATCGAGTTCTTCGTCGACGCGGGTGAGGCGGGTCTGGAGGGCCTTGAGCTCTTCGCCCCAGGCGGTTTGTTTGGCGCGGAACTGCTCGGCGGGGACCTTGAATTCTTCGAGCTCGAGGCTCAGGCGGTCGATGTCGACGACGGCGACGGTGGAGGGGGCGGCCTGTCTGGAGGCGATGCCCGCGCCCAGCGCGGCGGAGAGGAGCGCGACGAGCGCGATGCCCGCGGCGGCGGCGAAGACTTTGGTGTGGGATTGCATGCGGTGCTCCGTGTCGAGTGGTGAGCGGGTGTTTCGGGATTGTACCGGCGCGGGCGGGGCGCGGTTCGGGGCGCACGAGAAGCGGAGGGGAGGGTGTGTGTCAGATGGGCAGGTCGATGTCGAAGGTGAAGAGGCGGTCCTCGTCGGTGTCCTCGCTCAGGATGGGGAAGCCGAAGTCGAAGGCGAGCGGCGCGGGGCTGAGGCCCGGGATGTAGAGGCGGAGCCCGGTGCCGATGCTGACGCGGTAGTTGTCGAAGCCGAATTCGTTGGCGACGGTGCCGGTGTCGAGGAAGAAGGCGAGCGCGAGTTCTTCGCCCAGGATGGGCTGCTGGACTTCGGCGCCCCAGAAGAAGGACCAGGTGCCTCCGATGGGTTCGGTGCTGGGCTGGCCGTTGTCGTTGCGGAGGCCGCGGGGCCCGATGGTTCGGTAGTCGAACCCTCGGAAGCTTTTGCCGCCGAGGTAGTAGCGTTCGAACATGGGGACGTTGTCGGCGTTTTGAGGGATGTAGGAGGCTCTGGTGTTGAGGCGCAGGACGGTGTTGCGACCGAGGAAGTCTTCGGAGAGGGAGAGGAAGACGGAGTGCTCGGCGGAGATTTTGGTGAAGTCGTAGTCGCCCGCCAGGGCGCCGACCTGTTCGATGCCGATTTCGGTGATGGAGCCGCGGGTGGGGCGGAACTGTTCCTGCGGCGGGACGGTGGTTCTGCGGAGTCCGAAACCGAGGCCCGTCAGGTTGCTCTCGCCCTGGACGTCGAAGAAGTCGGTGGGCGATGCGGCGTCGATGTCGGTGATCTCGATGGACTGGTAGCGGAAATCGATTGAGCCGCGCCATCGGTCGCCGAAGCGGCGTGTGATGGCGCCGCTGACGCCCCGTCGTTCTTCGTCGAACTCGGAGTAGCTGCGCGTGCGGATGGAGCCGGAGATGCTGCCGCCGATGGAGGAGTCGTTGATGGAGTTGTCGGCGAGGGAGACGGAGTACTGGCCCGTGTTGATGCCCGGGGCGAAGAGGATGTTGAACGTTTGGCCGCCGCCGCGGAAGGATTTGCCGGAGAAGAGATCGCCCAGGGAGTCGGGGGTGTCGGTGACGTCGAAGTTGCGCTGGGTGAAGGAGATCTGGCCCACGAGTCCCGCGTCGGAGTTGACGGAGGCGCCGAAGTTGAGCGAGCCGGTGTTGGTCTCGGTGACCTCGACGAGGACATCGCGGTAGTTGGGCTCCGCGGGATCAGGCTGGAGGATGGCGGTGCGGGGCGCGGACGTTTCCATGTCGAAGAGGCGCGAGGCGACGAGGATGCTGGCGGTCCGGTCGACGGCGGTTTTGTCGAGGGGCCGGTCGGGCCTGACCTGGACGAGTTTGCGGATCTCTTCGTGGCGTGTTGTGGAGTTGCCGGTGATCTGGACGAGACCGGTGCGGTAGGTCTGCCCCTGGCGGACGCCGAGGATGAGATCGACGAGCGGGCGGGAGGGGTCGCGGACTTCCTGGCGCAGGACGGAGACATCGACGTAGCCCAGTTGGCCGTAGGCGCTGCGGACGAGGTCGACGGCTTTTTCGACTTTGAGCTGGCTGTAGGTGTCGCCGGGCTTCATGTCGATGAGGCCGATGATCTGGGCTTCGGAGAGGACGGGCTGTCCGTCGGCGTCGGCGTACTGGGCGACGACGTTGCGGAGGGTGTAGAGGGGGCCCTCGTCGATGTAGAAGGTGACGATGGCCTCTCTGCTGTCGGGGCTGGAGGTGACGAGGCTCCCGACGCGCGCGTCGAGGTAGCCCCGGTCCTTATAGAAGCGGGCGAGGGCGCGCTCGTCGGCTCGGAGGACGGCTTCGTCGAGCGGCCCGCGGTTGAAGACGCCGGACTCGCGTGTCTCGATCTCGCGTTTGAGTTCGGGGATTCGGAAGGACTGGACGCCGTCGAACCGGATGTCGGTGATGCGTGTGCGGAGCCCTTCGCGGATCTCGAAGAGGACGATACCGGTGTTCTGGAGCTCGTCGAGGTTGACGGAGACACCCGCCAGGTGGAAGCCGCGGTTGCGGTAGAGGTCTTCGATGGCGCGTGCGGCCCGGTCGAGCTCGAACTGGTCGACGGGTGTGCCGGCGAGGAACTCGACCTCCTGGGCGATGCGGGAGGTGTTGATGCGTCGGTTGCCGGCGACCTGGACGTCGTTGATGACGGGCTGCTGGCGGAGCTTGAAGACGACGTCGAGGGAGCCGTCGTCCCGGATGGTGAAGAAGTGCTCGACGCTGGAGAATCGGCCCAGGCGGTTCAGGCGGGCGATGTCGTCGGCGACGATGGCTTCGCTGTACTCGCGGGAGCCCTTGCCAGTGCGGAGCTGGTTGCGGATGAGCCGGGCGCTGGCGGGGTCGGCGGGGCGGAATTCCTCGGCGCTCGGCTCGGCGACGAGGAGGGTGACGGAGGCGACGTAGCGGCCGTCGTAGGGGCCTTCGGGCTGGGCGAGCTCGGGGATGGCGGGGGTGAGGACGTCATCCTGGGCTTGGGCGGCGGCGATGGGCAGGCCCGCGAGCGCGAGGATGAGCAGGACGCTGGCGCGGGGGCGTCGCCTTGGGCACTTCGGGATGGGTAATTGGGACGCCACGGGTCAGGTGCGGACGATAGCCGCGACGGAAGCGGTTCACAAACGACAACGGCGATCGCAGGAGGGCCCGGAAGCGGGGTGGTTTGTGTGTTGGCATCGTGTGAAAGGCGATGGATATCGTGGGAAACCCTGAATCCATGGATCTAGGATGCCCGCCCCAATGGGTGTGTGGAGTGCTGGCCGTGGATCGCAAGCTTGTGTTGGTGCTCAAGACCCGGCGTGCAGTGTTCGCGTTGCTCTCGGTGCTCAGCATGGTGGCGGCGCTGGCGCTGGCGTACGCGGCCATCGGGTCGGAGTCGGGGCTGACGCCCACGGCGGCCTTGATCGGGATCTTTGTGCTGCTCGTGTTCCCGGCGATGACGGTCTGGGCCTGGGCTTGGGATCGTCAGGTCCGCAAGCGGGCGGCTGCGAAGGCGGGGCGTCGGCAGATGCCGTTGTTCGTGGAGCACGCGGGTGGTCGGCATGTTCGGCCGACGCGGAGCGAGCCCGTGCCGGTCGGCGAGGCCGAGGCGACGGAGCCGGAATTCCAGAAGAAGTAAGAGACGGGCAAGATGCCCGTCCCACTCGGTTCTGTTTGACGAATCCGGACCGCACGACTTTCCGTGCCACCGACCCCGTCTTCGGGGTCGGTGTCTCCCACGCACTGACCTGGAAGACCAGGTCAGTGGTACGAAGAACGATCTGTCAATCAGAACCCAGGCTCAGAGTGGGGCGAGTCGGCCTTCGAAGCTTGCGCGCTGCTCGAACTGGTGGGCGATGCGCAGGAGCGTGGCCTCGTCGAGCGCTTTGCCGACGAGCTGGACGCCGACGGGGAGTGAGTTCTGGCCTGAGGGGACGAAGCCCGCGGGGACAGAGATCGCCGGGAGGCCGGCGAGGCTCGCGCCGACGGTCATGAGGTCCTGCCGGTAGCCGGCGACGGGGTCGGATTCGATCTCGCCGAGGGGCCATGCGGGCTTGAGCGAGGTCGGGGTCAGGACGGCGTGCGCACCGATGACGCGGAAGATCGCGTCGTAGTCGGAGTGGACGAGTCGGCGCACGCGCTGGGCGTTGATGTAATAGCGGTCGGCGTATCCCGCGCGGAGCAGGTGCGTGCCGAGCATGATGCGGCGCTGGACTTCGGGGCCGAACATCTCGGTGCGTGTGTGTGTGTAGAGGTCTTCGAGCGAGGCGCTCACGTCGAGGGATGCGCGCTTGCCGTAGCGGACGCCGTCGTAGCGGGCGAGGTTTGACGAGGCCTCTGCGGTGGCGATGGTGTAGTACGCGGCGACGGCGAGGTCGGCGTGGGCGAGGCTGACGTCGATGAGCTGGGCGCCCATGTCGGCGAAGACCTTGCAGGTCATGCCGAAGATCAGGCGGACCATCGGGTCGATGGCGTCGGAGCGGGCCTGCTCGGGGACGGCGATCTTGAGGCCGGTGAGCGGCGCGTTCAGGTCGAGGTTGTGGTCGATGGGTTTGTCGATGCAGGTGGCGTCGTGTTCGTCGGGGCCTGCGATGGCGGCGTAGACGCGGGCGGCGTCTTCGACGGTGCGCGTGATGGGACCGATCTGATCGAGGCTCGAGGCGTAGGCGACGAGTCCGTGGCGGGAGATGCGGCCGTAGGTTGGTTTGAAGCCCACGACGCCGCAGAGCGCCGCGGGCATGCGCACGGAGCCGCCGGTGTCGGAGCCGAGCGCGACGGGGACGAAGCCCGCGC
>JBGSIX010000011.1:0-7682 GCA_041742315.1 Phycisphaerales bacterium | reverse complement strand
GCGGGCGCTCGAGCTCAATGGCATCTCCGCGGGCACCCCCGTCCCCGAAGGGGGCGAGATGCTCACTGGCGACGCGGGCCACCCGACGGGCGTTTTCGTCGACAACGCCGTCGCGCTCGTCGAGCGCGTCATCCCCCACGGCGGCGGCGCGAGCGGCGAGGACCTCATCCTGGCGGCCCAGAAACTCTGCCTCGAAGCCGGACTCACGGGCGTCCACGACGCGGGCCTCGCGCCCGACATGATCGAGGTCTACCAGCGACTCGAACGCGAGCACAAGCTCAGCGTCCGCGTCTACGGCATGGTCGCCGGCGACGCCGCGCTGGGCTGGTTCGAGAAACACAAGCCCTACTCGGGCTCCTTCTTCTCGATGCGCGCCTGCAAGCTCTACATGGACGGCGCGATGGGCTCCCGCGGCGCGTGGCTCCTTGAGCCATATGCCGACCGTCCGACGGACGCGATTGGCCAGCCCTACACGGGCCTCGCGGTCAGCGAACCCGATTTTGTCCGCACCGTGGCGCAGCACGCACTCGCCAAGGGTTACCAGGTCTGCGCGCACGCCATCGGCGACCGCGCCAACCGAGAGGTTCTCGATGCATACATCTACGGAGAGAACACCGCATGGAACGGCCTGCGTCCGACAACTGCACCGATGCCGATCAAACTCGCCGACGCACGCTTCCGCATCGAACACGCGCAGCTCATCGCGCCCGAGGATATGGGCCGATTCGCGCAGCTGAACGTCATCCCCTCCATGCAGCCCACGCACTGCACGAGCGACATGCGATGGGTCGAGGAACGCGTGGGCCCCGTCCGCGCCGACGGCGCCTACGCGTGGCAGACGCTCCTGGCGACCGGCGTCCGCATCGCGGGCGGGAGCGACTTCCCCGTCGAGAGCGTGAACCCCTTCCTCGGGCTCTACGCCGCGGTGACCCGGCAGAACCTCGAGGGCGAGCCCGCCGGGGGCTGGCACCCCTCCGAGCGCCTCTCCCGTGAGCAGGCGCTCCGCTCCATGACGATCGACGCGGCGTACGCGGGCTTCGACGAGAACCGCATCGGCTCGATCGAGGTCGACAAGCTCGCCGACTTCATCGTGATCGACCGGGACTACATGTCCTGCCCGCCGCGCGAGATCGCGGACATCCGCGTGGTCTCGACCTGGATCGAGGGGGCCCCGGTCTACACGAATCCGGACTTTGAAGACTGAGTGAGCTCGCAATACGCCCGCCCCCCGCTCGTTCTGCCGGCACCATGAAGCACCTTGCCCTGATCGTTCTCGGTCTTCTGCTCTCACTCGAAGTCTCGTGCGCCCGGGCGCAGGAAGGATTCGACGAGGCCGACCGCCTCGCGCAGAAAATGGTCCGCCGGCACCCGTTCCTCGTCGAAGGCGCCGCGATCTACGTCGCCCGCTTCGACGGCACACTCCTCCACGAGAGCTACTTCGGGGGCTACGACAACACGACCAAAGTCCCCCTCGCCTCGGCGAGCAAGCTCGTCTCCGCCGTCGCGGTGATGACGCTCATCGAATCGGGCCGGCTCGACCCGCACGCGCCGGTCAGCGACTACCTCGACGAGTTCGCCGAGGCCAAGGTCGGCAAACCCAAATCAAGCATCACCGTCGATCAGATGTATTCCATGACGAGCGGCTTCGAGGGTGAAACCCGCGCGGGCACGATCCTCGGACGCAAGCGCATCACGCTCGATCAGGCCGTCGATTACATCGCCTGCTGCGTCGATCTCGTCGCCAAGCCGGGCAGTGAGTTCCGCTACTCGAGCTACGGCATGCACATCGCGGGCCGCATCTGCGAGGTCCTCTCGGGCAAGCCATTCGACGCCTTCTACAACGAAGCCATCAATAACAAGATCGGCACCGACATCACCTGGGACGGCCTGGGCGAGACCCAGAACTTTCGCCCATCGGGAGGCGGGGCCGCCACGCTCAACGACTACGCCCGCGTCCTCCACGTCGTCGCCAACACCGGCACCTATGGCGGCGTCACGCTCTTCAGCGAGAAACTGGGCCAGACCATGTTCACCGAACGCACCAAGGGCCTCGCCCGCGCCGATCTCCCGCCCGATGCCGAGACTTCCGACGTGGGCTACGCCTTCGGCATGTGGGTCGAGGAGCGCGACGAGTTGGGCAACCCCGTCGTCGTCTCCTCCCCCGGCGCGTTCGGGTTCACCCCCTGGATCGACTTCGAGGACGGCTACGTCGGGATCATCATGGTCAAGGGCATCCGCCGGAGGCTGCTGACCGACCTGAACGACATCCGGGCCGCGGTCGACGATGCGGTCCGGGCGCTGCCCGAATCGGAAGATCCCGCCGCCCAATAGCCCGGGTCCGTACACTCTGCCCGTGGCACAGACGACCCCCAAGCGCTGGACGACGCGCATGCTCCTGGCCTGGATGAACGAGGCGTTCACCCAGAAGGACATCGACGCGCCCCGACTGCGGGCCGAGCAGATCATGGCGCACGTGCTGGGCTGCGACCGCCTCCGCCTCTACATGGAAGCCGACCGACCCGCCAATGAGATCGAGCGAGCCGCGCTCCGCGATCTCGTCCAGCGCGCGATCAACCAGGAACCCGTGCAGTACCTGACGGGCGAGGAATGGTTCTTCGGGCTCCGGATTGGCGTGGACAAACGCGTGCTGATCCCGCGTCCCTCGACGGTCACGATCGTCGAAGCCGTCCTCCACCACTGCAAGAGCCGCCCGGGCTTTGGCGGCAAGACGGGCGAGGGCGTCCTGATCGCCGACGTCTGCACGGGCTCGGGCTGCATTGCTCTGGCGCTGGCCAAGAACCTGCCCGGCGCGCGCGTCGTCGCCACGGACATCTCCGCCGACGCCCTCGGCGTCGCGCGAGAGAACGCCGAGCGGCTGGGCCTTGCCGATCGCATCGAGTTCATCGAGGGGGACCTGCTGGGCGCGCTCGCCGATCATCCCAAAGCCGGGCACTCGAAGAGCCTTGGTTTCCTCGTCTCCAACCCACCCTATATCCCAGACGATGAGTGGGAAGCCGTGGAATCCAACGTCAAGGACCACGAGCCCACGCTCGCGCTCCGCGGCGGGATGGACGGCCTCGCTCTCGTCCGCCCGATCCTCCAGAGCGGCCCTGCCCTCGTCAAACCCGAAGGTCTCGTCCTCGTCGAGGTCGCCACCTCGCGCGCCAATGAGGCGCTCGCGATCGCCGAGTCGGCGCCCCGCGTCGATCACGCGGACATCATGCAGGATTCAGACGGGCTCGACCGCGTGATCAGGCAGACCCTGGGGGCCTGAGCGCCTTGTGCACCTCGTCAACGAGCCGCGCCGCCTGGAAGGGCTTGTAGAGCACATTCCGCATGCCCTCCTGCGACGCCCGCACGATCGAGTGGTGCGGGTCGTAGCCAAAGCCCGTCATCAGGATGATCGCCTCTTCGGGCACGATCCGGCACGCCACACTGAACACCTCGTACCCGTTGCGATCGGGCATCGAGATATCGCTGATCACGAAGTCGAACGGCTTGTTCCCGTCGGCGGCCGACGCCTCAAGCTCGTTGATCGCGTCTTGACCCGAGGTGCACAGCACGACCTCGCACCCGCGGCGAACCAGCACATCGGCGATCATCGCGCCGATCCGCTCGTTGTCGTCGGCGACCAGCGCCCGCTTCGTGCTCAGGATCTCGTCCGTCTTGTCGCACTTGACCTCGTCCACGCCCAGAAGCGTGTTGGGCCCCTCGGCGACGTTGCGCATCCGGCTCCGGATCGACTCGACGTCCTCGCGGATGCGCGCCAGATGAGCCGCCGTCTCCGGGTCCTTGGCCGTCAGCCCCAGCACCTCCGCCTCGCGGAGGATGTCCTCCAGCGGCGCCCGGATCTCGCCCTCGAACCGTCCCGAGATCGTCGCGCCCGTCGAAGACTGCCCGACCACCAGCATGTCCAGCGTCTGCAGCGCCATCGCCACGTACCGGCTAAACAGCAACACATACTGCACGTCCTGGTCGTCGAACGCGTCCACCTGGCCCGATTCGATGTCCAGCACCCCGATGATCTTCTCGTCGATCTGAAGAGGCACCGTCAGCGAGCTCCGCGCCTCCCGCGCGCCGACCAGGTACCGGTCATCGGTCAGCGTGTCGTGGCAGATATAGGGCTTGCCTGTCGCCGCGACGTACCCGATCGTCCCGTTGCCCTCTTCCGCCGGATAAAGCTCGAGCTCGAGCCCTTCCTGCGTAAAGCCCACCGTGATGACAGGCTCGAGCCGGCCCGTGTGCTCATCGATGATCCGGATCGTGAAGTGGTCGTAGTCGAGGACCTCCTTGGAGGCCTTGGTCACGCGCTCTTCGAGGAGCCGAAGCCGCTGGGCCGCGTTCATCTTCGAGACCGCGTCCCGGTCGAACCGGTTGAGCCGCGCGCCCGCCTGCTCGACGGCCTTGATCTTCCGCCTCACCAGCCCCGCGTGCGAGATGTCCCGCAAGACCCCCACCGCACGATCGCCGTAGTTCGTCGAGCCGTCGACGATCATCGGGGTCAGACGGAGCTCGTAGAGCTTGCTCGTGCCGAACTCGATCTCCCGCCGAACGATCGGGGGCTCGGCCTGGGCCGAAAAAGTCAGCCCCTGAAAAGAAACAGCCGCCTCATGGGCGGCCTTCAAGACTTGAGCTTTGAGTTCCGTGTCGATGACATCGAACATCCGGTTGCCCCAGAGGAGCTTCCCGCCCGCGGTGACGAGACAGAGCGCCTCGCCCACCGAATTCAGCAGGATGTCACGCTCGTGATCCCCAAGGCCCGTCAGACCCAGGTTCCCCGGGTCCACCGGGATGAGCAGGTAGGACGCGTCGGAGTCCTTGGCTTGGAGCGAGTCCGCGTAGATGACCTCGCAGTGGTCCGCGAGGAGGTCCCGGAGCTCTTCGGTCTCCCCGCCCGGGGGAGTCAGGAAGACAATCTTGGGACGCAATCTGGCCATTTCGTGAGAACCGCCGCTCATCTCATAGTCTTTCGCGTGAGTCTAGCCAAGGGATCCCTGATTCAGGCCAAGACTTCCAGGTTTGGTCCCAAATAGGTCTTTCGACCGATGCCAGACCGGGCTTGACATCGGCTTTCGAGGTCCGAGTACTGTGATCGATTCATGATTGAAGTTGTAGACCTCCACCGCTGGTTTGGGTCAGTCCACGCCGTCCGAGGGGCCGGGTTCGCCATACCCGCGGGCCAGACCGTCGGTCTGCTCGGCCCAAACGGCGCCGGCAAGACCACCACCCTCCGCATGCTCACCGGCATCCTCCGGCCCCAACGGGGCACCATTCGCATCGCCGGCACGGACGCCCTCGCCCACCCGGTCCGGGCCCGGAGGCACTTTGGCTACCTCCCCGAGTCCGCACCCTCCTATCCGGAGATGCCCGTCCGCTCGTTTCTGCGCTCCCGCGCCGGCATCCTCGGAGTCCCCGCAGGGCAGCGCAAGAACCGCGTCCTCAAGGTCATGGACGAGTGCCAGCTCTCAAGCGTCGCGGGCCGACGCATCGGCCAGCTCAGCAAGGGCTACCGCCAGCGCGTCGCCCTCGCCGCGAGCCTCCTCCACGACCCACAGGTCCTGATCCTCGACGAGCCCACCAACGGCCTCGACCCCACACAGATCCGCGAGGCCCGCTCGCTCATCGGCGACCTCGCCCAGAACCGGACCGTCCTCGTCAGCTCGCACATCCTCCCCGAGATCGAACGCACCTGCCAACGCGTCATCATCATCGGCGCGGGCAAGGTCCTCGCCGACGGCACGCCGCAGGATCTCATCCAGAGCGCCGCGCAGGGAGGCTGCATCGCCGAATGCAAGGGCCACGTCGCCGCGATCGGCACCGCCCTCAAACAAGCCCTGCCCGGGTGCACGCTCACCACCGAGCCGCTCGAAGAAGGCTGGTGGCGCTGCACCGTCCGCTGGGAAAGCGACATGAACACCCCCGAAGCCGTCGGCGCGGCTCTCCTGGCCGCGCGCTGCCCCGTGCGGCTGCTCAGGCCCGAAGCCGTCGGGCTGGAAGAGGTCTTCGTCCGCGTCCTCGATGCCGCGACCGGGGGTGAGGCTTGATCGCCATCCTGACCATCGCCCGCCGCGAGTTCGGCTCGCTCTTCCGCACACCCGTGGGCTGGATCGTCATCGCGCTCTTTCTCTTCCTCACCGGCGCGGTCTTCGTCTTCGGAGCGCTCAGCCCCGGACAACTCGCCACCCTCCGGCCTGTCTTCGGCACCACCACCCTCATGCTCGTCCTCGTCGCGCCCGCCGTCTCGATGCGGCTCATCAGCGAAGAGCTCCGCACGGGCACCTACGAGCTCCTCGCCTCGAGCCCCATCACCAGCCTCCAGATCGTGCTCGGCAAGTACCTGGGCGCGCTCGCGTTCCTGATCGTCATGCTCCTGCCCACGCTCATCCACGCCGGCGCACTCGCGCTCGTGAGCGAGCCGAACCCCGACCCGGGACCGATCGCCGCGGGATACCTGAGCCTGTTCCTGTTTGGCTGCCTCTGTCTGGCGCTGGGCACACTTGCCTCGACGCTCACCGACAGCCAGACCCTCGCCTTCCTGGGCACGATGCTCACGCTCGTCTGCTGGATGCTCATCACGAACATCGCCCCCCAGCACGTCCCGCCCGCGATCGGGGCCAAGCTCGCCGCCGCGTCGTACTCGATCCGCATCGACGACTTCGCCCGGGGCACGATCGACACGCGTCACGTCGTCTTCTTCCTCTCTATCTCCGCGGGCCTGCTCGTCGCCGCCACCAGTGCACTGGAGAGCCGCCGATGGAGATGACCGACCGCGCCCCATCCCGGCTCCCCCGCACGCTCATCACAACGGTGGGCCTGATCGCGACCGCTCTGATCGTGATCGCGCTCAACGTGCTCGGGCACCGCTTCGCCTTACGCGCCGACGTCACGAGCACGGGCTCACTCAGGCCCGCCCCGCGCACGCTCGCGGTCCTGGATGAACTCCCAGGCGAGTCCGAGATCATCCTCGCCGCCTCGATCTCCGCTCCAACCCACGACCGCGCCTCGATGGCCCGCGTCCTGGACATGCTCGACGAGCTCGACCGGGCCTCCACGAACCTGCGCACGACCGTGGTGGACACGGCAACCGCCGCGGGCCAGCAGCAGTTCGAGGACCTCATCTCGCGCCTTGCGAGCGAACGCGCCGGCGAAACCGATCAGGCCGTCAGCGCCACGCAGTCCGCCCTGAACGCGCTCACCGACCTCGCCACGCAGATGCAGAAATGGGCGGAAACCGTCCAGAACCTGCCCTCGATGCGCGAGCCCGACATCAACGGCGTCAACCCCTGGACCACCCCGCTCAACCAGCAGGCCTCCTATCTCCGCGTCACCTCCGGTCAGGTCACGGACGTGACTGCACTCGTCGAAGAACGCCTGAGCCAGACACTCGGCAGCGTCGTCGTGCCCGACGTGAGCTCAGCGCGCCGGGTCATCGGCGAAGCCCACGGCGTGCTCACGGGCCTGCTCCGAAACACCGTCAAGGACCTCCACGATCGCTCGCTAGACGAAAGGCTCTCCGCCGAGGGCCGCGCGCAGATCCAGTCGCTCATCCAGGCGATGACCGCGGGAATCGACGCCAGCGCCCTTTCCATCGACGCGGCCCTGAGCGCCCCCCTGCCCGTGCTCTCGCGCGTCGCGCAGGCGCTCGCCTCGGGCGAAGCCGCGATCGTCATCGGGCCGGGCGG
>JBGSIX010000010.1:0-4810 GCA_041742315.1 Phycisphaerales bacterium | reverse complement strand
GCGGGGTGTTTGCCGTGACGGATGACGGATCGGCAGCGCGTGCACCGCGCGACGGCATCAACCGGGACGCAGGGCACCTCGTGGACGAGGCCGCAGGTTGAGCAGGCACGCATGGACATGCGCCCATCGTATTGGGGTTTGGGCCAAGCCGCTTCGATGCGTTAGCGCGAGGGCCTTCTCCGGCGTGCAAAAGCGGCCAACGAAACGATCGCCACCGAGCCCGCCGGCGAGGGGACGACAGCACCCTCGATCCGAACCGCCGCCGACGCGCCGCGGGGAAAGACCGCGCCATCGGAAAGCTGCACACCGATCGCGTTGGGCGAAGTCGCGCCGTGGTGCCAGGCGACCTCGCTGAAGCTATCGACGCCCTGGGCCCTGATGACATAGTCGCCCGCGGGCAGGTGGAGGCCGCCGAGGGACTGGGTGATCCAGACCGGGCCCGTATCCGGGTCGCTCACGTCGGCGAACTCGATGTTAAGGCCCGCCAAGGCGCTCCCGAGCGAACCGACCGAACCGGTCCACGCGTGGACCGTGATGTGCATGATGCCGTTGGCATCTGGGCCGTGGTTCGCATCGCGCCTGCCGAAGAAGCTCAGCGAGTCGATGTCCCACCCGCCCGCATCCGGAATGGAAAACGGCTGGTACGTGTCGAAGCCCGACCCGTCGGCCGCGGCGGTCACGGGGTGGTAGATCTCGGCGATGTCGCCCCCGATCATCCGGACGCCGTTGTCGAACAAGACATCCCCCGAAGCGGCGGAAATGGGCAGCATTGAAACAAGAACGGTCGCAACAGCTTTCATCGGCGCCTCCTCTCTTGCAGGAGAGTCTACCGGATGCAGCCGAAGCCTCGGACGATCATTCTCGGATTCAATCGAACTTTTATATTGCGAACCGCTTCGATCGAGAATGTCGGTTTCCCATTCGAAGAGAGGGTTAACGGGCGGCACACCCGCCGTATCGGGGCCTAGCGGTCCTGCTCCTTCGCCCATGAATCCCGGAGCGTCGCGGTCCGATTGAAGACGAGCCTGCCCTCATTCGCCGAGTCACGGTCGAGGCAGAAGTAGCCCAATCGCTCGAACTGGAACCTGCGGATGCCGTCGGGCCAGGCGGGTTCGCCCTCGGCCGACGCGAGCGCCGGCTCGACCTTGGCGCGCCCGATCACCGTCATCGCCTCGGGGTTCAGGTTCTGCATAAACGACCAGCCCTCGGGCGCATCCTTGGGCTCGCGCGCCGGGTGGGGCACGGTAAAGAGCCGATCGATCTGACGCACCTCGGCGTCGATCGCGTCGTGAACGCTGACCCAGTGAATCGTGCCCTTGACCTTGCGGACGCTGCCGTCGGCATCGGGGGGCGGGTTCTCGCCGCCTTTCGTCGCCGGGTCGTAGGTGCAGCGGATCTCGGTGACGTTGCCCGCCGCGTCCTTGACGAAGTCGGTGCAGGTCACCCAGTACGCATACCGCAGCCGAACCTCGCGCCCGGGGCCTAGGCGGAAGAACTTCTTGGGCGGGTCTTCCATGAAGTCCTCGCGCTCGATGTAGATCTCGCGCGAGAACGCGACCTTCCGCGTGCCAGCCGATGCGTCGTTGGGGTTGTTGACCGCGTCGAACGCTTCGATGCGAGTTGGGTCGCCGTGGTCACCCCAGTTGGTGATGACGACCTTGACCGGGTCGAGCACCGCCATCCGGCGCGGGGCCGCGATGTTCAGGTGGTCGCGCACCGCGGCCTCGAGCAGCCCGATGTCGTGCGCCCCCTTGAACTTCGTCACGCCCGTGGCCTTGGCGAACGCGCGGAGCGACTCGGGCGTGAAGCCCCGGCGCCGCATGCCGCTGATCGTGGGCATGCGCGGGTCGTCCCAGCCCATGACGTGCCCCTCATCAACCAGCAGCTTCAGATTCCGTTTGCTCGTGATGATGTACGTCGGCTCAAGCCTGGAGAACTCGATCTGCTGCGGGTGGTGGATCGGCTCGGATCGGCCCCTGTTGATCGCGTCGATGAACCAGTCGTACAGCGGGCGGTGGTTCTCGAACTCGAGCGTGCAGATCGAGTGCGTGATGCCCTCGATCGAGTCCTCGAGCCCGTGCGCCCAGTCGTACATCGGGTAGATGTGCCAGGTGGAACCCGTGCGGTGGTGCCTGGCGTTGACGACCCGGTACATGACCGGGTCGCGGAGGTTCATGTTGGGCGAGGCCATGTCGATCCTGGCTCGGAGCACCATCGACCCATCCTTGAACGCCCCCGCCTTCATCTTGGCGAACAGTTCGAGCGATTCCTCGGTGGGCCGATCGCGGAACGGGCTGTTCACACCCGGTTTCGACACATCGCCCCGGTTCTTCTTCATCTCATCGGGCGACTGCTCGTCGACGTACGCCAGGCCCTTGGCGATCAGGTCCCCGGCCCACTGGTAGAACCGCTCGAAATAGTCCGAGGCGTAGCGGACCTCGCCCTCCCACGTGGCGCCCAGCCAGCGGACATCCTCGATGATCGAGTCGACGTACTCCTGCTCTTCCTTGGCGGGGTTGGTGTCGTCGAAGCGGAGCATGAACCGCCCGCCGAACTGCTCGGCGAGGCCGAAGTTCAGGCTGATCGCCTTGGCATGCCCGATGTGCAGGTAGCCGTTGGGTTCGGGCGGGAAGCGTGTGGCGATCACCGACCGGTCGCCGGGCCTGCCCCACTTCCCCGAGGCGATATCCGCGTCGATGATCTGTTCGATGAAGTGGCGGCTGGTGGGTTCGTTCGTCTCGTCGGGCATGGCGGGATGGTATTCACCGCCACGCCCGACGCAGTGGGAATCACGCAATCAGGCCGAAGCCGAGGCCTCTTCCAGGCTCAGGTAGTCCGTGTACCCCTTCTGGGTCCCGCCGTAGAACGTCGACCGGTCCGCCTCGTTGTAGGGCCCGCCCCGCTCGATCCGCTCGGGAAGGTCTGGGTTGGCGATGAACAGCGTTCCAAAGGCCACGGCGTCGGCGAGTCCCTTCGCCAGACGCTCCTCGGCCTGGGCGGGCGTGAGCCCGCCGTTGGAAATGGAGATCCCGCCCCCCGCGGCCTTGAATCGACTGCGGACCTCTGCGATCACGCGCTCGGCCTGATCGTCCCGCGGCGAGCCGCCGAAAGACTCGACGTTGTGCACATACGCCAGCTTCAGCTTGCCCAGTCCCTCGGCCAGCGCGCCGAACGTCTCCAAGGGCGTCGAGTCGCTCTGGTCGTTGAACTGCCCAAGCGGGCTCACGCGGTAGCCCACGCGCCCCGGCCCCCAGACCTCAGCAACGGCCTTGGCGACTTCGAGCGGGAGGCGGATGCGGTTCTCGATCGAGCCGCCGTAGCGGTCCGTGCGCTTGTTCGAGCCGTCGCGGGTGAACTGATCGAGGAGGTAGCCGTTGGCGCCGTGGATCTCGACGCCGTCGAAGCCGGCATTCTTCGCGTTCTGAGCGCCGACGCGGAACTGCTCGATGATGCCGGGGATCTCATCGATTTCGAGCGCGCGGGGCGTGGAAGTGGGCACCATGCCCGACTCGGCACTGGTGTAGGTCTGCGACTTCGCCGCGATCGCCGAGGGGGCGACGGGGGCCTGGCCGCCCGGCTGGAGGTCGTTGTGGCTGATCCGCCCGACGTGCCAGAGCTGGAGGAAGATCCGGCCCCCCGCCTCGTGGACGGCATCAGTCACCTGCTTCCAGCCCGCGATCTGCTCCGCCGAGTGGATGCCGGGCGTGAAGGCGTAGCCCTTGCCCTGCGGGCTGACCTGGGTGGCCTCGGCGATGATGAGCCCGGCCCCGGCCCGCTGACGGTAGTACTCGGCGTTGAGCTCCCACGGGATATCCCCGGGCTGCTTGCTCCGCGAGCGGGTGAGCGGGGCCATGAAAATGCGGCTCGGGGCAGCGATCTCGCCAAACTCGATCGGGCTCGTCAGGTTCTCGAATGCGGACATCGTGGGCTCTCCTTCACCCGGCTCACTGGGCCCGGGGCCCTGGGAAACCCTGCAACGCATGTCACTGTTCCAACGATTTCATGTGACACAGGCAAAAAACAACCCTGAGAGCGTAAGATCAGGCTTCATCCGGGTTGATCGGAAGGACCCGGAGCCCGAAAGCCGCCGCGAAGACGTCCGCCTGCTCGCCCGAGATGACCGCCCCAGCCAGCCGATCGGGGCTGACCGCCAGGCCCTCGACCCGGCTGCCCCGGAAATCGACGCCCGAGAGCCCCGACCGCAGGAGCCTCGCCCCGGCGAGGTTGCAATCGCGGAAGGCCACCCGATCAAACCGGGATTCCTCGAACTCCGCCTCGCGCAGGTCGCATTCCTGGAACCAGCACCGCTCAAAGCTCGCACCGAACGCCCGGGCCATGCGGAGCTGGCAGCCCACGAGCACGACATCCCGCAGCACGCCGCCCGAGACGTCCACGCCAAGGAGCTGGCAGTCGCGCAGGACGAGCCGCGTCCCGACGACATCGACCAAGGACGTGTTGCGGGCGTCGCATGCCTGGGCAGTCAGATCGCGGAGTTTGAGCTTCGGATGATCGCCAACCAGGCGACAACGTGCGTACTTCGCACGAGCCAGTTCGAGCTCAGCTTCAATGGTCTCGTTCGTGAACGACCGCTCGGTGTCCTCGGGCGGCTCCACCTCGGATTGGCGCAGGGGCTCGGTCATACACCGACCGCGCCCAGGCAGCGCTCGATTCGGCGGAGCGACTCTTCCTTGCCGAGCGAGGCGAGCGTCACGCCCAGCGGCGGGCTCACCGCGGCCCCCGTGAGCGCGATGCGGATCGGCTGGGCGAGCGAGCCCATCTTGAGCCCCTCGTGCTCGCAGTAGTCGGCGAG
>JBGSIX010000009.1:0-13035 GCA_041742315.1 Phycisphaerales bacterium | reverse complement strand
GAGCAGGCGGGCGTGAGCTCGTCGGTCTCGCTGGGCGCCCCACAGGCCAGCCAGCCCGAGGAAGCCGAAGAAGCCCCCGCCGAAGCGACAGCCGACGCCGGCACCGATACCGAATAATCCGCCCGACTCGTTCCCGAACGGATATCCTCTCACAAGGCCGGACCTCGGCCCTGTTAAGGAGAAAGCGATGGCCAGTTTCAACAAGGTCATGCTCATGGGCAACCTCACCCGCGATATCGAGCTGCGCCAGCTACCCAGCGGTGCTTCGATTGCTGCGATCGGGCTGGCCGTGAATGAGAAGTACAAAGACAAGAACGACCAGTGGGTGGAGCGGACCAACTTCATCGACTGCGAGATGTTCGGCCGCCGGGCCGAGGTGATGGCTCAGTACCTCTCCAAGGGCAGCCCCGTCTTCATCGAGGGTCGGCTCCGGCTCGACACCTGGCAGGACAAGAACGACGGCTCCAACCGCTCCAAGCTCAAGGTCGTCATCGAGAACTTCGAGTTCATCGGCGGCGGCCAGGGCGGTGGTGGAGGCGCAGGCGGCGGCGGGGGAGCCCGTTCAACCGGCCCCAAGCGCCAGCCCGCCGGGCAGCAGTCGGGGGGCTACGACGACTACGCCGAGCAGGTCAGCCCCGACGACATCCCGTTCTAAACCCTGTCCAATTCAGGGGCTTGGGCGGCCTTTCCCGCCTAGGCTCCTGGCTCACATAGAGCCCCGCCGAGCGTCGGTGGGGCGTCGCTGGGGCCGCGAACATCGGCTCCTCAACTCCCGGGCACGCCCGGGAAGACAGCGAAGGAATCTGTCATGCGTAAAGACGTTCAGCTTCTTCTCATCGAAACCGTCGACAACCTCGGCATCGTGGGCGATGTCGTCAAGGTCCGCGCCGGGTACGCCCGCAACTACCTCCTGCCCCACGGGCTGGCGACCGAGCCCGACGACGCGCTCATCGCCTCGCTCGCCGACAAGCGCAAGAAGGCCGAGGCCGACCAGGCCAAGCTCCGCATCGAGCGTGAGGCCCTCATCAAGCGCCTTGAGGGCGTCGAGATGACCATGGAGCGCGCCTGCAACGACCTGGGCATGCTCTACGGCTCGGTCACCCAGCAGGACATCGCCAGCGCCCTCAAGGCCCTCGGCTTTGCTGTCAAGCCCCGCGAGGTCCGCCTGCCCCAGGTCATCAAGCGTCTGGGCCAGTTCGAGGTGAACATCAAGCTCACCACGGGCCTCGAAGAGACCGTCCAGATCCACGTCATCGCCGACCGCGAGATGGCCAGGGACGAGCGCGACGAGATGGAGTTCGACAACGAGGGCAACCTCATCGACAAGTCCGCCAAGAAGTCCAGGCCCGCGGCCAAGGCCGAAGAAGCCGCCGCGGAATAATCGCCCGCCGGGTGTTTTGCTCCGGCGATCATCGAGACTGTACAACGAGAGCCGATCCTTTCACGGGTCGGCTCTCGTTCTGTCTGCACAGAGTTGGTTTCGTCAGGAGTGTCGATCAGCGGCCGCGTGCCGCCTCGAGCACAACGGGCGGCTCGAACGTGGCTAGCACCGTGTCCCCGATGGCAAAGTGCTTGATCTCCACGCCGATGCTCGGGCGGAAGATCAGGTACATCACCTGGTCGTCTCGGCTCCGCACCAGTGCGTCGGCCTCATCGAGCCCCTGCATCGGTCGGCCCGGTGTGTACCGCACCTGGACCTTGTTGGCGTCCTCGTAGATAAACCCAACCGCGACGTATACCTGTCCCTTTGCATCGATCAGGCGGGGGGGCACGTCTGTGCGGAGGTCAGGGGCAGCCGAGGTTGAGAAGTAGCTCGTGGACACGAGCGTCGGATCGCCCGTGACCTGGATCTGAATGATGTTGGTGTCCTTGGTGACATAGAGCTTGTCGATGCGGAGGTTCCGGTCGAGGCCACGCCCGGCGACATCGCCCGGATTGAAGACGCCCTCGCCGTTGACGATCAGGTTGTCGTCGTTGACCTCGAGCCCGGGCGTGTTGCCCTTCTGCAGCACCACACGGTTCGCCATCCGGTTGTTGATATCGATCCCCTCAGCGTTCTGCGCGTCGATGATCTTCGCGTGTGCGAGGTTGAGGTTGGCCGTCGCGTCACCGATGAGCAACTCGCCTGTTTGGATCGCGATGTCGCGTGCAGAGGCATCGGCGAACTCGCGGTCGGGCGTGCCGTCGATCTCGTGGCGGATGTTGCGGACGTAGAGAGCGGACGCCTCGTACCCCGCGGGCACCGCAAACTCGAAGGCCATCGGGGCCTGTGTCGCGCCGCCGACGGATGCGACGTAGAACTCGCCGTCGAAACGGAAGCGGCCGAAATCGCTGCTGCCCGAGCGTGCCTGCGAAGTGACCGCGATCGGGTAGAGGGTCACGCCCTCGCCCGCGCTGTTGTGCGCCACGAGACGGATCTGCCCCTTGCCCACGACGACCTGCCCGAAGTCCTCTTTCGCGCCGGCAAGGAAGTTGATCAGGAAACCCTCGATGTACGAGCCCGCGGGGAGTGACGACCCATCGAGCATGGTGATCTGCTGGGTGCCCGGGTTGAGGAAGTCGCTGAAAACCTGGTCGGCAGGGGCGCTGGCGCCCTTGCCGACGGTGAACCGCATCTCGACCTCAAACCCGTCGGGACGGATGTTGTTCTTGTTGTTGCCGTTGCCCTCGCTCATCCGCTGCGTGCCGGCGACCGCCGCGAGATCGGGGTAGTAGTACGCCAGCGGCGTGTTCGTCGAGAGCGTGTTCTGCGAGAGCTTGTTGTAGAGCCCGGCGGTCAGGCGATCGACCGGGAGCCAGAGGTTGGTCGTCCTCTCAAGGTTTCCCTGGTTGGCCATCTGCACGGGCTGGTAGCCCATGAAGCTCGCCGGCACGCGCAGGAAACCGGTGCTGAGCACGAACATGCCCGCCGTGATCACCCCGATCCCCGCGCCGCAGATCCCGCCACCGATCGAGTCGTACATGTCATCGACGATGATGTTGCCCGGCGCGAGCTTGTCGGTCACCACGCGGAGCAGCGCGAGCGAGACCACGAACGGGAGCGCCAGGCCCAGGCCCCACGCCGCGTCGCCGATGAACGAGCCGAACCCGGACTGGGGCGACTTCTGGAGCAGGAACATCGATACCGGTTCCCAGACGCCGAATGCGATCGCGCCCGCGGCGATCACGCACGCCAGGTGCAAGAGCGCCGAGAAGAAGCCCCGGGTGACCCAGAGGTACCCGAGCCCGAGGACTATCGCGATGCTCAGCAGGTTCATGAACATGATCGAAACTCCGAACTCGTACTTGCTTGCCCATCTGCCGGGCACGGATCGCTGAACGAACTTCGTACCTTTACGCGCCCGCGGGCTTCGGCTTGGGCTTGGCCGCGGCTGCTGCGGGCTTGGCGGCGGCGGGGGCCGCGGTGACTCGGCTGAACTCTTCGAGGCTTGTCATGCCCTCGACCACGCGGCGCAGGCCCATCTGCTGGAGCGTGGGCAGGCCGCGCTTACGGAACTCGCCGCGGAGCCCGTTCCAGTTCTGCGCCACGATCATCGCGCGCTCGGCGTCGCCGATCGGGTAGACCTCCATGAACGCGACCTGGCCGAAGTACCCCCCGCCCGAGCACATCGGGCAGACCTCGGGCTTGTTCTTGATGAGCACCTGCCCGCCCTTCTTGTAGAGCTGCTTCACTTTGTCCGCGGGCAGGCCCAGCTTCTTGAGCAGCGCCGGATCCGGGGCGTAGGGCACGCGGCAGTTCGTGCAGAGCCGGCGGGCGAGCTTCTGCGCCGCGACCGCGACCAGCACATTGGCACAATCGCCCGGGCTGCCCTGGTACTTGACCAGCGTCTGGATCGCCAGCAGCGCACCGTCCGTCGGCACCGCGAGGTACACCTTCGAACGCTTCAGGTCCGCGCGGACGATCTCCTTGGCCGTCTCCGCGTCACGGAAGTCGGTCACGCCCACGACGTTGGGGTCACGCCGGAGGATCGAGCGAACGGTCGTCGCGTACTCGGCGCTGCCCGTCGGGTCGAACTTGTTCTGCATCACGCCCTCGATGGGCGCCTGGATGTCGTACTCGATGGTCTGCACGATCGAGGTGTACGGGTCGTGCTTGCCGATCAGGCCGTAGATCAGCGTGGTCAGCCCGTTGCCCGCAGGGGCCGCGGCGAGAATGAGCCCGCCCGGTGTCTTGCGCACCTCGTCGAGGACCTTCTCCTGCGAATCGAGGAAGCCGATGTCCTCGTACTTGCGCTGCACGGCTTTGGACGGGTTGAACTTGAGCGTGAGCTTCGGGCCCGCCTGCCCGCCGATCGTTTCGAGCCGGACCTGGTGGTGCCAGATATCGCCCTTGGAAGCCGTGATCTCGGCGACCTGCTTGCGGCGCATGTCCTGGACATCGAGCCCTGCGGACGCCTTCCAGAAGGTGATGATCTTGACCGCATTGGGCGCGGGGATCTTCTCCATGAGCTGGCGCACGCCGTCGACGAGCGCCGAGACCGCATACGCGCCCTCGCCCGCGGGGGCGATCTCGTAAAGCCGGGCGCGGGATTCGACCGCCTTGATCAACGCGTCTTCCGCCAGGGCGCGAACCTCGTACTCGGGCGTTTCCTTGTCGGGGATCTCAGCCGTTTTGCCGCCCGAAGCGACGATCTTGAGCTGAACCGTGCCGGCTTCCTTGGCGGACTTCTTCGCCTCGCGGGCCTCGGCCATCGAGGAGAAGTCGAGCCTGAGCTTGTGCGACTCGGGGACGCGCTCGTCCTTGTTGTGGAGCGAGGTGAAAATGCCGATGTCGGCCGCCAGGATCACGACCATCGCGCCCAGTCCCGCGAAGAACCCCGCGATGCCCGCAACAGGCATGAAGAAGCCCGCCGCCAGCGCGATCAGCCCGACGATCAGGTGGATCAGGTTCCATTCCTTGCGGGGCAGGTGGAACCGCGCCGCGTGCTTGTCCATCACCTTCGAGACGAACCAGCCCCAGCCCACCAGCGGCAGGATGAGCATCACCGGTTTCCAGAACGAGACGAGGAACTTCGCGTCGGCCAGCGCCGCGAGCACGAAGTCGCAATGGGAGGGGTCGGCCGCGATGGGCATGGTCGATCTTCCTTCGGTCCGGGGCGGGAGCGTCCGCCCATCTGTCACAGATTAGCCGAGCTTCTTGAGGCGCATGGTCAGTTCGTCCACGTTGGGCGAGGCCTCGAGCGCCACACGCATGTGGATGTACTCCTCTTCGACGAGTTTCACGAGCGTGCCGTTGAAGTCGATCATGCCCGACTGCTGGGCCTCGATCGTGCGCAGGTACTCGCGGAGCTCGCCCTCGCGGGCCTCGAGGATGTGCGTCCGCACGACGCCGTTGTTGATCAGGATCTCGATGCCGGGGATACGCGCGATGTTCTCGTGGAGCGTGGGCAGGAGCTTCTGGTACACGAACGCGCGCATCTGGTACGCCAGGATGCGCCGGACCTGTTCGATCTCTTCTTGCTCGAAAAGGCCGTAGATGCGGCTGAATGTCTGCGTCGTGCTCGAGGCGTGGATCGTCCCGTACACCAGGTGGCCCGTCTCGGCCGCGTGCAGCGCCGCCTCGAACGTCTCCTTGTCTCGCATCTCGCCGATCAGCACGACGTCCGGGTTCTCACGCACCAGCGCCCGCAGACCCGTCTTAAAGTCCAGGCAGTCCAGCCCGATCTCGCGCTGGTTGATTGTCGCCTTCTTGTCCTCGAAGATGTACTCGATCGGGTCTTCGAGCGTCAGGATGTGCACGGCCTTGCGCTCGTTCACGAAGTCGAGCATCGAGGCGATCGTGGTCGACTTGCCGGAACCCGTCACGCCGCAGAGCAGCACGATGCCCTGGGGCTGGAGCGCGATGTCCGCCATGATCGGCGGCAGGTAGAGCCCGCTAAAGGGCTTGATGTCGCTCGTGATGTTCCGGGCCGCGACCGAGATCTTGCCGCGCGCCATGAAGAGGTTCACGCGGAAGCGGTTCCGGTCGGTGTAGTCGTAGGCGAAGTCGACCGAGCCGAACTTCTGCAGGTCCGCCTGCTGCTGCTCGGTCAGGATGTGCTGGGCGATCTGCCAGAACTCCTCGATGCTCACCGGCTCGGTGTTGAGCGGCTTGAGCGAACCACGCACACGGACCTTGGGCTGCTGACCCGACTTCATGATCAGGTCGGAGCTGTCGAGCTTGATCGTGGCCTTCAGGAAATCGCCCCAGCGCGTCGCGTGGGGGTCCTGTTTCTTGAGGGCGGGCATCGCCACTTGCCCCACGGCGGAGGCGTCGGAATGGATCTCGCTATCAACACTCATCGTGCGAACTTCCTCTCGATGATCGACGGCTGTGGTCAGGCATCCCGGGGCCGGGGCTCAGCCCGGCGGCATGCACGGCGCAGGCCGACAGAGCTCCGCTGCGCAGCCCTACCCCCGCCGGTTCCACACCCACACGATATCCGCTGGAGCCGATCCATGCGTGCCAATCAGGCCCACTTCGCCCATGAATATGCCCATTGGCGGGCTTAGATGCTCCAATGAAAAGGCCCGGCACTGGGCCGGGCCTCGTCTGGTTGGGATCAGTGGGGGATGCCGGTCAGTTCTGGCCGGCGGCCTTGGGCGCCTCTTCGAGCGCCTCCGCATCGTCGTTGGTGTGACCCAGGAACTTCGACTCCAGCTCGCGGCGGATCTTCTCCATCGCCTTGTTCTGGATCTGGCGGACACGCTCCTTCGTCACGCCGATGATCTGGCCCACCTGCTCCAGAGTCATGGGCTTCTCTTCGCCCGACTCCAGACCGAAGCGGTGCTCGATCACCGTCCGCTCGACGTCCGTCAGCTCGGCCCGGTTGGCCTGGACGATCTCACGCACCTCGGCGGCCGTGTCCTTCTCGAAGTCCGCCCGGCGCGTCTCGAGGTAGTTGGACTTCTCGAGCTTCGGATCAAAGTCCGTCGGGAACCGCTGGCGGTACTTGCTGAGCTTCATGCCCTGGCGGCTAAACGCCTTGAGGATCGCCCGGCAGGCGTACGTCGAGAACTTGTACCCCCGGCCCGCGTCGAACTTATCCACCGCGCGGAGCAGGGCCATGTTGCCCTCGCTGACGAGGTCGGCAAAGTCCACCTCGCTCATGCGGGTCCTTTTGGCCATCGCCAGAACCAGCGCCAGGTTGGTCTCGGCGATCTGCTCACGGATCCGCTCGGCCCGGCGGTGCCAGCTCAGGATCGTCTCGGCCTGCTCGGACGTGGGCAGGTGACCCGGCTGGCTCCGGACTTCCTTCTGGAGCTTGTTCACGCAGTACCGCGCGTAGTTGAACTGGTGGAACAGGATCCGCTCCTCGGCGCCCGTCAGGATCACCTGCTGGCTCGACTTGATCGTCCGGCTCCGGCTGGCGGAGCTCAGGTCGTCCATCACCGGGTGGTACCAGGTGGTGTCGGGCTTCTGAACGTCAGGGACCTCGTTGTAAATCCTGACCTCGGCGTCCTCTTCGTAGAAGACGGGCGAATCGATGAAGTCCTGCTCGCCCTGCAGCAGACGCTGCAGAAGCCGCTCGTCGGCGGGGCTGAGCTTGCGCGTGACCTTGCGGCTCGTGGCCGAGCCCGGCGTGGTCGCGACGCGCACGCGGTGCCGCCGGCGGACTTGCTCAAGGGGACTCGGGGTTTTGTGCTGAACACGTGTCATTCGGGTGCGTTCCTTGCGTTTCTGTACCGGCTCGGCCCATTGGCGAGGCGGTGTCGTTCGTCATTTCGAGTGCCTGAAATCCGATGCGTGCTCGCCCATGAGCCACTGTCCGGATCGCCGGCGAGCTGGTCCCCCTGATTGCGGGAATGGACGCAGGCACAGCAACCCTTCAGGCAGGCCACCCTGTGGAGGTGCCTACCGCCGGTTTCATTTACCCTATGTTGTACGCCCAAGCGATCGAAATGGTTTTTGGGGCCCGCAAAATAGGGGGCACCCCTGACCGATCGCTTCGAGCCCCACAGCCGCCCGATCCCTCAGATGAAGGTCCAAGCTCCGCTTTGGCCCGTCCAACGAATTCGATTTTTCTGTCCGGAGCCGGAGATTCAGGCGGTCCTTGCCCAGAAACCGGCTCGGCAGGGTCCACATTGACCCCGCCAGATGAGACCTCTACGGTTTATCGGTCGAAGAAAGAGGGCTTCGTGCAGAAACACCCCATTCACCGACGCTCGTTCTGCACGCTACTCGCTGCCGGAACGGCTGTCAAGCTGCTTCCACAGAGCGCCCTCGGCCAATCCACATCCATTCCCAATACCGCACTTTCGGGTACCATACGGACCGATAAGTCCCCGACCGACACGAAAGGTAGAGCCATGTCTTTCAAACTCCCCGAGCTGCCGTACAGCTACGACGCCCTCGAGCCCGTCATCGATGCCCGGACGATGGAGATCCACCACTCCAAGCACCACCAGGGCTACGTCACCAAGGCCAACGACGCCCTCAAGGGCACCGCCTTCGAGAACGAGCCCGTCGAAACCGTGCTCGCCAAGCTCTCGACCGTGCCCGACGCCGTCCGCACCGCCGTCCGCAACAACGCCGGTGGCCACGCCAACCACAGCCTCTTCTGGCAGATCATGGCTCCCAAGGGCAAGGGCGGCCAGCCCTCCAGGGAACTCATGGAAGCCATCGTCAGCGCCTTCAACTCGCTCGACGAAATGAAGAAGCAGTTCTCTGACGCCGCCGGATCGCGCTTCGGCTCGGGCTGGGCCTGGCTCGCCGTCCGCGACGGCGAGCTCGTCGTCGGCTCGACCCCCAATCAGGACTCGCCCCTGCTCGGGCAGGACATGTCGCCCTTCTACGGCACACCGATCCTGGGCCTCGACGTCTGGGAACACGCCTACTACCTGAACTACCAGAACCGCCGCCCCGACTATGTCAGCGCGTGGTGGGACATCGTCAACTGGAACAAGGTGTCCGAGCTCTACGACGTGGCCATCGCCTGAACGGGCGCACGGCCATGACCAACACCCCCAAACCCCCCGGCCCGAGCATGCGCAAACGCGTGCTCCTGACGCTGTTCCTCATCCTTCCGTTTCTCATCCTGGCGGGGCTGATGTACGCGATCGGGCTGCAGTTCGACAAGCAGGGTGCCTCGCTCGGAACGGCGCCCGCGCAGACCACAACCGAATAAAGAACAGTGATGAAAGTTTCTAGCTTTCGCTGAATTCTGAAATACATGACAGCGGAGGCTGGAAGCCTCCGCCACTGGACTCTTAGCCCTTGGCAAGCACCGGCATCGGTCGGTATCTGGCTCTGAGGATGGCCTTCGAGTCCGCGCTCAGCCACTGCTCCAGGATCCCCGCGTACACGCTGCGGAAGTCGATCCGGTACTTCAGGTCGCCGTTGTCGAGATCGCGGAGCGAGGGGTGCTCGCCCAGCACACCCCGCTTGACCATGGGCCCGAAGAGGAACATCGGCGCCGCGGTGCCGTGGTCCGTCCCGCCCGAGGCGTTCTGCCCGACGCGCCTGCCGAACTCGCTGAAGCACATGCTCAGAACGCGTCCGTCGTTCTCGTGACGCTTGAGGTCGGTGTAGAACGCGCGGAGCGCATCGCCGAACTGCCTGAGCAGGTTCGCGTGACCTCCGTTGACGTTGCCCTGCCCGGCGTGCGTGTCGAAGCCGCCCATCGAGACGTAGTAGACCCGTGTGCCAAGCCCCGCGCGGATCATCGACGAGACCATCTGAAGCTGCCTGCCAAGGTCCGTCCCGGGGAACGGCGTCATCGGTGTCCGGCTCACGGCCTTGCGGATCAGGTCGCTCGACACCTGGGCATCCAGCGCGGTCTTCATCAGGAAGTCCGCCATCGGATGCTCGCCGGGCTCACCCGATGAGCCTCGCATCGTGAGCTCTTCGTAGGGCTTCTCGAGCGACTTGTGGATCTCCGAGCCCGTCCAGCGGAACAGGTCCGCCGACTCGAATGCAACGGGTTTGATCCCGCCGCCCTCCATCGCCAACGGCGCGGTGCGCCCGATCGCGATCGCCGGCTGCGCCGGTGTGTCGCCCTCAGCCTGTCCCGATTCGCCCTTGCCGAAGCCGCAGCATTCGGAGTCGAGATACCGCCCGATCCATCCCGCGCCCGTGCCCGACGTGTCGGCTGTGTGCCAGATGTCCATCGACTGGAAGTGCGAGCGGTTCGGATTCGGGTACCCCGTGCCCTGAACCAGCGCGCAGAGACCTTCGTCGTAGAGCGACTTGATGCCTTCCATCGCCGGATGCAGCGCGACGTCCCGGCCCTTGCCAAGGTCAAGCGTGTTCTGCTTAGCGATCCCGATGGTGGGGCGGACGCGGTAGTAGTCGTCGTGCCCGACGGGGATGACGGTGTTGAGCCCGTCGTTGCCGCCGCCGAGTTGCACGACCACGAGGATGCGGTTCTCGTCGACGCCAGGGATCGAACTCATCCCGAGCGTGGGCATGGGCATGCCAAGCGCCGAGGCCTGGATAAAGTGCGGCACACTCGCGGCAGCCGAGGCGAACGCGAGCGATTTGCCCAAGAAAAGCCGCCTCGTGTACGCGTTCACGCCCGAAGGATCATGGTGCAGACTCATCGAACGCTCCTTGCCGCCACTTCCGACTTCCGATATTCGATCCCATTGGCTAGCACAGCTGATACTCCGGCATCGCGCTGATCAGGAGCAGAAGCCCCGTCACCGTTTCGCTGTTGACCACGTTCTGGTGCTGGGCGAGGAACCCGCGCAGCGTCTCGGCGGGCTCGCCCACCGAGGTGCCCAGCGCAAATCGCAGAAGGTACGCCGTCACCGCCGCGGGATCGCCGCTCGCGCCGGGCACGGCCCGATCGAGCTGCGCGAGCAGCGGCGTCGGGTCGTACGACTCGCTCGCCGCTAGCGCGTCGTAGCCCTTGGGCATCTTGCCCGTCAGCAGATACGCCAGGATGTTCTGCCTCACAAAGAGCGTCGAGGTGTTGATCCACGACCGCCCGCCGTCCCAGCCCTTGACGCTCGGCGGGAAGAAGATGTTCTGTCCCATCAAATCGAGCGCATCGAGCAGCACCGACAGATCCCGCACGGGCGTGTTCATCGACCGCACCGTGCCCACGATGAGGTCGACCGGGCTCTTGATCTGCTCACGCACGACCGCTTCCGAGTAGAAGTGCTCGCTGAGGAAGAGCTCGCGCAGCGCGGGCTTGATGTCAAAGCTCGAGCGCCGCATCGCGCGGTCCATGTCCGAGATCATCGCCGCAGCTTCCTTGGGCAGGTCCCGCTCGCTGGCAGTCAAGTCGATCTCGGTCGCGAAATACCGGTAAAACTTCCGGCAGATGTAGAGCGAAGCGGCCCGCTGCGAGAGGATCGCCTTGACAAACCCGTCGCCGTCGAGCGTGCCCGTCACGCCCAGGATCGTCTTGCGCCCCGTATCGTGGTTGTTCGCGTTGAACTCGAACGAGTCGTCGCGGAACGAGTAGCCCGTGAGCGCCCGTGCGCCTTCTTTGATGTCGCGTTCAGAGTAGTTCCCGAGCCCGAGGCTGAAAAGCTCCATGAGCTCACGCGCCAGGTTCTCGTTGGGCTGGTCCTTCCTGCTGTCGTTGTTGTCGAGGTAGGCGAGCATCGCCGGGTCGCGGATGATCGCAAAGAGCAGCTCCCCGAAGTTCCCCGCCGCGTGCGAGCGGAAGAGCTGGTTCTGCATGTACATGTGGTAGCTGTTCTCGATCGTGCGAAAGCTCGTCGCAAAGTGCCCGTGCCAGAAGAGCGTCAGCTTCTCCTGCAGGGGCCTCGGCGAAGAGATCATCCGCGCGAGCCACCACTTTTGGATCTCACGCATCTGTCTGCGGTCGTTCCGCTCGGCCTGCTGCTGACGCAAACGCAGCTGCGCGAGCGAATCCTCGTCGCGTCGGCTTCTCGCGTTGGCGTACATCCGGCGCTCGTCTTCGGTCTGCGGGCGGATGATGTCGCGGTCGAACCGATCGGGAAGGGGCGGGTCCGCGTCGGGGACCTCTTCGTACCCAAGCAGGTAATCGACGGCCTTCATGGCGCCCCAATCCGCGAGCGTGCGGATCTGGTCGGGCGTCCCGCCGAACCCAGCGCGGAGCAACAGGTGCCGCGCCTGGTCGTAGCCGAAGTCAACGTCTCGGATGCGTGCGCCTGCCATGCGTGGGCCTTCCGGGGCAAAGGTCAGCACCGATCCCATCGGCGTTCCCCCAGCCTAACGCGAGAACGCCCCCCGCATTGCAGCGTTTCACTCGGCTTCGGGGCCCGTTCGTACCCGACGGACCCAGACCGCGCCCAGAGCCGCCGCCATCAAGAGGCACGCCCCGATGAGCTGGTGCGCCGTCGCGATGACCACGTTCACGAGCGGCAGCGGCGGCGCGTCGGCGAGCTCGTCGGGCATCACCACGCGGTCCGAGCCCCCGCCCTGACTGCCAAGCATGAAGAACGCCGCGAGCCCGAGCACCACCTGCAGCCCCACGCCGTGCATCATGAAGGTGCCGATTTTCTTGAGCGTCCGGTTCTCGCCCGAGTCCCGCGCGACGCGGATCAGACTGAACGCCGCGATGAGCACGAAGGTTGTTGCGATGAGCGCAAATCCCGCGTGCGTCATGAGCGCGTGCCCGGAGCCGAGGTGCCGATACATCGCCGCCAGCACGAGCTGCAGAAACAGCGCGCCCAGCGCGAGCAATGTCCACGTCCCCGACTTGCGTGCCAGCTCCGGATCGACCGCGAGGCCCTCTTTCCAGGTCTGCGTGAGCGTCGAAGCGAGGATCGCCGCGCCGCAGAGGATGAACTGCGCGAGCACGCCGTGCACGATGCCGAAGGCCGGGTTGATGTCCGTCACGCGGATCGCGCCCAGCCCACCCTGGATGCACACGCCGACGAAAATCACAACCGCGAGCGATTTTGAGAGCTTGCTTCGCTTGCTCGCGAGCACCCCGATCATGAGCACGAGCGTGGTCAGTCCGACGAGCGTGCCGAAGAGCCGGTGCGTGTGCTCGAGGAAGATCCGCGAGTCGGCCATGAGCCCGATGGGGTAGAGGAACATGTTCGAGCCGTAGGTCCCGGGCCAGTCGGGTACCGCCATGCCCGCGCCGGCGCTGGTCACCGCCCCGCCCG
>JBGSIX010000008.1:0-4930 GCA_041742315.1 Phycisphaerales bacterium | reverse complement strand
TCGCGGGCCGAGAGCTGCTGATCCAGCAGATCCGACTGGAGCCGATCGATGCCCTCCTGCGCCACGGGCCAGACCGGCGCGATCTCGCCCGCGCCGAAGTCCACGACCGCGCAGAGCCGACGCCTGACATCCTCGGCGAGTTCGTCGTCCGCCTGATCGAGCCTTGCCAGCGCGATCGCCCACTTGGATTCCTGCTGGCTCGCGAGCGTCTCAAGCACCCGGCTCACCATCGCACCCGTCGCCCATTCGATCTCGCCCTGTTTCGTGGGCCGGCGCACGCTGCCGTCGAGTTCCACGATCCGGCGCTCAGCGACGGGCGAGAGCTCGCCCGCCATCAGCTTGTAGCGCCAGCGCCGAAGCGGGCTCGTCCGCTCGGGCTCGACCAGAAACCGCAGCTTGCTCGACTCGCGCATCGCGGGCGGGAGCGGGCTGATCCACGCGCGGGAGCTGACCTTGGAAGCCACCACCGCCGGGTCGGGGAGCCAGTTGACCGTCCGGCGCTGCCCGGCGATCCAGAGCCCCTGCCCAACTGCGTCGATCGGCGGGTCGATCAGCATCGCCCACGTCCCGATCTCGCCCCTTGGCACCTCGCCCCGGTTCACTTCCTCGATCGTCCGGGCGGTCCACTCGCCCGAGGGCACGAGCCAGGACGCCCCCGGATCGCCGGGCTTGACCCCGATCCAGAAAAGCTCCGTCTCCAGCTCGCGCCCGTCGTCGAGCACGACGGCCCCGACGTCCGCCGCCGGGAAGTCACCCGCCAGCTCGATCAGGATCACCAGAGGCGTCCCGAGCACGGCGTCGATCCGCCCGGTGACGAACACACCGAACCTCGGGTCTTCCATGAACTCGGGCGCGACCGGCCCCCAGGGGCCCGGGTCGGGCTCCTTCGGGCCGCAGCTCGTCAAGAGCACGCCGACCGCCGTCAGCGCCCAAAGACATCCCCGCACACTCGCTGGACTGAATCGGCGCAAAGAGATGAACCTCGTCTGGACGGTTTGGGGCGGCTCCACGCCCTGTCATCGGCAAGCCCGGGCCGGCGCGGACACTTCGCAGCACCGTTTGACGCCGACCACGGGCCAATGTTCCCGCTCAGGCGGTCGCCAGTTCCCGGGGGATCGTCGAGACCGCGTTGTCGACGATCTGATCGGTGTCGATCCCGTCGGCGTCGGCCTCGAAGTTGGTCAGGATCCGGTGCCGGAGCGCCATCTTGGCGATCTTCTGGATGTCTTCGACGCTCGCCGCGGGTCGGCCCGAGACCAAGGCCCGGCACTTGGCGGCCAGCACCATCGCCTGGGCCGCGCGGGGCGAGGCCCCAACCTCGACGTACTTGTTCACCATGGGCGAGGCGAACTCGCCCTTGGGGTGCGTCGCCAGCACAAGCCGGACCGCGTAGTCCTGCACGTGGTCCGCGATCGCGACCATCCGCACGAGCTTCTGGTACGTCAGGATCGACTGGGCATCCAGCACGGGCTCAATCGCGGGCGTCTCGCCCCGCGTCGTGCGCACCAGGATCTCGGACATCTCCGCGCGCGAGGCGTAGCCCACGATGAGCTTGAAGAAGAACCGGTCCAGCTGCGCCTCGGGGAGCGGGTAGGTCCCCTCCTGCTCGATCGGGTTCTGGGTCGCCATCACGAAGAAGGGCTCGGGGAGCCTGTGCGATTCGCCCGCGACGGTGACGCTCCGCTCCTGCATCGCCTCGAGCATCGCCGACTGCGTCTTGGGGGTGGCTCGGTTGATCTCGTCGGCGAGCACGATCTGCGCAAAGATCGGCCCGGGCTGGAACGTGAACTCGCGCGACACGCCCCCCGAAGCGCGCTCGACCTCCGTCACGATCGTCGTGCCCGTGATGTCCGCGGGCATCAGGTCGGGCGTGAACTGCACGCGGCCGAAATCGAGGCTGAGCGCCTGCGCGAGCGAGCGGATGAGCAGCGTCTTGCCGATGCCCGGCACGCCCTCGAGCAGCGCGTGCCCGCCCGTAAAGAGGCACACCAGCACGCCGTCGACGATCGATTTGTTCCCGACGACGACCCGCCCGATCTGCTCGCGCACGGCGACATAGTCCGCCTGGAACCGCTTGCGGAGCTGGTCCAGCTCCTGATCGCCGAGCTTTGCGAGATCCACCGCACCAGCCATCGGCTAGTCCTCCTCTTCCGGTTTGGCCGCGTTGGCCTCGATGCTGATCAGCCTCTGCCCGGCCTGCGGCGGGATCGCCTGCTTGGGTGACACCACCGTCAGCTTGCCTGTCTCGTTCACCACGAACAGGGGCACCGCGTTCTCGCCCATCTCCTCGACGTAGTCCGCCAGCGTGTACTCGGGCGAAAGGGGCGTCACGGTCACGCCCCCGCTCTGTGCCCAGAGGGCCGTGATCGCGCGGTAGGTCGCGTGCCCGCTGGAGAGCACGCGCCCGTCGGTCTCAGTGTGCTCGGTCTCGTTCTTGCGCTCGGCGAGGCGGTACACCCCCACGCGCCCAAAGACCCGCGTCATGCGCTGGGCCGCCAGCGTGTTGACCTGGTCGTTGGGCGTCAGCGCGACGAACCGGCCAAGCCCGGTCGTCTCGATGTCTTTCATCGCGCCGTCGGACATCACGCTCCCGTGGTAGGCGGGCACGCCCTCCATCCACGCCGCGGCGGTGTTCGAGTAGTTCGTATCCACGATCATCGTGTGCACGCCGAGCGATTTGAGCGTCTTGCCGATCGCCCGGGCCCAGGGCTGGCCGCCCAGGATCAAGACGCCCTGCGGGTTCGTGTCGGCCAGCTTCAGGACACGCGCGATGAGCGGCGCGAAAATGCCATAGAACGTCACCGTCCCGATGATCACCGCAAACATCAGTGGCACGAGCCGCTGGGACTGCTCCGGGAATCGCTCCGCCAGGTCGAAGGCGAGCACCGGGGTGATCGCCGCGGCCACAATCCCGCGCGGCGCCATGCTCGCCAGGAGCGCCCGCTCCCGCCAGTTGAGCCGCGACCCGAGCGTCGAGCACATGACCGCCACCGGGCGAACGACCACAATGAGCACCGCCACGAACACGATCGACGACCAGCCCAGCGCCCGCAACTCGCCCAGGTTCAGCTTCGCCGCCAGCACCACAAACAGCGACGAGATCAGCAGCACCCGCAGGTTCTCCTTGAACTCGAGGATGTGCTCCATGTCCGCCGACTTCTGGTTGGCCAGGTACACGCCCATGACCGTCGTCGCCAGCAGGCCCGATTCCTTCTGCACGCTGTCGCACAGGGCGAACGTCACGACGACCATCGCGAACGAGACCGCATTCTGGAGATAGTCCGGCACGAGGTAGTTCTTGATGATCGTGGTCATGAGCCAGCCCGCGATCACTCCGAGCCCGCCCCCGACGACGATGGTCGTGATGACGCCGTAGAAAACATCGTTGGCCGCCGACGTCGCCCCGCCCGCGCGCACGGCCTCGAACACGAGCACCGCCAGGAGCGCGCCGATCGGGTCGATCACGATCCCCTCCCAGCGCAGGATCGGGCCCGTCGCGCCCTTGGGGCGCATGTACTGCACCATCGGCAGGATCACCGTTGGGCCCGTCACCGTCAGGATTGCGCCGAAGACGAGCGCCAGCCCCCAGGGCAGATCGAGGATCATGACGCCCGCCAGCGTCGCCAGCACACACGTCACCAGCGCGCCGACCGTCACCAGCATCGCGATGACCTTCGCCCCCGTGCGGAGTTCCCGCACGCGGAGCGTCAGGCCGCCCTCGTACAGGATCATCCCGACGCTCAGCCCCACGATCGGGTTGAGCAGATCGCCCAGGAGATCGTCCGGGTTGACCGCCAGGATCGAGTGGTCGAACAGGTTGCGCATCACCGGGCCCACGAGGATGCCCATCAAGAGCAGCAAGAGAATCGCCGGCGACCGCAGACGGACCGCCATCACCTGCGCCAGCACCCCGAGCCCGAGGATCACCGCGATGGAAATGAGCGTCTGGTGCAGAAACAGGCCCTCCGGCGCCGGGTCTCGCGATCGGCAAGCCTAACGCCAACCGGCATCGACCGCCCAGATCCTGCGTTGCCTCACTGCTCGCCGGAAGAAAAGGCCGCGGTGGGATTCGAACCCACGAATAACGGATTTGCAATCCGTCCCCTTGGACCACTCGGGCACACGGCCGGCAACTCGTTCCGGCTCAAAAGGTAGACTCTCACGCCAAACGGATCAACAACCGCCCCTTGGCCCCCAACCCCCCGGTGCGCCGATACTTCCTCAGCAGGACACGAGGAACCGCATGAACCAAGCCGCACATCTTGCCCTTCTCCTCTCGCTCGCAGGGGCCCCCGCCTCGCTGGCCGCGCAGCCGGAACAGGACCCCATCATCCAGGACGAGAGCAACGAGCAGATCTCCGAGCACCTCCAGGGCGCGGGCGACAAAGCCGACGGCATCAAGCCCACGCGCTCGCCGGGCGTCACCCCCGTGCGCCCGCACGCGGAAATCGACCTGCCCGATCAGACGGGCAGGCTCCTCCCCGAGGGCTCGTTCATCGTGCAGCTCGAGGGCCGCGTCCTGCTGACCGCGCCCGGCGCGTGGGTCTTCGAACCGACGCAGCTCGTGGACAACGCCAAGATCAGGCCCATGGTCGTGCTGCCCTCGCAGACGATGTCGAGGCTCATCCAGCTCGTGGGCCAGAGCGCTCAGAACAACGTCGTCTCGCTCACGGGCGAGATCCTGCTCTACCGCGGGCGGAACTACCTGCTCGTCAGCGCGATCACCGCGCACGCGCAGGAAGCCGACATCGCTCAGCCCACGACCAAACCAGGCGAAGAAGAATCACTCCCCGATCTCGACCAGCCCAGGCCCGAGTACAGCGAGGGCGTGCAGGACCTGATCAAGCAGCTCGAGGAAGCGCGCCACGCCGACCGCACGATCCTCCAGCCCACGACCGTGCAGGCCGGCACGGGCCGCGCGCCCGTCCCC
>JBGSIX010000007.1:0-2689 GCA_041742315.1 Phycisphaerales bacterium | reverse complement strand
GTGCTCGTACTCGCCCCGCTCGGTCATGAGCCCGACGCGCATGTGCGGGCCGAGCTTGGCGTCCGCCTCGAAGCGCTGGTTGAATTCGATGTCGCGCCCCAGCACGGCGAAGGGCGCGCCCACGCTCTCGGCGACCTCGCGCATCGCGTTGATCGCCTCGTCGGACTGGGGCACCGTCACCGCGGGCACGCCCGGCTTGAAGATGCCCGCCTTCTCGCGTGCGATCTTGGCGAGTGTGTCGCCCAGGATGTGCGTGTGCTCAAGCTGGATTTCGGCGACGCACGTCACCGCGGGCGACACGATATTCGTCGCGTCGAGCCTGCCGCCAAGGCCCACCTCAAGCACGGCAAGATCCACCGCCTGCTCGGCGAAGTACCGAAGCGCCATCGCGGTCAGCACCTCGAAGTAGCTGACGGAGCCGAACTCGTTCTCGATCGTGCCGGCGGCGGCGATCACCGCATTGAAATGCTTGATGAAGTCGTTCTCGGAGATCGGCTCGTCCCCGATGCGGATGCGCTCGCGGACATCGACGAGGTGGGGCGAGGTGTAGACGCCCACGCCGTAGTTGCAGCCCGTCAGGCTCGCGGCGAGCATCTCCACGACCGAGCCCTTGCCCTTGCTGCCGGCGACGTGGACAAAGGTGACGCCCGACTCCGGATTGCCGATCGACGCGGCGAGGGCGCGCATCCGGTCGAGCTTGAAGTGCGCCTGGGCGACGGCTTTGTCGGGGCGCTGCTTCTCCATGTTGGGGAGCGATTCGAGATTCCGCACCGCCTGCGCGTAGCTGCGCGTGGGCTTGATCTCGGCGATGCGCTCAGCGCCGGATGCTTTCTTGCTCTTGTTCGGGTGTGTGTCGCGCTGGGCGGGCATCGGCTTTCACTCTACACCTGAAAACCAGATGTTCCAACGCCCAAATGCGAACTGCACCGATTCCGTCGGATAGCAATCCACAGCGCACGACACCAATCAACAGCGAACCGACAATCTGTCCACCTTTATGCATGCATATTGGGATGCCCGGACACCCAGCCGGGGCGGTTTCCACTCAGGATTGATGCGCCTGGGTCATGAGGCGCTTCATTTCCGCGACGGCTGCCCTCAGGCCCATGTAGATCGCCCGGCTCACGATCGCGTGCCCGATGTGGAGTTCTTCGATGCCGGGCAGGGCCGCGATGGGCTGGACGTTGTGGTAGTTGAGCGCATGCCCGGCATTGAATCGCATGCCCGAGCCCAGGATGCGCTCGCCCGCCGAGGCGACGCGCGCGAGTTCCCCCGAGAGCGCTTTCTTGCGGAAGTCGCCCCCTTCGCTCGCAAAGGCGTGCGCGTAAGGCCCGGTGTGCACCTCGCACACGTCGAAGCCCGCGAGCTTGCACGCGTCGATCTGCCGATCGTCGGCGTCGATGAACGCGCTGACGAGCAGGCCCGCTTTGTGCAGGCGCTCGACGGTCTCGCGCATGTTCGCCGCCTGCCCGACGACGTCGAGGCCCCCCTCGGTCGTGACTTCCTGACGCCCCTCGGGCACGAGCATGACGGTGTGTGGCTTCAAACGCTCGGCGATGGCGACCATCTCGGGGGTGGCTGCCATCTCGAGGTTGAGCTTGACCTTGACGAGCTGGCGCAGGAGCTCGACGTCGCGGTCCTGGATGTGGCGGCGGTCTTCGCGGAGGTGGACGGTGATGCCGTCGGCCCCGCCGAGCTCGGCCTCGTGGGCGGCGCGGACGGGGTCGGGCTCGCCCGCGTGCGGGTCCATGCCCCGGTAGCGCGCCTGGCGCACCGTGGCGACGTGGTCGATGTTCACTCCGAGCTGGATCATGGGCAATCCTAGTGTGCCACTGACCCCGTCTGCGGGGTCAGTGATCGGTCGAAACTCACCGACCCCGAGGACGGGGTCGGTGGCACATCACACATACTCGGCCTCGCACTCGGGCTCCTCGCCCGAGAGGACCCGCCAGACATCGCGGACGACCCAGCTCATGGCCTCGCTGGCGGGCTTGGTCGCGCCGCCGATGTGGGGCGTCAGGTGCACGTTGGCGATGTCCAGGAGCGGGTAGGTGGCGTCGAAGGGCTCTGGGTTGTGGACATCGAGCAGGGCGCACGCGCCGCGGTTTTCGATCATGAACGCGGCGCAGGCGTAAGGATCGACCACGAATCCCCGGGAGATGTTCAGGAAGACGACTTCGGGCTTCATGCGCGCAAACTCGGGTTCGCTGATGAGGTTCTTGTTGCGGGCCGAGCCGTCGACGTGGACGGTGAGCGCGTCGCTCGTGGCGAGGAGTTCGTTCATGGAGACGGGCGTCGCGCCGAAGCGCTGGTCCTCCGGGATCTCGCGCAGGTCTTGGTAGATGGTGCGGATGCCAAACGCCCGCGCCACCTCGGCTACGCGCGAGCCGATGCGGCCCAGGCCCAGGATGCCCAGCGTCATGCCCGCCAGCTCGCGCGGGGCGGTGAGCTCGAGGCGCGCCTCTTTCCACGCGCGCAGGTCGATGATCGGCCTGTGCAGGAAGACGCGGGGTCGCACGACGTCGAGCAGCAGCGCGAAGACCAGCTCGACCACCGCCTGCGTGTTCGCGCCGGGGGTGTAGACCACGCGGACGCCCCTGGCCTTGCATGCGGTAAGGTCGATCGTGTCGAGCCCCACACCCGCGCGGGCGACGACGCGGAGCTTGGTGGCGGCTTCGAGCATGTCGGC
>JBGSIX010000006.1:0-5337 GCA_041742315.1 Phycisphaerales bacterium | reverse complement strand
CCCAGCCCGGCACCGCCGCCGGGATCCGGGGATCCACGCCCAGCCCGCCGTGCGAGCGCGCGACCTCCTCGGCGCACCGCCTCGGGTCGAGATGCTCGCCCCCGGGAGCGATTCCGGGGGTCGGCTCGGTCGCGTTGTTGCTCTGGCAGCCCACCGGGTAGAGGATAGGAGCGATGCGACCACACACCCCCGCTCTCCTCACCACCCTCCTCTGCCTCGCCTCGGCCCCGGGATGCCTCCGATCCGCGGCCTTCACCGAGCGGGCCCCCTACCCCAAGCAGTTCCAGACCCTCCCACCCAGCAACATCCAGCTCTACCGCTCGGGCCGATCCATCACCCTGACCAACACCACCGCCCGGAACTTCGGCCCCTCGACCATCTGGCTCAACCGCTGGTTCCGCAGAGACATCGAGGGCCTGGGCATCGGCGAAACCATGACCCTCTCCCTCGCCGATTTCACCGACGAGTTCGGCGACGCCTTCAAGGGCGGCGGGTTCTTCGCCACCACCGCGCCCGAGCGCATCGTCCACGCCGAGCTCGAAACCGACGCCGACGCGGGCCGCGCCATGCTCCCGCTCATCGTCGTCGGGCAGCGCGAGTACTAGCCTTCGTCATACGAGCCGCGACCGTGAGGGAGCGGTTCCTGGCTCTTCCCTCGATTCCGCTCCCTCACGGTCGCGGCTCGTTCAGACGGGAGTTCTCGCATGGCCAATATCCTTGTCATCGGACCCCACCCGGACGATCAGGAACTCGGCATGGGCGGCACCATCGCCAAGCTCGCCGCGCAGGGGCACAACGTCCTCCTCCTCGACATCACCAACGGCGAGCCCACGCCCTTCGGCGACCCCGTCACCCGCCAAGCCGAGGCCATGAAAGCCGCAGAGATCCTCGCACCCAAGGGCGGCTCACCCATCAGGCGTCACATGCTGGGCCTGAAGAACCGCGAGGTCGTGCACTCCGTCGAAACCCGGCACAGGCTCGCCGCGGTCATCCGGGCGCACCAGGCGGACATCCTCTTTGCGCCCTTCTTCGAGGACGCCCACCCGGATCACGTCGCCGTCACGCGCATCGCCGAGGACGCCCGCTTCGACGCCAAGCTGACGAGCCTGGACCTGCCCGACCCGATCGACCACTGGACGGGCCAGCCCCTGAAGCTGGGCGATCCGATCTACCCCAAGTGGTTCTTCTACTACTACGCCACGCACCTGCGCTGGGTCGCCGACCCGAGCTTCGTGATGGACGTCACGGGCTGCGAAGAAACCAAGATCGACTCGATCAACGCCTACCACACCCAGTTCGTCCTGCCCGAGAAAAACCGCAAGATCGTCGACTGGGTCCGGGCCTCGCTCACCTACTTCGGCTCACGCATCGGCGTGCCCTCGGGCGAGGCCTTCTATACCCGCGAACCCGTCGGCCTTACTGGGCTTGATTCTCTGGCGTAGCCTTCCGTGTGAATCCCACGAGCCAGCTCCTGCTGCCCGAGCTCTCCGACCTCATCGGTCGGCGGGATTTCCGCGCGCTCCGCGAGTCGCTCACCGGCGTGCCCCCGATCGACGTCGCCGACATGCTCGCCGAGCTCCCGCTCGAACAGGCCGCGGTCTGCTTCCGCCTGCTCCCGCGTGACGCGGCGGGCGACGTGTTCGCCGAGCTCGACGCGGACCTCCAGACCGATCTGATCGACCAGCTGGGCGACATCCGCTCGCGCCAGGCGATCGAAGCGCTCGAACCCGACGACCGCGCCCGCGTGCTCGACGAATTGCCCACCGAGGTCGCCAAGCGGCTCATCGCCTCGCTGAGCCCCGCGACAAGGCGAGAGACGCAGGCGATCCTGGGCTACGACCCCGACACCGTCGGCAGGCTCATGACGCCCGACTACATCCACGTCCGCCCCGAGTGGACCGTCGCGCGGGCGCTCGAGCACATCCGCAAGTTCGGCCGCGACGCCGAGACCGTGCACTGGATCTTCGTCATCGACAGCAAGTACCGCCTGATCGACGACCTGCGCATCCGCGAGCTGCTGCTCGCCGACCCGATGACCGAGATCCGCACGCTGCTGGACGACTCGTTCCAGTCGCTCAACGCGCACGACGACCGCGAAGAAGCCGTCCGCATGATGGCCCGCTACGACCGCACCGCGCTGCCCGTGATCGATTCGCGCGGCGTGCTCCTGGGCATCGTCACCCACGACGACGTCGCCGACGTCGCGGAAGAGGAAGTCACCGAGGACATCCAGAAGCAGGCCGGTATCCAGGCACTGGCCAAGCCCTACATGCAGACCGGGCTCCTCGAGATGGTCAAGGCTCGCGGCATCTGGCTCTGCGTCCTGCTCCTGCTCCAGGTCGCCACCATCGGCGTCCTCGACATGTTCCAGTCGCACCTCGCCCAGGCCGCGATCCTCGTCTCCTTCATCCCGCTCATCATCTCCTCGGGCGGCAACACGGGCACGCAGGCCGCCAGCCTGCTCATCCGCGCCATCTCGCTCGAAGAGATCGAGCACAAGGACTGGGCGCACATCATCATCCGCGAGCTGCGCACTGGGCTCATCCTGGGGGCCACCCTGGGTGTGCTCGCATTCCTCGTCGTCGTGGGGCTCAACGCGACGGGCATCGTCACCGACACGCGCGCCACGGGCGTGGGCCTCACCGTGGGCATCTCGATCCTGGCCATCGTCATCTGGGGCGTCACGATCGGCTCGATGTTCCCGATCATCCTCGACCGCATCGGCCTCGACCCGGCGACCATCAGCTCGCCCCTCGTTGCCACGCTCATGGACGTCTCGGGCCTGGTGATCTACCTCGCCTGCGCCTCAGCGCTCATCCTCTAACGCATCTTCTCGAGGATCCAATCAACGATCATGCCCATCGTGTCCTCGTCGAACGTGGTCTCGATCTCGCTGTACTCGCTTGGGAGCCCTGTTTCTGTCGGCTGGAAGAGGTGGTTCAACCCTCCGATGACGTACGCAGTCGAATCGGCTTGGCCCGATTCCAAGAGCACGCGCCGGATCTCGCTCAGGTTCTGATCCGGTGGCACCTGTAAATCCAGTGAGCCATTGAGCGCCAAGACGGGCTGCGTCATTTCCGCCAGCGCGGGCCTCGGGTCGAGCCGCATAAACCCGAGCGCCCACGGATCCTGAAACTGCGCGTACGCCTGCTCCGTCGCCTGAGCCAGCAATTGCTCGTCGGCTTCGACGCCGCTCGCCTCGAGCTGCGTCTCGATGAGTGTGCGCAGCACCGGCTGCACCTGCTCCTTGCTCTTGCCGTCGAGAATCAATCTGTGCACCGCGTTCTGGAACGCGCCCTGCTTATCGAGCAACCCCGCATCGACACCCGAAGCCTTCCCGAGCTCGCGAGCCTGGCGCACGAGCAGCTCCGCGCCGCTCACACCCGGAGCCGCCAGCAGCACCACGAAATCCACGTCCTCGTTCCCCGCCGCGATGATCGGCGCGATCATGCCGCCCTCGCTGTGACCGATCAGCCCGATCTTGCCGATCTCCTCACGCCTGGAGAGCAGCTCCACACACGCCCGCGCGTCGTCGGCGAAGTCCAGGCTCGTCGCGCCCGCGAACGAACCCGTCGAGGCGCCAACCCCTCGCTCGTCGTACCGCAGCACCGCGATCCCGCGCCGCGTCAATCGATCACTCAAAACAAGGAACGGCTTGTGCCCCACGATCGTCTCGTCGCGGTCCTGAGGCCCGGAACCCGTAATCAGCACCGCGCCCGGGAAGGGACCCTCGCCAAACTCCGCTTCACTCGGCAGCGTCAGCGTCCCCGCGAGCGTATGTTCGCCCACATCGATGACGACTTCTTCTTCGCGATAGGGCAAAGGCCGAGTCGGGTGCTGAGGCCTCCTGAGCACCTCCGCCTTGCCCGTCTCATCCAAGACAATCGCCGTCGGAAAGGACTGGCCTGATTGGTTCAGCACACCCTTGGCCGACTTCCCGGACTCGTCGATCGTCACCACCCACTTGGGCCAGACCGTTTCGGGCTGATTGGGGATCGCAAAGTCGAAGCGGAGCTCGTCGCCCTCGCGCACAACAGTGCGGAGCTCGCCGCCCATCAGTCCCTGCACGGGGATGTCGAGCTTTCCGGTCAGCCCGTTCTCGCCCTCGACGATCGTCACAACGAAATCGATCACCTGCCCGGGGACTTCAACCTTGCCGAGCCAGCGCTGCTCGCTCGCCGGTTCGGGCTGAGCCGCGACCTGCGTGTCGTGCGCCCACGAGAGCTTCCATGAGTCCTCGGCACTCTCCATCTCCTCGGACTGCGCCAACTCAACGATCGCCACCGCCGGCTTCGGCACCGGCGCCACGGCGGCCTCGGCTTCACCGCCAAACAAGATGGAAAGCAGCGCAAGAAGCGGCGCCATAAGCAAACTCCAAAGGATCATACGAAGCCGATCGGCTCCCGTTACTCCTTGGGATGCGCTTGACGGGCGTTGCAGGCAATTCTGGGTCATGCCCGCAGAATACCGCATTGATTTCACTTCGTTCGAGTGCCACCACCCATCTCCGATGGGTGGCGCCTCCCCCCGCAATCAGGCCGGCTGGCTCCGCAGGCCCCGGATCGAGCCCTCGCGGCGGACCATGCCCTCGCTCTCGCCCGATTCCTCCGCCACCGCGATGTTCTCGCCGAAACGGAAGAGCCTGAAACTGTTGGCGATCACGATCACACCCGTGGCGAACTGATAGAGCCCCGCCAGGAAGGGTCCGAACGAGTTATCCAGCGTGCGCGTCGTCGCCAGCCCGAGCCCGATCAACGCCATCACGATGGCGATGGCGATGTTCTGCGTCACGATCGCCCGCGCTTTGCGCGAGAGCTCGATCAGGAAGGGCACGCGCGACAGGTCGTCGTTCATGAGCGCCACGCCCGCGCTGTTGGCGGCGATGTCCGAGCCCGAGAGCCCCATCGCCACGCCCAGTTCCGCCGCCGCCAGCGACGGGCCGTCGTTGATGCCGTCGCCCACCATCAGCGTCTTGGCGCCCGACTTGGTGAGCCTGCGGATCTGCTCGTGCTTCTCTTCGGGCAGGCACTCGGCCTCGATCGCATCGATCCCCACCGCCACGCCCACGCGCTTGGCCACGCTCACGCGGTCGCCCGTGAACATCGCGATCTTCCGCACGCCCAGCTCGCGCAAACGCTCGATGACCGTCTTCGTGTTCTTCCGCACCGTGTCGGCCAGGCCCACGACGCCCATGTAGCGCCCGTCCTGCATCACGTGCACGCCCGTCATGCCCTCGATCTTGGACTCCACCTCGGCCAGCTGGGGCCTGATCTCCGGGTTGAGCTCCGCCAGCCACGTCGCGCGCCCCACGCACAGCTCGCCGATCGACGTCCGGTC
>JBGSIX010000005.1:0-13097 GCA_041742315.1 Phycisphaerales bacterium | reverse complement strand
GCCCCGCGGGAGCACGGGGATCCCCCGCCCGGCGCAGAACGCCATCGCCCGCATCGCGTCCTCGATCGAATCGGGCACCGCGACGCCCAGCGGCTCGACCTGGTAGATCGAGGCGTCCGTCGCGTAGAGCTGGCGGTCGTGCCTGCCGAACCGGACCCGCCCGGACATCACGCCCGCCAGCGCCTCGGCGATCTCGTGCCGCTTCTCGCGCAGGCTCTCGTACTGATCGGGCGTAAACGCGGGTAAACGTGTCATGGCTCAACCGATCCTATCGGCCCGCCCAATCTGCCGACTGGCGAACCGGGAACGCCGATGATGAGTCGAATAGGCTGATAGACCCCAACCAGGAGATCGCCATGCACCTGCGTACCCTCTCGCTCGTCCTCGCCAGCGGCCTCGCCCTCCCCGCCTTCAGCCAGCCCGATCAGGACGCCCAACTCCCCGTCACCGCCGTCACGCTCTACCGCTCGGGCGTGGGCTCCTTCGAGCGATCCGGAAGCGTCTCAGGCGACACGAGCGTCCGCCTCTCTTTCGAAGCCGACCAGATCAATGACATCCTCAAGTCCCTCGTCGTGCTCGATCTCGATGGAGGCCGGGTCGGGGGGGTCAGCTACTCCTCCGACGAGCCCATCGGCAGACGCCTCCAGGCATTGGGCCTGAACGACCCGAGCCAGCTCACGCTCGGCGTCCTCCTCGGCGAGTTCCAGGGCGCCCAGATCGCGCTCACCACCACCGACAGCCAGATCGAGGGACGCATCCTCGGCGTCGAGTGGTACCAGGCGCGCGACGACGATCAGATCATCCAGCGCCGACGCCTGAGCGTCATGACCGGCGATGGGCTTATCAGCGTCGAAGAAGCCGACATCCGCCGAGTCAAGCTCCTCGACCCCTCGCTCCAGGCCGACCTGAACGACCTGCTCGAAGCCCTCGGCACGCAGCGCACCGCGCAATCCCGCGCCATCGAAATCGACCTCGTGGGCAAGGGCGAGCGTCAGATCCTTGCCGCGTATGTCCAGGAAACACCCATCTGGAAAACCAGCTACCGCCTCGTCCTCCCCGAGAAGCCGGGCGACACGCTCCACATCGAGGGCTGGGCGATCGTCGAGAACACGACCGACCACGACTGGGAAGAGATCGAGCTCTCCCTCGTCGCAGGCCAGCCTGTGGGCTTCCAGATGGACCTTGCCGAGCCGCTCTACATCTCAAGGCCCTCGCTTCCGGTGCCCGTTGAGATCGCGGCGGCGCCGAAGACCTTTGACCGAGGCATGCCCGCTGCGAATGCACCAATCGAGATGGTTGAGAAGGCAATTCGAGCTGCCAGACAACGAGAAATGATGGTCACGGCAGATGGCAGAAATGCGAATGACTGGGAGGCCGAAGAACGTGCGGGATTGGCCCTGAGCCGTCGAGCATATTTGGGTGATGAGATGGCTTCCTCCACCGCCGCCCTCGCCTCAGGCGCCGAAGAAGGGGAAGTCTTCTTCTTCAAACTCGACAACCCCGTCACCGTCGGCAAGCGGCAGTCCGCGATGCTGCCCATCATCACGGGCGACATCGAGGGCCGACGCGTGAGCATCTTCTCGCCCTCGACGCAGGGCGAGCACCCCTACCGGGGCGTCGAGGTCACGAATTCCACCAAGCTGAAGCTCATGCCGGGCCCGCTGGCGGTCTTTGACGGCTCCGTCTTCGCGGGCGACGCCCAGATCGGGCACGTGGGCCAGGGCGAACGCCGCATGCTCGCCTACGCGGTCGACCTCGACGTCGACGCCAACCGCACCTCGAACCAGAACTCGACCGTCCGCAAGGTCCGCATCGTCGACGGCACATTCATCCAGACGCTCAGCGTCCGCCACGAGTACGCCGTGGAACTGACCAACCACGACGCAAGCCGAGACCGCCTGGTCGTCATCGAGACACCCCGCTACCAGAACTGGGACCTCAAGTCCGAGGCCAAGCCCTACGAGACGACCGACGACCTCTACCGCTTCGAGGTGAAGATCGACTCGGGCAAGTCGAAGAAACTCTCGGTCGCGCAGGAGCAGACGCAGGAAACCCGGATGGGGATCACCTCGGTGAACCTCGACACGCTCTTGTTCTACCAGAAGCAGGGCGTGGCTTCCAAGGCCGTGGTCGACGCGTACAAGGGCTACGCCGAGCGCAAAGCCAAGGTCGAGGACCTGCAGGCGAAGCAGAGCCAGAACGACGCTGACGCCAAGCGGGTCGCCGACGACCAGCGCCGGATCCGCGAACTCCTGACAGCGATCAACCGCCAGGACGCGCTCTACGCCCGGTACATGCGCCAGCTCGAGGACCACGAAAACACGCTCGACACACTCCGCGCCGACCGCCAGAAGATCGCCGCCGAGCTCGATCAGGCGCAGGAATCGCTCAACCTGTACATCCGGACGCTGCGGGTGGACTGAGTATCAGTCGCCGCCGCCTTGGCCGTTGCTCCGGTTATCCGAGATGTCCCAAGGCGTGGCGTTGATATTGTCTGTCGCGCTGACCTTGACGTTGTACCACGGGCGCAGGTAATTGTTGATTCCGCGGTCGGGCAGCGTCCGATTCGACGGCGTTCCTGTATCGCTCTCGTTCACGAAGATGTTGTCCGAGATCTTCTTGTCGTTGGTCGTGGCAACCAGCCCTGTGCGTTCCGGGTCGGGCACGTTCGAGAACGCGACCGAGCCGTCGACAAAGCCGATGTTCCCGCCCCACGAACTGCTCGGGTCGTAGAACTTGAGCGTATTCGAGAGGTTGCCGTTGGAGCCGACACCAGCTGTACTGATCTGCCACTCATCGTTGATGAGGTTAAAGACAGTGCCCCGGTTGCTGATGACCGCGGTTGACGAGTCCGCGTCGCTCCGCCAGAGCCCGCGTCGAGCGCCGAAGGGGGGCTGGTTCGTGTACGAGTTGTTGCTCTTGGCCGAGTTCCGGCCCCGACCTGTCCCGGTGATGCCGGTCGCGTTCTCGAGCGAGACGCCCGCGAGCCCGGGGTCCCACGAGGCGAACTCGGGTTTCTGGGCCTTCTCTGGGTTCTGCTTCTGATACCCCTCGTACACCTCGACCTGGTCGTTGGTCTCGACCGGGCTGACCAGGTCCTCGGTCGAGATCGCATCTTCCCAGACGAGCAGGCTCATGATATTGCCCGTGTTGTCCTTCTCCTGAGGCTTGTCGGTCTCGACGGTGGCATCGGAGATGTCGATCTGGCTCGGGATGGGGAAAGAGCCGTCGTTGTTGCCCGCCTGGATGCTCAGCCCCTGGAGCACCGACCGGATCTGAGCCGCATCCTTGGCCCGACGAGCCGCGTCGCGAGCCTTGCCCAGTGTCGGCACGAGAATACCGATCAGGAGCGCGATGATCGCGATCACCACGAGCAGTTCCACGAGCGAGAAGCCACGGCGGATGCGAGCAAACATTTTCAGATCTCCCCGGCCAATTTGTCAGTGCTGAGCCTGCAAGAGCATACGCGAGACCCTTGGGCCCTGTTGCCAAAGTGAAAGAAGGACCCCGGGCCGAAACCCGGGGTCCTCATAGTTATCAGATCAAATCTGTGTCAGATCAGTCCTGCCAGGCGTCGGCAGCGGAGACCGTTGAGCCGTTGGTGCCCGAGGTGCGAACCACGGAGATCATCTTGAGCAGAGCGTTACGCTGGTCAAGTGCACCGGTGTTATTGGTTGCGTTCGAACTGAGAGTGATCATCTCACCCGTGGAAGCGCCGGTGGTGATGGGAGCACCGGTCTGGTCGTTCTCAGCCATGAAGATATTGTCGTTGCGGGTGAAGGCTTCGGTCGCGCCGCCGGTGCCCGGGACGATCGAGAGCGTAATGTTCTCGGGGTCGGGGCGCTGCTCGAAGGCGACGTGGTTGTCGTTGTAGGCGACGTTGCCCTCCCAGGTGGTCTTGCCGCCGTGGATCAGGAGGGTGTTGGAGCCGAGACCCTGGAGGTCATCGGTGCCGCCGCGGAGCTGCCAGATCAGATCCTTGCCGGTGCCGACGGCTTCCCACATCGGGCCACGGTTGGCCAGAACGGCCTCGGAGGACTTGAAGGTGCTGCCCCACTGGCCGAGCCGGCGAGCGTAGGGCGGGGTGTGGGCGTAGGACATGTTGCCGATGCCATCACCCTCGTTGTCGATTTCCACGTCAAGCGGGGTGCCGTGGAACTTGGGGTCCCAGAGCGCACGCTCAGGCATGATGGCGCCGGTCGGCTCTTCGACTTCGTAGTTGTCGTAGACCACGATCTGGGCGTTGTTGGTCTCGGCGGGGCTGACCATCAACTCCGCGGTGACAAAGCCCTCGCCGATGAGCGGCGAGAAGAGGTTGGCGGTGCGGTTCTTGGCCTGACCGACGTCAACGACCGTCTGGTTGGCCCGGTCGAGCTTGCTGGCGAGCATGTACTCCTCGTCATTGTTGCCGGCCCAGGTGACCATGCCCTGCTGGATGCCACGGACCTGGGTCGCGTCGCGAAGCTGACGAGCCGAGGCGCGGGCCTTGCCCAGCGCCGGCAGGAGGATGCCGATCAGCAGCGCGATGATGGCGATCACCACCAAAAGCTCGATCAGCGTGAATGCACGATTCATGCGGGTCTTCATTGTCCAATACTCCAAACTGTGGCTGCACATCGCAGCCCGACAAACCTGGCCGATGCCCAACCGGGCTCGGCCTCTCGAACCGTGAGCGGGACACCGCCCGTCACACCCGCGCCCGCGAGACGTTGCAAACACTGCAACCCCTCACGCGGGATTTTCGAGTTGTCGGTGGAGAACTGGGACCAACTGACTGGTCATCATCGGCGGAAACCCGCCAGCATGAGGGCATCGAAAATCGTCCGATCGGCCCCAATTCTGCACCCGCTCTGAACGTTCAGCGAGCGATCTACTGTCCGCCTGAACCATCGGAATGGTTGCGGCTTGCGTGTGAGTTTAGGATGAGTTCGTCCCCCATGCAACCGCCCAGACACCCAGCATCCCATAAAGTAGGGAGTTTCCCCGCCATGCCGCCAGCCCAGATTCACACCCGAGCACAGGTCGAAGCCGTCCTCGCCGAGCACGGCCTCAGCCTGCCCACCCCCGCCAAACCCGTGGCCGCCTACATCCCCACCCGCCGATCGGGCAACCTGATCTACGTCTCGGGGCAGATCCCGGTCGTCGATGGCAAACTCATCGCCGAGGGCCACGTCCCGACCGACGTGAGTGAGGAAGAGGCCCAGCGGTGCGCCAGGCGGTGCATCCTCAACGGGCTCGCCGCCGTGTTCGCGGGGATCGGCGAGGGCGAAGGCATCGCCCAGATCGTCCGCATCGGCTGCTTCGTGGCGTGCACGCCCGACTACACGATGCACCCCAAGGTCGCCAACGGCGCCAGCGAGCTGCTCGTTCAGATCCTGGGCGACGAGGGACGCCACGCCCGGGCCGCGGTCGGCTGCCCGAGCTTGCCGCTCAACGCGCCGGTCGAGATCGAGCTGGTCGTCGAGGTCGGCAAGGCGAACTGATCGTGCTCAGCCGAATGCCTTGTTGTAGTCCTCGAGGAATTTCTTAAGGCCAACGTCCGTCAGCGGGTGCTTGAGGAGCTGGCGGATCACGCTCATGGGCACGGTCGCCACGTCCGCGCCGGCGAGCGCGCACTGGACCATGTGCAGCGGGTGACGCACCGACGCGGCGAGCACCTTCGTCTCGTAGCCGAAGTTGTCGTAGATCGCACGGATCTGCGAAATCAGCTCCATGCCGTCCTGGCTGATGTCGTCCAGACGCCCGATGAAGGGGCTCACCAGGAATGCGCCGGCCTTGGCGACGAGCATCGCCTGCATCGACTGGAAGCAGAGCGTCATGTTCGTGCGCAGGCCCTCGTCACTGAGCGTCTTGCACGCCTTAAGCCCGTCGATCGTGCAGGGGAGTTTGACGACGATGTTCTCGGCGATCTTCGCCCGGTCCCGCCCCTCGGCGACCATCGCCTTGTGCTCCAACGCGATCACTTCCGCGGACACCGGGCCCGTAACAACCTTGCAGATCTCGGCGAGGCGCACCGCGTAGTCGATGCCCTCTTTGGCGATGAGGGAGGGGTTGGTCGTGACGCCGTCGAGGATGCCAAGGTCGTTGGCCTCGCGGATCTCGTCGATATTGGCGGTGTCGATGTACAGTTCCACGGGGCTCTCCTGATCGTTGTTTTGGGGCGCAAACGCGACCGAGGACTCTAGTCAGCCCTGCTCCTGGGAGAGAAGGAGCTTCAGGTCCTTGCGCATGATCTTTCCGACCGGGTTGCGGGGCAGCGCCTCGACGACGTGGATCTCGCGCGGGCACTTGAACCCCGCGAGCCGATCCCGGCACCAGACGCGGAGTTCGTCCGCCTCAACCGACAGGCCCTCGCGCGGCTCGACGAAACCGACGATCACCTCACCCCTGATCGGGTCATGCACGCCGATCACGCCCGAGGCACACACGCTCGGGTGCTGATTCAGGACCTCCTCGACTTCGCGCGGGAAGACGTTCTCGCCCCCCACGATGATCATTTCCTTGAGCCGACCCGTGATGGAGAGATACCCCTCGTCGTCGAGTTTGGCGATGTCGCCCGTGCGCATGAAGCCCCGGTCGTCGATCGACTTCCGTGTTTCTTCTTCCTGTAGGTAGTACCCGGCCATCAGGTTCGGGCCACGCAAGCGGAGTTCGCCCTCCTGGTTGGGCGGGAGTTCCTGCTCCGTGTTCGGATCGACGATGCGCTGCTCAACCTGCGCCAGGGGCTTGCCGACCGAGTGGCGTTTGTTGCAGGTGGGCAGGCTCACGTGGGTCGCGGGCGAGAGCTCGGTCATCCCGAATCCCTCGCAGATCTTGACGCCGAACTTCTCGCGGAAACGCTCAAACGTCGCATCGGGCAGAGGCTCGGCGCCCGAAACCATCAGACGCATCGAGGCAAAGTCCTCGGGCTCGCCGCCTTTGGCGTTGATGAGCGCGCCGTACATGGAGGGAATGCCGATGAAAACCGTTGCTTTGTGCTCCCGTGCAAGGGCGAAGATCTTGCCTGGGTTGAAGCGAGCCGTGTAGACAACTTTGGCGCCGATCGTCAGCGGCGTGAGCGTCAGCTGCGTCACCCCGAAGCAATGGAACTGAGGGAGCACCCCCAGAAACACCTCGCGCGTCGTCGCCTGCATGCCCAGAGCCCCCTGCCAGATGTTGGCCGTCAGGTTGCCGTGGGTCAGCATGACCCCCTTGGGCTTGCCGGTGGTGCCGCTCGTGTAGATCACAATCGCCAGCCTGTCGTCGTCGGCGATCGAGGGCCATCGCAGCTCCGGGACGGCTTTGAAATCGATGTCTTCGATGAGCGAGATGTTCTTGACCTTGGGCGTCCGCCCGATGGCATGGAGCAGCGGCTCGCAGGTCAGGACGCAGTCCGTGCCGCAGTGGTCGATGACGTAGTCCAGTTCCTCGGGCTTGAGCAGATAGTTGAGGGGCACGACTACACGCCCGAGCATCCATGTCGCCAGAGCCGCGATCGGGAAGGCGGCGCTCGTGGGGAGCATGAGCCCGACCTTGTCCGTGCTGCACCGGCGTTCGATCTCCGAGGCGACGTGGAGCGAGGCGATCAGGAGCTCGGCCCCGGTGTACGACCGGCGGTCGTCGACCACGAGCGTCCGGCGGGCGTTTCGAAGAAGCGACCGGAAAATCGGCCAATGGACGCTCATGAGTCCCCCTCACGCGGCCCGCCTGGATCGACGCGGGGCGGTACACTGATACTTATTGGCCCACTCCTTGTGGATCCGATGTGGAGGGCATGAGAGCCATGCAACGACGCGTTTCGCCCCTGACTCCCATCATCACCCTGCTCCTCCTGGTCATGGGCGGTTGCCAGACTTCGCGCCCGCTTCAGGCTTCGGGCAACCCGACCTACATCAATCTCTACCGATCTGGAGCCTACAACGAGGCGTTCGAGGCGGCCAAAGCCGTCCCCACGACCGCCCACGGCAGCGAACGCCTGATCGCGGGGATGTCGCTGGCGGCGATGGGCCGGGGCTCGGAGGCCAAGACCTGGCTCTCGCCGCTGACCAACTCTGCGGACAAGAACATCCGGGGCCGGGCGGAAGCCACGCTGGGGTTGATCTATGCCGACGAAGAGCAGCACTCCGAAGCCGCCCGATTCCTGCAGTCGGCATCCGATGATTTGGCCGGTCCGATGAAGGGCTGGGCGGCCCACTACGGCGCTCAGGAATTCGGCTTCGCGGGCGACAACATGCGAGCCGAACGCATGCGAACCGTCTCGGAACTGAGGGGTCCCGGAGCCGTCCCAACGGCGGATCTCGGGCAGTTCACGGTCCAGCTCGGTTCGTTCTCGTCCCGCTCGCTGGCGCAGTCCCGTGTACGGGCGACCTCGTCCACCGCCGAGAAAGCCGGCCTGGATCTGCCGCGGGTCGAGCTGACCATCGCCGGCGACCGCCCGCTCTACGCGGTGCGTGTGGGCCGATTCGAGACCTCTGCGGACGCCAAGCAGGCTTCGCAGCGTTTCTCGGGCGATACGGCGGTCATCCGCACGAACTGACCAAATTGGAACCTAATGCCAGAGCGGGCGTCAAAGGGGGGTAGTCTGTCCCCTGTGGAGGCCTCCCGATGTGCAAGTCTGTGCTGCCCGTGGTGATCGTCCTGACGCTCTGCTGCGGCGCCGCTCCGGCGCAAGTCGAAACCCAGCCCGAGCCGAGTCAAGCGGTCACAGACCTCGGCCCGCCGCTCGGGCCGCTCGCGGAAGCCGAGCAGGAAGTCCGGCAGATCTTCGCCAAGTTCTTCAAACGCACCCGCAACCCGAAGATGCACGCCCAGGGCTGGGATGAACTGGCCCGGCACATGCACGACCCGCGTCTCTACGACCTGATGTTCGAGCTCTTCGAGGACAAGCCCTTCGAATTGCGGCGTGATCTGGTCGAACTCTTCGTCAATACGGCGACCGACGACGCGGACGTGGCGATCTGCTGGGCCGCGGTCTTTGACGAGGACCAGCGGATGCGGACCTGGGCCTCGGGCAGGCTCGTCGAGCGCGTGGGCGAGGGCGAGCCCTCTGATCGTATCCAGCGCGTGCTCGAGCTCGCGCTCTCGAGCGGCAAGGACGATCCGGCGGTCGCGTCTTCCATCCTCGTGCGCCAATTCGGGCTCGTCAAAGCGATCCCGTATCTCATCCAGGCGCAGGCCGAGCCGAGGCGGCGCGATGTCCGACAGGGCGCGATCGCGCAGATCGTCGTCGGCACGCAGCAGGCGTTCGTCGCGAACCTGACGCCCGTCGTCGCCAACAACGCGGTGGGCTACCAGCCGACCATCGGCATCGTGTCCAGCGGTGTGGTCCTGCGCGTCATGGACGCGGTCGTCTGGGCGTACCGCACCGAGGTGCACACCAACCTCGTCGATCTGACCAGCAACGCCTGGGGGCGTTCGACCGCGGAGCTCGGTTACGACCAGAAGGCGTGGTTCGATTGGTATGAGAAGGAATTCAAGCCCTCGCTTGGAGGCTGATACCATTCGCTGCCGGGGCAACACCTTCTCGAAGATCACAGACACCATGACCGCACCAACAGAACCTCTCGCGGCAGAGATCGAGGCGGTCCGGAGCGCGTACGCCGCTCTCAACCGGAACGACATCGCGGGGTTCATGGGACTCTTTGCACCCGATATCGAACGGTTCGAATCGTTCGGCATCCCGCAGGCGGGGACTTACCGAGGCACCGAGGCGGTGAAGGCCCATGTCGAGAATGGACGAGCGACCTGGGCTGAGGGTGGGTGCGAGCCGAAAGCGTTTGCCGTTGTGGGCCCTTGGATCTTTGTGTCCGTTCACGTGCGAGTTCGGCTCAAGGTCGAGACGGAATGGCGCGAGGGAGACGTCGTGGACGTTTTCACATTCCGAAACGGCAAGGCCACACACTTCGCATCGTTCCTCGACGAAGCCGCGGCTTTCGAATGGGCCGGTATCAACGGCTCAGATCAACACGGAGCTTGATAAACGTCCTGGCATCACTCGCCAATGGCGATCACCGAGGCCATCGCGTTCGAAGACGTGTGCGAGAGTGAGATGAGCATCTCCGTGATGCCGAGTTCGTGCGCGAGTTTCTGGGCTTTGCCCGCGAGTTTGATCGAGGGCGACCCGCTCGGAGCGAGAACGACTTCCACATCCGTCCAGGCGATCCCGTCGGCCCAGCCCGTGCCCAGCGCCTTGAGCGCCGCTTCTTTGGCAGCGAACCTTGCCGCGAACCGCTCGACATCGCGGGGCGGCCTGGCGCTTCGGCAGTAGTCCGCTTCGGCGTTCGTGAAGCACCGCTCGATGAAACGCTCGCCGTGCTCGGCGAGCGAACGCTCGATGCGCGCGACCTCGACGAGGTCCACGCCGTGGGCGATGACGCGGGACATCACGCGGGCTCGGCGGCGACGACCACCTTGGCCGGGCGGAGCACGCGGTCACCGAGCCGGTAGCCCGTCTGAAACGCCTCGATGATCGCGCCGGGCTCGACGCTGGGATCGGGGTGGCGCGTGACGGCTTCGTGGATCGCCGGGTCGAAGGCGTCGCCCCGCTTGGGCTTGATGAGGCCCACACCCTGCTGGGCGAGGGCCCGCTCCATCTCGGCGCGGACCATCTCGACGCCACCCAGGAGCTGCTCGGCGCTCATGCTGGAGATGTCCTGCCCGAGCGCAAGCTCGAAGTTGTCCATCACGGGCAGGAGCGAGGTGATGATGCCCGTGATGCCCTGTTTGCGGGCCTCGATCTCGTTGTTGGCGGCTCGCTTCTGGAAGTTCTGGAAGTCCGCGAGCGTGCGAAGAGCCTTTGCTTCCGCGTCGGCAAGCTTGGCTTCGAGCTCGGCGATCGGGTCGCTGATATCCATGTCGCCCGCCTGTTCGCTTTCGCAGCCGCAGTCATGGCGCCCGCCGCAGCAGCCCGAGTTTTTCTGTTCGTCTTTGTCGTTCATCGTTGTGTGCCTCCGGCGTCAGCCGCCGAGCATGTCGCGGATTTTGTCCATGAAACCGTGCGATTCGGGGAGCACGCTCTTGTCTTCGGTCGCCGCGTACTCGCGGAGCAATTTTTGCTGGGCCTTGGTGAGCTTCTTGGGGATCTCGATCTTGATCAGGACCACGAGGTCGCCCCGCCGCCCCGATCGCAGGTTGGGCGTGCCCTGCTCGCGGATGCGGAAGAGCTCGCCGTGCTGGGTGCCCGCGGGGATCTTGAGCGTGTGCTTGCCCTCAAGCGTGGGGACCTCGATCTCCGCGCCCAGCGTGGCCTGTGAGAAGCCGATCGGCATCTCGAACACGAGGTGATCGCCCTCGCGCTGGAAGAGCTCGTGCTCCTTGATCCGCACGACGACGTGCAGGTCGCCCCGGACGCCCTCGCCCGCGGGTGAGATCTCGGCGGGCGGCGGCTCGCCCTCGCCCTGGATGCGCACGACCTGCCCGTCCTGGATGCCCGCGGGGATGCGCACCGCCAGCGATCGGCTCTTGGAGACGCGGCCCTTGCCCTTGCAGGTCTCGCACTTGTCCTTGATGATCGTGCCGCGTCCCCGGCAGGTCGGGCAGGCCGTCACCATCCGGAACATGCCGCCCAGGCCCGCCTGCTGGACCTTGCCCTGCCCGCCGCAGGTGGCGCAGGTCTCGGGCGTCGAGCCCGGCTTGGCGCCCGTGCCCGTGCAGGTGTTGCAGACGTCCAGCCTGGTGAACTCGACATCCCGCTCGGTGCCCTTGAGCACATCCGAAAGCTCGATCGTGACCTCGGTCTCGAGGTCGTAGCCGCGCGCTACGCGCCGACCCCCGCGCGTACGGGCGCCCCCGCCGCCCCCGAAGATGTCGTTGAACATCGAGAAGATGTCGTCGGGGTTCATCCGCGAGAAGTCGTGCGCCGCCGCCCCGCGCCCGCGCAGGCCATCGTGCCCGTACTGGTCGTAGATCTGGCGTTTCTGCGCGTCCGAGAGCACCTCGTACGCCTCGGCGCACTCCTTGAACGATGCCTCGGCGGCCTCATCCCCCGGGTTGCGGTCCGGGTGGTACTTCATCGCCAGCCGCCGGTAGGACCGCTTGATCTCCTCGCCGTCGGCGGTGCGCTCGACGGAGAGGACTTCGTAGTAGTCGCGGGTGGTGGGCATCAGGAGTGCAAACCTCTAATCTCAGGTATCACTGATTGAATCTTGACACCCTCTTGATTATTCTTTCTGGATACGATGCGCTGATAATCAAATCCATCAATTCGGATTTGGCTAGAATTAGTCATTTGCACAGTCTTTGATTTTCTAAACAGACGAGGGCGCGCAACTTTGTAACGTGCCGTAATGACAAATGGCGACTTAAAGTATCGATTGTAGTGAGCGGGGCCAACCCCCCACCAGAATTTAAGGCGCTGGCCCCGGGGGAGAACTGGGATGCCAACTACTAAGGGTCCATCGTTGATCAGGGATTCCTTGCCATCTGCAAAGGCGCGGTAGACCCCTGGATCAGGCAGATTGAAACCGATGTCGCAAGCTGTCTCGTTCCCCGTATTTTCTATAACCAGGGACCATATTTCTTGACTTGAGTTCGACTCTTCTAAATTTGCGTACACCACTACGACTGGACGGTTTATCCAAACATGATTCGTATAAACTCGCCATGCGACGACCAATGCGATAATTGCGACCAACGCAGATGTGCATGATCCAATAGCTGTGAACACAGTTGGGTTTACGGCTGCGAGCATGAATTGTCCTGTTCAGATCTCTCCGAACAGGACCGTGATTAGTATTTGATTACGAAATCGCCCCGACCTCCGCCTCGGCCTCGTCCTTCAGGTCCGTGACCAGCACGTCCGTCGTGAGCATCAGGCCCGAAACAGAAGCCGCGTTGATCAGCGCCTGCTTGGCGACGAGCGCCGGGTCGATGATGCCGGCCTTGACGAGGTCCTCGTACTCGCCGGTGGCGGCGTTGAGGCCCACGTTGCCCGACTCTTCCTTGACCGTCTCGACCGCGAGGTCGCCGTCGTAGCCGGCGTTCTCGGCGATCTGACGCAGCGGGGCCTCAATGGCCTTGCTGACAATCTCGTAGCCGAACTTCTCGTCGCCCTTGGCCTTGGCGGCGGCCTTGGCGATGGCGGCCTGCGTGCGGAGCAGCGCGACGCCGCCGCCGGGGAC
>JBGSIX010000004.1:0-4619 GCA_041742315.1 Phycisphaerales bacterium | reverse complement strand
CGATCTCGGGCCCGAAGCGAATCGGCGCGGGCTCCACGGCCGGGGTCGCCCCCGTCGCCCGGCGCACCGAACGCTTGTCTGTCGGTGTGAAATCGAACTGCTCGTCCGTCATCGGCCCGCCCGCGTGCCGCACGGGGACGCGGAGCGAAAGCGCCTCGTTCGTGTCCATGTCCACGATGAGCCAGACCGCCACGCCCCCCACGCGATCGGCAAGCGTCTGCGCCACGAAGAGCTTGGCCAGGATCCCCGGGTGCCAGAGCTGCGCCTGGTGGCCCGTCATGATGATCGGTCTGTCCGCGGGCAGCCCGAGCTGCTCGCGGAAACGCAGCGCTCGTGGCGAGGTGTTGTGCGTGACCAGTTTGGCCCACGACGCGGGCTCCGGGTCGAGCTGGGTCGTGATCGAGCTCGTCGAAGCCGGCACGGTCAAGAGCCGCAGTCCACCGTCACGTCCTGCATCGCGGTGCTCGGCAGGCGGCTCGCGCAGCGCTTGAGCTCGCAGTGGAGCACCCGCCTGTAGTGCGCGAGTCTGATATCCCGGTCGTCCAGCGGCCCGCCGAAGCTGCGCTTCAGGTCGTTGTAGATCAGCTTGATCGGGATCTCTTCGATCCGCAGTCCCGCCGCGACGGCCTGCACCCAGAACTGCATCGGGAACGCGTAGCCCTGCTCGTCGAGCGAGAGCCCGGCCAGCGCCGAGACGCGGTACGCCTTGAAGCCGCAGAATGCGTCGGTGAGCCCGAGCCCGAGCCTGCTGTTGAGCTCGTCGGTGATGATCGTGTTGACGCCCCGTCTCTCGGGCGGCGGGGATCCGATCGCCTCCTGCAACGCCGTGGGGATCAGGTACCGCGAGCCGCTGATGATGTCGGCACGGTTCTCGCGCGCCGCTTCGAGGAATGCGGGGATCGAGGCGGGCTCGTGCTGCTCGTCGCAGTCCATCGTGATGACCCAGTCGAACCCGTCGACAGCCGCCCAGCGGAACGCGTCCAGCAGCGAGTGCCCGTAGCCCCGGTTCGTCGAGTGCCGGATCACCTCGACCGGGAAGTTGGCGAGCAATTGGGGGGTGGCGTCCTTGGAGCCGTCGTCGATGACCAGGATGTGGTCCGCGTGCTCGCGGACCCGCTCGAGCACGCTGGCGACGTACTTCTGCTCGTTGTAAACGGGGATGGCAACGAGTGTTCGCATCGGGTGCTCCGGCGGGTCGAGGCGGAGGGACTCTATAGGGCAGGCAGCCCCCCGGGTACCGAACCCCGCTGAGAACCCTTCGCTTCCCATATTCCGGAGGATTCGGACTAAGTCATCCGGGATTCGGTCGCCAGAACACCGCCCGAATGGGCTTACTTGTGCGTCGAATCGACCCTGTGGGCGCGGACATCGTGGGCCAGCGCTCGCTTTCCGTCGTCTTCGGTCCAGACACGCACACGAAGCGAGCCATCTTCCTCGAAATCGAGCCTCGCGAGGCTCTGACGACTGGCGTCGCTCTCGGAGAGCTTGAGCTCGCTTTCGAGTGCGCCATCAGGCAGGAGCTTGAGTTCGCCCTCGTACATGCCGCCCGATCGCGTGAGCGCGAGGCATCGGAGGGAGTTGGTCCCGGCATGGTGGAAGAGGTACGCATCGCAGAAAGAGTCCGCCGACGACTCGGCTTCCGCTGACTCCAGACGCACCGCGATCAGATCGAGATACTCGGCCCATTCGAAGTTCAACCTCGCTCGGGCATCACGATCATCCGCTACTTCAGTCTGAATTTCCCAGCGTCCAAGAAGCGGAAGCAATGGTTTCAGGTTCGCCGACGGCAACGGCGCATCGCCATTTGGAACTGTCGGCTTCGTGGGTTGCACCTCGGAGCGCACGTAGTCCCACTCCGCGAGTGTCTCGTATCCTCGGCCGCTGTTCTCGAAAAGCGTTTCGTGATAGCGATCCGGGCCGTCGAAGGTCCAATGGTGCGCCAATCGGCGGTGTACCGGTCTCGGTCGGCCGGTTTGGTACAGATCGACTTTGCCCGTGAACGTCTGGCCGTCGAACTCGATCGAGCCCTCCGCGATGCCCCGACCGATAGCGGGGATGTCGGGGTGCAGGCTCAAGACGCGGATCTGCTCGAGGCCCGGGTGCCAGTAATAGATCGCCATCTCGCGCCAAGGGCTACTGTCACCATCAGCGCCGACCGTGTGCGAGCGGATGGAGTTCTTGCCCGGACCCCAATGCCAGGTGTCGGCATGGATCGAGCCGAGGTTCCACTGGCCCTCTTCCATGATAGCAAAGCCTGCCAACGGGCTTGCATCGGCTGGCGGCGTGCGCTCATGAATTGATTCGGCGTCCGAGGTCTGGGCGTGCACATGAGTGTGGGCGATCGATGCGGAGAGGAGAGACAGAACGAGGATCGGGTGAAAGTGGTTCATGTGTATTTGTCATACCGGCCGCAATGATTCAAGTTGTTTCGGGTCGCGATTTCCGATCCGCAGATCAACTGCGTAACAGCGCACACGGCGCTCAGAAAAGCCCCATCTGCCCGCCGAGCTCTGGACGCCGGAAATGTTTGCCGGTGAGCGGCCTGACATCGCGGTTCAGGCCGTATTTCCGGGTGAAGACGTCGAACGTCTGGGCGATCTGCTTCACGTGCGCGCCCTCGCCCCGGCCGCGGTCTTTGTTCGCGTTGTAGAGCTTGCCGCCCCGCGACTGGCGGATCAGAGATTCGATCTTCCGGGCCTTGGCGGGGTGGACGCTGCGCTCGAGCCAGTCGAGGAAGAGGTCTTTCACCTGATAGGGGAGCCTGAGCAGCACCCACGCGGCGCGCCTGGCCCCGGCCTCGGAGACCGCCTCCAGGATCGAGGGCAGCTCTATGTCCGTCAGGCCCGGGATGATCGGCGCAACGTTGACCGTCACCGGCACACCGGCGGCGGTGAGCTCGCGGATGATCCGGAGCCGACCCGTCGGGCTCGTGGCGCGGGGCTCGAGCTTTCGCGCCAATTCCGCGTCCAGCGTCACGATCGTGACGGTGACGCGCCCCGCGTTCTTGGCCGCCAGCTTCTGCCAGAGATCCGTGTCGCGCAGGACGAGCGCACTTTTGGTCATGGTCGAGACGGGCTGGCCGCACTCGGCCATGACCTCCAGGCAGCCGCGCGCGATGCGGAGCTTGTGCTCGATGGGCTGGTAGATGTCCGTGATCGCCGACATCACGATCGGCTCGGGCTTCCACTTGAGCGACGCCAGTTCCTGGCGCAGAAGCTCGGGTGCCTTGGGCTTGGCGACGAGTTTGGTTTCGAAGTCGAGGCCCGAGCTGAAGCCCAGGTACTCGTGGAACGGGCGCGCAAAGCAGTAGATGCAGCCGTGCTCGCAGCCTCGGTACGGGTTCACCGTCCAATCAAACGGCACATCCGACGAGCGCGAGACCCTGTTGATGATGGTCTGTGTCTTGTCGTTGAAGACCATCCGCTCGACCCGGTCGAGGCCGCCCCCCTCGGCCTCGCGCTCGACCCACTGGCGATCGAGCTCCTCGCCCAGGATGTGGAGCCTGATGTCCTCGAACCGGTTGCCCGGGTTGAGCCCCGCGCCGCGCCGGTGCGCGGGCCCGCCATGGAGCGCATCGCGATAGGCGAAGTCTTCGGTGTCCATTCCAAACACAATACGAACAATCAGACTGAAGTCAAGACTAATTTTAGGTAGATGATCGGTCTATTGCGTCGCCTTTGTCGCTGTCGGCCTTAGCGAGGGAGGTGAAAGCCGCGAACCCGAAGGGCTGCTGGTTCTCCTCGTCGGGCCCGCCGGTCATGTGGTTGAGCTGGGCCTCGGCTTGCCGCTGCAGCCGCTCCACGAGCTCGGACGAGAGCGAGTGGAAGCCACGGATCTCCGAGAGCGGCAGCGTGTAGACCTCGCCCGGCGGGGTGCGGATCTGGAAGACCGTGCACTCGACCGCGGTGGCGAGGGAGCGATCGTCGGCGTTGTTCGTCACGCCACAGGCAAAGAGCGGGTGCACATCCGCGATCGGGATGCGGTTGCCCAGGGTCGTGATGACCGCCAGACGCCCGTCGAAGAGGCTTTCTTCGCCCGATTCATCCTCATCCTCGTCCTCTTCGTCCGTCTCGGCTTGCCCGCCCTGGGTGATGGTGCCCTCGGGGGTGTCGATGATGACCTGGCTGTCCGCCATTTTCTGAGCGCCGGCCTGGGCCTCCATCTTCATGCTGAGCATCGAGAGGGAGGTCAGCATCTCGCGGATCACGTTCTGCCAGAAGAGCTCGCGGAGCTCGCCGACGTGGCGGTGGTGCCTGGGCGCGAGCTCGGCGGGTCCGCTGGCGGTGGTGCTCGGCGTGCTCGATGAGGGTGTGTCCACGTCCACATCCTAGGGCCAAACCCCGCCCAATCACGAGGGACGGACCTACCCAGACGGCACGACCGTCACGGTTTCAAGCGCCGCCCCAATCCGCATGGAGCGCACCGGCAAGCCCGGAGCGGGCCGGACCGATACGCCATCTTGACGAGGAGCCTCTGCATGACCACTTCCAAGCACACCATCGACCAGGTCCGATCGATACTAGGTCGACTCGACCGATCCATCGATCAGGCCCGCGAGAAGCGTCTGCACGGCGGCCCCGAAACCCGCGAGGCCCAGGCCTCGCCCGCTGCGAGCGAGC
>JBGSIX010000003.1:0-14908 GCA_041742315.1 Phycisphaerales bacterium | reverse complement strand
GCCCACGGCGTGGAGGCGGTGCTGACCGACCAGAGCCATCCCAATGGCACGAGCCGGGTCGCCGAGGCGGCGCGGGTGCTCGGGGTTACGGAAGAAGTGGTGGTGGTCAACGTCCAGGGCGACGAGCCCGAGATCGACCCGGCGACGATCGACGCGGCGGTTCACGCCCTGGTGAATGCGGGTTCGCCCGTGGCGACCGTGGCGGCCCCGATGGGGCCGGGCGACGATGCCGACAACCCGAACATCGTCAAGGTTGTTTGTAATGAACGGGGTCTGGCGCTGTATTTCTCGCGGTCGCCCATCCCGCACGCGCGAGTGGGCGAGCCGGTCCGATACAAGCACGTCGGGCTGTACGCGTACCGCCGCTCGTTCTTGGATCTCTGTGGCTCGCTCGAGCCCACGCGCCTCGAACAGGCGGAGAGTCTGGAACAATTGCGTTTTCTCGGACATGGGTACGCCATCGCGGTGGCCCGTGTGGAGGCATCTCACCCGGGAATTGACACGCCCGAGCAGTACGCCGCGTTCGTGAAACGCTGGCTTTGGGGTGACAGCGCACGCGGGGAGTGATACACTCGGACATGCCCACCCTGCGAGGCGACACGATCCCCGAGCTCTACGTCCTCGCAACCAAGCCACCCCACCGAAACACCGAAACACGCGAGAGCTTCAGCCAGAAGCGCTCGCTGGCCTCGACCGCCGACGAAAGCGTATCCACAGAGTTCTACTCGCCCATCCCTGAGGGATACGTCAAGGGCAAAACCAAGTACGTCGTCGTCATCGGCACCGTGATGAGCGGGCTTGGCAAGGGCATCTTCTCGTCGAGCGTCGCCAAGGTGCTCAAGGACAAGGGCCTCAAGGTCGCGCCGATCAAGCTCGAGGGTTACCTCAACGTCGACGCTGGCACGCTCAACCCGTACCGCCACGGCGAGGTTTTCGTCCTCGACGACGGCACCGAATGCGACATGGATCTTGGCACCTACGAGCGGGTGCTCGACCAGAACATGACGGAGAAGAACTATACGACCTCGGGGAAACTCTTCTCCGAGATCCTGCTCCGCGAACGCCGGGGAAACTATCTCGGGCGCGACGTGCAGATGATCCCGCACGTGACGGGCGAGGTGAAACGCCGACTCCGGGAACTCGCGCTCACGGGCGACGACGGCAAGCCCGTGGACGTCGTTTTCGTCGAAGTGGGCGGCACGGCGGGCGACTACGAGAACGGGTTCTACATCGAGGCGCTCCGCGAGCTGGCCTTTGAAGAAGGCCCGGGCTCGACGTGTTTCGTGGCGCTGACCTATGTCATCGAGCCCAAGGCGCTGGGCGAGCAGAAATCCAAGGCCGCGCAACTGGGCATCAAGCGGCTCATGGAGTCGGGCATCCAGCCCCACATCATCGCCTGCCGCGCGGGCAACCCGGTGACGGAGACCGTGCTCCAGAAGATCGCGATGTTCTCGAACGTGCCGCTCAACCGCGTGATGAGCATGCACGACCGATCGAGCATCTACACGATCCCCGACGAGCTCCGCGCCGAGGGGATCGACCGCGAGATCCTGTCGATCATCGACCTGCATTCACGCGTCAAGCAGGCCCACGAGGACGCGGCCCGCGCCCGCTGGAACCGGTTCATCGTGGGGCTGACCAAGACCAACCGCAAGCCGCTGAAGATCGGGATTCTGGGCAAATACACCGAGGTCCGCGACGCGTACGCCTCGATCGATAAGGCGCTCGAGCACTGCGGCTCGCACCTCGACGCGGACATCATCCAGCATTGGCTCGAAGTCACGGATCTCGACTCACCCGAGCGGGCATCGGCGTCGCTCTCGGAGCTGGACGGCGTGATCGTGCCCGGCGGGTTCGGGATGCGGGGCGTCGAGGGCAAAATCAACGCGGTGCAGTACTGCCGCGAGAACGCGCTGCCGTACCTTGGGATCTGTCTCGGTTTCCAGGTCGCGGTGATCGAGTACGCCAGGAACGTCCTGGGGATCGCCGACGCCCACAGCTCCGAGTTCTCGCCGACGTGCACCGCGGTGATCAGCGAACTCCCCGAGCAGAAGAAGATCGAGGGCCTCGGCGGTTCGATGCGGCTCGGCGCGCAGGACGTCATGATCGAGCCGGGCACGCTCGCGCACCACCTCTACGGCAGCAAGAGCGTCCGCGAGCGGTTCAGACACCGCTACGAGGTCGATCCCGCGTTCATCGACCGGCTCACCGAGGGCGGCCTCGTGTTCAGCGGCAAGCACCCCGAGTTCCCCATCATGCAGATCCTGGAGCTGCCGCGCGAACGCCCCGAGGGCGATGACCGCCCCACGCACCCGTACTTCATCGGGATGCAGTACCACCCGGAGCTGACGAGCAGGCCCCTTCGGCCCCAGCCCACGTTCATGGGGCTGATCGCCGCGTCGCTCGCGCTGCGCCACGGCGAAGCGGCGCTCGGTGCCAACACGCGCTGGCTCCGTCCGGTCGCTGCGGGCAACACTCAGCCGGCTTGAATCGCTCTTGATGCGTGAAGCAGGATGATCGCCGAGAAGGCGTCGGGTTTGCCCGTGCCCACGATGCAGTTGTGCAGGAGCGACTGCGCGTAGAGGTCGAACTCGAAGTTCCCTGTTTCGACCGCGAGGAAGGCGAAGACGTGCACCGCCCAAGGGTGATTGGTCGCGTTGTCGGGCTGGATGCTGCCAAGGAGCCAGGCGGCCGAGGCCTTGGCGGCGGATCGCCAGTCGTTCCCGAGTGACCAGGCCGCGTGAACGCAGGCAAGCTCGGTTTCGGTCCAGACCTCGATCGCGCCGGTTTCGTTCTCGCCCGTGATCGGGCCGACCTTGGAAACACACTGGGGCGGCTCGATGTCGAAATGCGCGAGCGATTGCCAGAGGCGCTCATCGAGAGAGCGGGGCTCACGGACCGGGCCGGAGTTCTTCGCGCCGAGCGTGGTTCCAACGAGTCGGGCCATCGGGAGCGGTCGGAGTTCCCGGTCTATGGCGGCTGCGATCGCATCGGGCGAATCGCTCCCGAGCGTCGAGAGGCCGGCCCGCAAGAGGCGCTGGGACCAGATCTGGAGGGCGATCGCTGGCATCGCAAGAGGATAGGACGTTGTTCCGGTTTGACTGTCGGCGTTTGGGCGTCACCCTTGGGTGATGCTGAGCACGACGACGAAAGCCGAGCTTGATGGGTTCCTGGCGGGGCGAAAGTGCGTGCTCGTGCCCACGATGGGGTACCTGCACGACGGGCACCTCTCGCTCGTGCGCAAGGCCAAGCGGTTTAGCGCCCAGCACGGCGTGCCGAGCGTGGCGACGATCTTCGTGAACCCGGCCCAGTTCAACGACCCGAGCGATCTTGCGAAGTACCCGCGCGACCTCGATCGCGACAAGGCGTTCCTGGAGGCCGAGGGGCTCGACGCGGTGTACATCCCGGAGGTGGACGAGGTCTACCCGCCGGGCGGCGAATGGGAGGTACCGATCCCCGATGTCGCCCGCCTGCCCGGGCTCGAGGACCGGTTCCGCCCCGGGCATTTCGATGGCGTGTGCAAGGTCCTGGTTCGGCTCTTTGAACTCTGCGGCGTCGAGGCGGCGGTCTTCGGCGAAAAAGACTGGCAGCAGCTCCAGGTCGCCCGGGCGCTCGTGCGGGAGCTGGGGCTGCACGTTCTGATCATCCCGGGTGAGACGGTGCGCGAAGCGGACGGGCTGGCGATGAGCAGCAGGAACGTGCATCTCTCCAAGGCCGAGCACGACCGGGCGCTGGCGATCAGCAAAGCGATCCGCACAGCGGGTCAGACGCTCGATTGGAAGCAAGCCGAGCGCGCGATGCGAGAGATCCTGACCCATGCGGGGATGGAGATCGACTACGCCGTCGTGCGGGAAGCGAGCGGGCTGGTCCAGAATCCCGACGAAGCGCCCGCGGGACCGTTCAGATGCCTGATCACCGCTCGCGCGGCGGGCGTGCGTCTGCTCGACAACGGCCCCTGGCCCGGCTCAGTGATGGATTCGACAGGACCCTCGGCGTAGGTTCATGCATCCCAAGGAGAGACGCGTTGGAAGCCAAGAAGACTCCCCTCTACCAGTGGCACGTTGAGCACGGCGGCAAAATGGTCGACTTCGCGGGCTGGATGCTCCCGATGTCCTACACCGGCATCATCGACGAGCACAACCAGGTCCGCAATTCCGGCGGCGTCTTCGACGTCTCGCACATGGGGCGCCTCAAGATCAAGGGCCGGCACGCCAGGCGGCTGCTCGAACGCGCCTGCACGCGACGGATCTCCGACATGGAGCCGGGGCAGTGCCGGTACTCGCTCATTCTGAATGACAAGGGCGGCATCCGCGACGACGTGCTCGTGTACCGGCTCGACGCCGACGAATTCATGATGGTCGTCAACGCCTCCAACCGCGACAAGATCGTCTCGCACCTGAACGACCTCAAGGCGGCGGGGGAGTTCAACGTCAAGATCGACGACCAGACCGAGTCCACCGCGATGATCGCGATCCAGGGCCCCAACGTGATGCAGCTTGCGGGCAAGGTGTCCAGCGAGGTCCCCACACTCAAGCGGTACCGGTTTGTCACGAAGAATCTCGTGGTCATCAAGCTGATGGTGAGCCGAACGGGCTACACGGGTGAGAACGGCGTGGAGGTCATCCTCCCCGCCGGCGCGACGGGTATGGCGCTCAAGCTGATGATGAAAGACATCAACATGAACGACGCCGAGGCGTTGATGAAGCCCGCGGGCCTCGGCGCCCGCGACACGCTCCGTCTCGAGGCGGGCATGCCCCTCTACGGGCACGAACTCACCGAAGAGACCAACGCGCTCGGCACGGGCCTCGACTTTGCCATCAGCATGGACAAGGACCAGGACGAGAACGGCGAACCCTTCGTCGGGCTCGAGGCCCTGCGCAAGACCCAGGCCGAGGGCGGACCCGGGCGCAGACTCGTCGGGCTCGAAATCCAGAGCCCCCGCACAGCAAGGCAGGACATGCCCGTCTTCCACAACGGCGCTGAAGTGGGCCTGGTCACGAGCGGCTGCAAGAGCCCGACGCTGAAAAAATCGATCGCGATGGCCTACGTCGACGCGGGGCTTGCCGAGGTGGGGACCTCGCTCGTCGTCAAGAGCGGCAGCAACGATCTGCCCGCAACGATCGTCCCGATGCCCTTTTACAAAACGCCCAAGAACTGATCCGGAGTCGGCGGGTTACTTTGAGTCTTTGCCCTTGACCTCGACCCAGCCCTGGTCTTCGTGGCGGAAGATCACGCCCGTGACCGCGTAGAGGATCTGCTCGGCGACATTGGTCGCGTGGTCGGACATGATCTCGCAGCGGCTGGCGATCTCGTGGAGCAGGAAGCCGCAGTCCACGGACATCGAGCCCTCGGCGATGTTGTTCTCGGCCTCGCGGAGCAGGGCGTCCTTGAAGCCGCAGACAGTGTCCTCGCTGCGGAGGATGACCTTGGCGAGCGAGGCGTCTTTTTTCTCGAGCGCCGAGCAGGTATCGCGGACGATGCCCACGACGCTGTTGGCCATCACGCGGAAGGTCTCGGGGACGTCGATGCCCGAGCGGTCCTGCGCCCGGCCCGCGATATCGACCGCAAGGTCGGCGATGCGCTCGAACTCGTTGTTGGCCTTGACGACGACCAGGACCTCCCGGATCTGATCGACGGGCACCTCAAACGCCACGCGGGCGGCGGCTTCGAGGAGCGAGACCGCGCTCTTCTCGATCTCGACGTCGACCCGGTCGACCTCGTCGTCTCGCTCGATCACGCCCGCGGCGGCGTTGCTATCGGCGGCGAAGAACGCCTCGAAGGCGTCCTCGCAGATACTAAGGACACGCCAAGCCTGGGTGACGAGCTCGCGGTGGATCTCGCCCAGTCGGGTCTCGAATTGAGCGGCTTCTTCGGTCATGGGTGCGTCGATTCCTCGCTGTCTACAGGAACAGTAGCACAAGTGCCAACAACCCGGCCAGCGCCTCTAACGGGCTACAGTCACGGGTCACCCCAGTCCCGGGCCTGTCGCCCGCAATTTGGAGCACATCCATGGCGTTTTCCATCGATCTCATCCACGGTCGGCAGATCCTCGACTCCCGCGGCAACCCGACCCTTGAGGTCGAGGTCGTCCTCGAAAGCGGCGCCACCGGGCGGGCGGCGGTCCCCTCGGGCGCCTCGACGGGCGAGAACGAAGCCGTCGAACTCCGCGACGGCGGCAAGGACTGGCTCGGCAAGGGCGTGACCAACGCGGTCGACAACATCAACGAGCGCATTGCGCCCGCGATCGAGGGCTACGACGCCCGCGACCAGGAGACGATCGACGCGGAGATGATCGAGCTCGACGGCACCGCCAACAAAGCCGAACTCGGCGCCAACGCGATCCTTGGTGTCTCGATGGCGGTCGCCAAGGCCGCGGCGGAGGCCTCGGGCCTGCCGCTGTACCGCTACCTCGGCGGCTCGTCGGCCAAGACCCTGCCCGTGCCGATGCTCAATATCTTGAACGGCGGCAAGCACGCCGACAACACGGTCGACTTCCAGGAGTTCATGATCCAGCCCTGGGGCTTCGACGACTTCCACGAGGCTCTGCGAGCGGGCGTGGAGATCTACCACACGCTCAAAAAAGTTCTGGCCAAGCGGGGCATGTCGACCGCGGTCGGCGACGAGGGCGGCTTCGCGCCCAACCTCAAGGACAACGAGGATGCGCTCAAGGTCATCGAGGAAGCCGTGGAGAAGGCCGGATACACCTGGGGCGAGCAGATCTTCGTCGCCCTCGACCCGGCGACGAGCGAGCTGTGGAACGAGGCCGAGAAGGACGGCAAGAAGGGCTATAAGTTCTTCTCAAGCTCGCAGGAAATCATCAGCTCGAGCGACCTGATCGGCATCTGGGCCGATTGGTGCAAGAAGTACCCGATCCGCTCGATCGAGGACGGGCTCGCCGAGAACGACTGGGCGGGCTGGGCGGAGCTGACCGCGAAGCTGGGCGACAAGGTCCAGCTCGTGGGCGATGACCTCTTCGTGACCAACAAGAAGTTCGTCGAGCGGGGCGTGGCCGAGAAGAGCGCCAACGCGGTGCTCGTCAAGGTCAACCAGATCGGGACGCTCAGCGAGACATTTGAAGCGGTCAACTACGCCCAGCGCAACGGCTTCGCGTGCGTCCTGAGCCACCGCTCGGGCGAGACCGAGGACGCGACCATCGCGGACCTTGCCGTCGCGACGAACTGCGGCCAGATCAAGACGGGCGCGCCCTGCCGGAGCGACCGGAACGCGAAGTACAACCAGCTCATCCGCATCGCCGAGGAACTCGGTGACAACGCCGTCTACGGCGCGAGCACCTGGAGTCGCTGATGAGTCTTGACCTTGAAACACGTCCCCTGAGTGCCCGATCGGGCATCGAGATCACCGCTGCCGGCATCGGTCTCTGGGCCCAGGGCGGGCACTGGGGGCCGGTGGACGACGAGAACTCGCTCAAGGCGATCGAGACGGCCCTCGAACTCGGCGTGACATTCTACGACACCGCCGACGTCTATGGCGCGGGGCACTCGGAGGAGCTCCTGGGCGAGGCCATGAAGGGTCGGCGCGAGAAGTTCATCGTTGGCAGCAAGATCGGCTGGCAGGAATACGACGGCGAAAAGAACCGCTCCCAGTACGACACCGTCGAGAAACTCATTGCGGGCGTGGACACGAATCTGAAACGCCTCCAGACAGACTACCTCGACCTCATCCAGTGCCACATCGGGTACGAGGAGGCGAACACGAAGGTCTTCATCGACGGCTTCCGCAAGCTCAAAGAGCAGGGCAAGGTCAAGGCCTGGGGCGTTTCGACTGGCGATTTCTCGCACGTCAAGCGTTTCAACGAGGGCGGCGACTGCGACACGCTCCAGATCGATTACTCGATCCTGAACCGCGACCCGGAGAACGAGATCCTGCCGTACTGCAAAGAGCACGGCATCGGCGTCATCGTGCGCGGGCCAATCGCGATGGGTATTTTGGCGGCGAAGTTTGAGGGCAACGAGACCTTTGCGGATGATGATTTCCGCAAGGCATGGATCGATGACCCGGCTCAGAATGCGCAGTTCAAGAAGGACCTTGAGACCGTCAAGGCGCTTCGGCCCATAGCCGGCGAACACAGCGTCGCGGATCTTGCATTACGGTTTGCTCTGACGCACGAAGCGATAGCAACGGTGATCCCCGGTGCTCGCAATCCGAGGCAGGCAGACAGAAACACACGGTCGATGTCAAAGGGGCGGTTGTCCGCAGAGACAATGCGGAATATTGACGCGATCGTGCCCCCGGGCGGGGGCCGAAAGATCTGGCCCGCCTAAACCGAGGGAGCCCGACGCCATGGACGGATCGGTCCTGACATGGGCAGCGTTCCCACTTGTGCTGTTCCTGCTTCTTGTCACGCTCCTGCCCCTGATCAAGTCGGGGCATTGGGCGGTCCGCGCGTGCGACTTTCCGAGGCTCCAGATCCTCGTGGCATGCGCCTTGCCCGCGGCTCTCCTCGTCACGGCATGGGTCGTCGGCGGATACTCGCCTGTTCGTCTCTTTGGGTTACTTGCCGTGCTTGTGTTCATTGCTCTTTGGCAGTTGTCGCTCGTCGTGAGGTACACAAGGTTCTGGCCTTGCGAGGTGCCGAGAGAAGGGACGGGCGATCCGCTCACCGCTCTGATTGTCAATCTCGACTATGAAAACAACCAGAAAGAAGCGGTGCGGGATGTGCTGGCTTCGATGGCGGTCGATGTGCTCCTGCTCATCGAGATCGACCAGGAATGGGAGCGAGGGCTTGAGGGTGTGCTCGCCGAGTTCCCGCACCGTGAGGGGGTCGTGCGCGAGGAAGGCATCGGTCTTGTTCTGGCGAGCAAGCTCCCGTTGCAAAGCGCCGAGGTCCGGCATCTCGTGTCCAAGAAGCGGGCCTCCGTACGAGCGGTCATCGAGGTGAACAGTGAGCCGATCGAATTGACGGCGATGCACCCGGTACCCCCGGGCCTGAGGTCGGACAACGGCGACCGTTTCCACAGCAGGATTCGCGACGCGGAACTTGTCAAGGTCGCCCAGGAGATCCATGACTCAGAGCCCAAGCACCGCGCAGTGCTGGGCGACCTCAACGACGTGGCATGGTCGCATACGACGCGCCTCTTCCGTCGGCTCAGCGGCCTGCGTGACCCACGTATCGGATGGAGACTGCTTGGCACGTACCACGCCAAACGCCCGCTCTTCCGGTACCCGCTCGATCACATCTTCGTTTCGGACAAGATCGCCGTCTCGCGACTTGAGCGAGTGCGCATCCCGGGTTCGGATCACTTCGGCGTGCTGGCGACGATTGTGGTACCAAAGGGCGAGAGGCCCATTGAAACCAACGGCGATCGGACCCAACCGGACGACACGCAAGAAGCTCGTGAAATCGTCAAAGAAGGTCACAAGGAAGCCGCTGAGCACGGCAGCTCAACGGACACTTGATTTTACAGATTGATCGGCACGCCCTCGTCGCGGAACTTCTCGATCAGGAGTTGCCCATCGCGGATGAGCTGCTGGAGCTGCTTGATGCTTGCGTCGAGCGAGCGGTAGAGGTCGGCGTTCGTGGCGAGCTGGCCCAGAGTGCCCTCGCCCCGGTTGATGCGGGCGGTCAGCTCGCGGGCCTCGCCAGCGACCTCGTCCAGGGTGACGACCGCCGAGTTCAGCCGGGTGAGCGTTTCGTCGGAGCGATCGCCCAGGCGCGAGGCCTGTTCGCTCACGGTCGCCGCCGTGGCTTTCCATTCGCTCACGGAATCGGTGATCTGGTCCACCATCGCGCCCTCTTCGAACCAGCTCTCGGTCTTGGCGAGCACCGTGTCGATGCGGTCGAGGACCGAGCGAAGGTCGTCAGACTGCGGGTCTTGCGAGTCGATCACGTTCGCCAGGCGCTCGCCCACGTCGGTGTAGGTCTCGGCGAGTGTCTCGATCTTGCCCGCGGTCTGGTCGAGCCGATCGAGCCGATCGGTGACCTGCGTGGTGAGCGTGTCCATGAGCGAGCTGACCGAGCGCGAATACTCCTCGCCCGTGCCGGGCACAAAGGTGTCGTGCGGGCCCGGCCCCGTGACAAAGTCGAGCGAGGCCGACCCGATGAAACCCGCATCGAGGAAGAGCTCGAAGTCCGCGGGGATCTTGACGTTCTCCCAGTAGCGGATATTGACGAGCGCTTCGCCCGAGCCGTCGGTCGCGGTCGCGATGCCGGTGACGTCGCCGATGCGGACGCCGTTAAGGCTCACGGGCGCGACGGGAGAGAGCCCACGGGCCGAGTGCGTGCGGATGACGAGCGTCTGGTACTTGCGTCCGATGCCCGAGAGCTCGCCGAAGCTCATGAGCATCCAGCTCAGGAGCAGGATGCCCCCGATGGCGGTGAGTCCGATGAGGCTGTCACGGGCTTTAGTGTTCATGGCGGACTCCAGAAGGCTCGGCGGCGCTGCCCGCCGAGTCGAAGAAACCGGAAACGAACTCGTCGCTCGAGTGGCGCAGCTCGTCAAACGTGCCCTCGGCGACGGCTCTTCCCTCGTTCATCATCACGATTCGGTCCGCGACGCGCCTGGCGCTCACAAGATCGTGCGTCACCACAAGGCTCGTCATACCCAGGCGGTCCTTGAGTCGGACCACGAGCTCGTCGATGCCCTTGGCCCGGACGGGGTCGAGGCCCGTCGTGGGCTCGTCGTAGAGGATCACGGAAGGCCGGATGATCAGCGCCCGGGCCAGGGCGACCCGCTTTTTCTGCCCGCCCGAGAGCTCGGCGGGGAGTTTGCCCTCGACGCCGGCCATATCCACCATATCGAGCGCCTCGGCGACCTGCCGGGACCTCTCGCCGGCGTCCATGTCCGTGTGCTCGGTGAGGGGGAATTCCAGGTTCTGCTTCACGGTCATCGAGTCGAACAGGGCGCTCAGCTGGAAGAGCAATCCGATCCGCTGGCGAACCCTTTTCATCTGGCGCTCGTGGAGATTGTCGATGCGCTCACCGTCGAACCAGATCTCGCCCGCGTCGGGGCGGATGAGCCCGATGATGTGCTTGAGCATGACGCTCTTGCCGCAGCCCGAGGGGCCCAGAACGACCGTGGTCTGGCCCTCGGGGAGCTCGAAGTCGAGTCCCGACAGGACCTTCTGGCCCGAAAAGGACTTGCAGAGCCCCCGCAGGCTCAGGATGGGCGCATGCTCTTCCTCCGCGCCGGCGGGGTCGGGATGGAGGAAGGGGCTGGGCACGTACGATTGTGACCTCGGGACCGCCCGTTTCCACCACGGGCGTGTTTCGGGTTCGTGAAGCCCCTTTGGGGAGATTCCGGTATCCGCTTTCGCGGCGACAGGCCGCAGCGGCACCCCGGATGGGCCGATGGAGAAGTGATCGCAGGCAGCAGGGACGCGCATGGGTATCCACGACCGAGATTGGGGCGGCACACCGGACCGGGGGCGGTGGGCCCGCGTGTTCGGTGACGGCGAGAACCCGCTCCGGTGGTCGCTCCCGCTCTATAAGGCCTGGGGCATCGCGGTCCGGGTCCACATCGTCTTCGTCATCATCATCGCGGCAAGGCTCATCGGGACCGTCCGCGAGGACGTCATCGGATTTCAGTTCATGCTGGTCTGGATGGCCGGGCTTTTCCTGCTCGTGCTGCTCCACGAGTACGGGCACTGCATCGCCTGCCGGAAGGTCGGGGGCGAGGCGGACGAGATCCTGATGTGGCCCCTTGGCGGCTTGGCATTCTGTTTGCCGCCCAACACCTGGCGGGCGAACCTGATCACGGTGATGGGCGGGCCGCTCGTCAACGTGGCGTTCTTGCCGATCTTCGCGGGGGTCCTGCTCGCGATGGGCGGGAGCTGGGGTTTGGTGTTCTTCAACCCGCTCGACGTCGGGGGCTCGGCGAACGAGGCGATGACGCTCGGGTTCGCCGGCTGGGCCGTCTGGTCGCTCCACTTCTCGAACTCGCTCATGCTCGCGTTCAATCTGCTGGTCCCGATGTACCCGATGGACGGCTCCCGGATCGTCCACGCGCTGATCTGGCGGAAGACCGGCCGGGCGCGCGCGGACGCGGTCGTCACCCGCGTGGGGCTCGTCACGGCGATCGTGCTCGCGACGGTCGCGCTCGTGGTGGGGGAGATGATCCTTCTGGGTGTGGCGATCTTCGGCGGGTTCGTGTGCTACCAGGAACTCCAGCGGGGCCGGTTTCTCGAAGCTCCGGACGAGGATTGGTCGATGTCGTTTGAGCCACCCCCAAGCCGGGGAGGAGCGGAGAAGCCGAGTGTCGATCCGGCGGAAATCGACCGGATTCTCGCCAAGATCTCGGAGCGGGGCATGCAAAGCCTGACGCGGAGCGAGAAGAAGAAGCTGAGCAAGGCCAGTTCGCAGAAACACTGATCGAGGCGTCAGGGCACCATGGGCATCGCAGACAGGGCGTACATCCGAGACAACAACAGGGGCTCGGGTGGGTTCGGTCTCGGCACGGGTGGGCCACTGAGGCTCAGCGGGCTCTCGGTCATCACCTGGCTCATCGCGATCAACATCGCGGTCTTTGTCGTGGATCTGATGCTCCCGACGGTCAGTATCCTCGACGGCATTGCGGTCGACCGGCGGGCCACCCAGCAGCAGATCGACCGCGCGGTGCCACTGAACGTCGAGCCGCCCTCGCCCCCGGAGCCGGGCAAGTCCTGGCAAGTCCCGCTCATCGACCCGACGACCAATCAGCAGGTCGGGGCCAAGCTCTACCGGACATGGCACGCCCTGAACGGGTTCGGTCACTTCTCGCTCGCCAAAGGCTTTCTGTCGCTCGAGGTCTGGCGCGTGGTGACGTACCAGTTCCTGCACGCGAACGTGTCGCATCTCTTCTTCAACATGTTCGGGCTCTTCATGTTCGGCGGCATGGTCGAGCAATTCCTGGGCCGAAAGAAGTTCCTGTCGTTCTACCTGCTCTGCGGCATCTCGGGCGGGCTTCTGTACCTGCTGATTGTGGGTTTTGCGGCGCTCGGGATGCCTCTGCCCGGGACGCTTGGGGCGACAAGCATTTACACGCCGCTCATCGGCGCGTCCGGAGCCGTGTTCGGTGTGATTGTGGCGTGCGCCAAGATCAGCCCGAACCAGAGCGTGTACCTGCTCCTGCTTCCCATTCCGCTCAAGCTCAAGTGGCTCGCGTACGGGTACGTCGCGATCGCCGCGTTCAACCTGATCAGCGGCGGCTCCAACGCGGGCGGCGACGCGGCGCACATCGGCGGCGCGATCGCGGGGTACTTCTACATCCGCAACACCCACCTCCTGCGCGGATTCCTGGACTTCGGGATTGGGCCGGCGCCCAAGAACTCGGGCGGCGGGCACCCAAGGCCCGCCGGCGGACCCGCGACGAGGCTCGAACGCCAAGCCGACAAGATCCTGGAGAAGGTCCATGAGAAGGGCATGCAGAGCCTGACCGCGCGGGAGAAGCGGATCCTGAACAAGAGCGCCCGCAGCGGGGAGCGTTCTTGAGCGGCGCGATCCGTTTTGAGATCTCGCATCGGTGCTCGCGGAGCGGGGCGAGGGTGGGGCGGGTCGAGACGCCGCACGGCCCGTACGAGACGCCCGCGTTCATGACCGTGGGCACGCGCGCCACCGTCAAGGGGCTCTACCCGCTTTTGCTCAGGCAGTCGGGCTGTGGGGTGCTGCTCGGGAATACGTATCACCTGCTTCTTCGTCCGGGGCCGGAGGTGGTCGCGGACCTGGGCGGCCTGCACGCGATGATGGGCTGGGATGCGCCGATACTGACCGACTCGGGCGGGTACCAGGCGTACTCGATGGCCGATCTCAACGCGGTGGACGATGACGGCGTGACCTTCAAATCGATCATCGACGGGCGATCGATCCGGCTCGGGCCAGAGGAGGCGATCCGCACCCAGAACCTCCTCGGGGCGGACATCATCATGGCCTTTGATGACTGCCCGCCTTCGGTGGATCCCGACGCGGGGCCGACAAACCAGACCCGGATCCGCCTGGCGGCGAGGCGTGACGCGGGCAAGCGGGGGTACTACGACCACGCCCAGCGGGTCCGGGCCTCGAATGAGCGGACGATCCGCTGGCTCGAGCGGTGCAAGGCGGCCCACCAGAGGCCGGGCGATCAGGCACTCTTTGGGATCGTGCAGGGCGGGACGGACCTCGACGAGCGGAAGTGGTCCGCCGAGCGGATCTGCGGCGTGGACCTGCCGGGTTATGCGATCGGGGGCGTCGCGGTGGGCGAGTCGCCCGAGGACATCGACCGGGTCGTTGCGTTCACGGCTCCGCTCCTGCCCGAGGACAAGCCCAGGTATCTCATGGGCGTGGGCTATGAGCGGGACATCCTGGCGGCGGTCCTGAGCGGCGTGGACATGTTCGACTGCGTGCTCCCGACGCGCAACGGTCGCAACGCCAACGCCTTCACGCGTTTCGGCCCGATGAGGCTCCGCAACGCAACGTACACGCGCGACCGGGAGGTGATCGAGCCCGGGTGCGACTGCCACGCCTGCGACCCGGTTCGGCACGGGCTGGCGACGGTGGATGGTCGGGGGTTTAGTCGCGGAACGATTCGGCACCTGTTCATGACGGGGGAGATGCTGGGTCCGATTCTGGTGAGCCTGCACAATGTGAGGCACTTTCAGAGGCTGATGATGGACATTCGCCGGGCCGTCCGCGAAGATGATTGGCTCTCGTTCGCCGAGCGGTGGCCCGTGGCTGTCACGGGTCTTCCGAGCGGTCTGCGTGATCGGCTGGGCATCTGACCACCCTAGCCGGTCTGGCGGGAGCCCTCCGGGGTCGCCTCACGGGATCGAATGCGCATGACTGCATGGTTTGAATCGGGTTCTCTGACCACACTCACCGCTCAGGAAGGCGCTCAGCCGAACGTGCCCGGCATGCCGGGCGGGAATTCGCCGGCGCCGCAGGGGACGACCACCCAGCCCGGCGCGGGCAACCCGGGCGGGGCGACACCTCCGCCGGGTG
>JBGSIX010000002.1:0-4594 GCA_041742315.1 Phycisphaerales bacterium | reverse complement strand
CTCGCCGAGCTGACCGTCGCCAGCGCCGAGGCGGGCCTCGACGCGCTCCGCGCGGGGGTCGCCGAGCGTCAGGCCGAGCTCGACCGGGCGCAGTTCGACTACGACCGCGTGCAATCGCTTGTCGAGCGTTCGTCCGCCTCGACGCAGGAATTCGAGGATGCCAAGGTCGACCTCGCGTCGGCGACTGCCCGCTTCCAGCGCGCCCAGGCCGACGTCGTGGCCGCCCAGGCGAACCTCGCCCTCGACAAGCAGCGCCTCAAGGACATGGTCGTGCTTGCGCCCTTCAACGCCAAGGTCATGTCCACCGCGACCGATGTGGGCCAGTGGCTGAGCATCGGGGATGTCGTCTGCGAGCTGTACGCGGTCGACTCGATCGAGGCCTGGGTGGACGTGCCCGAGAGCGTGATCGAGCGCATGTCCGCCGTGGGCGATTCGGTGAGCGTCCAAATCCCAGCATTTCAAGGTGAGATCCAGGGGACGATCACGCAGATCGTCCCAGCCGTTGATCCGCAGAGCCGGCTCTTCCCCGTGCGGATCGCCGTGCCCAACGAGCGCAAGCTGCTCCAGCCCGGCATGAGCGTGACGGCGATGATCCCCACCGGCGCCCGCGAGGACATGCTCACGATCTCCAAGGATGCGATCCTGCGCGACGACGCGGGCGAGTTCGTCTACATGGCCGCCCCCAACGAGCAGCAGCCCGATTCGCCTTTCAAGGAAATCGCGATGCCAGCGCGCATCACCAGGCAGTTCGCCATCGGCGATCGGGTCGCCATCGGTCCGGGCCGCATCCAGGCCGGCGCGCGGATCATCGTCGAGGGCAACGAGCGCATGTTCCCGACCCAGCCCCTCATCGACGTCAGCGCCACCGCACGCGAGAACCGCAACCCGCAATCCACAACGCCCGAAGCCGCCCAGAGCGAGCAGGGGAGCTAACCCATGAATTTCGTCGGACTCTCCATCAGCAGGCCCGTGGGCGTCTGCGTCGCCGCGCTCCTGCTCGTCATGTTCGGGCTCATCAGCCTGACCGCCATCCCCATCCAGCTCACGCCCTCGATCGACTACCCCCAGATCACCGTGGACACCGCCTGGCCCGGTCGGTCCCCCGAGGAGATCGTCGACGAGATCACCAAGGAGCAGGAAGAGCAGCTCAAAAACATCTCCAACCTCAAGACGATGCGCTCGACCACCTCAGAAGGCTCGTCGAGCATCGTGCTCGAGTTCTACCTGGGCTCGGACATCAGCCGCGCGCTGCAGGAAGTCTCCGACGCGCTGCGCCAAGTCGCCGACTACCCCGACGAGGTGACCGAGCCGACGATCAAGGCCGCCGACGGCGCCGCCGAGAACGCCATCGCCTGGATCATCATCGACGTCGATCCCAAGTTCAAAGCCCAGTTCCCCGACTTTGACATCACCACACTCTTCGACCCGCTCGACAAGGAAGTCCGTCCCTACCTCGAGCGCATCGACGGCGTGGCGGAGGTCAATGTCTTCGGCGGGCGCGAGCGCGAGGTCCGCGTCCTCGCCGACAACGAGGCCCTCGCCCTCCGCGGGCTCAACATCAGCGACCTGATCACCGCGCTCCGGCGCGAGAACGTCAACACCTCCGCCGGCACGATCAGCGAGGGCAAACGCGACTACCGCGTCCGCGTCATCGGGCAGTACGAATCACCCGACGAGGTGCTCCAGAGCGTCGTCGTCATCCGCGACGGCAAGCCCGTGTACGTCCGCGACGTCGCGACCGTCGAGGTCGGGCACACCAAGCAGCGAGGCTTCGTCCGCTCGTTCGGCTACCCCAGCATCGCCATGAACGTCATCCGACAGTCCGGCGCCAACGTCATGGACGTCATGGAAGAGGTCCGCCTCCGGCTCGAAGACGTCCGGGGCGAGATCCTGCCCAACCTCGCCGGCGAGGTCGGCCCGCACCTGCGCCTCCGCCAGGTCTACGACGAGACCACCTACATCGATTCCTCCATCGACCTCGTCACCTCCAACCTCTGGCTGGGCGGCGGTATCGCGGCGATCGTGCTGCTCATCTTCCTCCGATCCTTCGTCATGACCGGCATCGTCGCGCTTGCGATCCCGATCTCGGTCATCGGCACATTCCTCGTCCTGCTCGCCTTCGGGCGCACGCTCAACGTCATCTCGCTCGCCGGCATCGCCTTCGCCGTGGGCATGGTGGTCGACAACGCGATCGTCGTGCTCGAGAACATCTACCGGCGCTATCAGGGCGGTCTGTCGCCCATGAAAGCCGCGTACGAGGGCGGCCGCGAGGTCTGGGGCGCGGTGCTCGCCTCGACGCTCACCACCGCCGCGGTCTTCGTGCCCGTGCTGACGATCCAGGAAGAAGCGGGCCAGCTCTTCCGCGACATCTCGATCGCCATCGTCGCGTCGGTGACGCTCTCGCTCGTCGTCTCGATGACGATCATCCCCGCCGCGTGCTCGCGCTGGCTCCGACCGCGCCCCAAGAAGCCGGGCAAGGTCCGGCTCGCCTTCGAGAGCCTGTTCGGTTTGGCGCCGCTCTTCTCGAAGATCAACAATCTCGGCGGCAACCTCGTCCGCTCGCTCAACAGAGGCATCAAGGGCTGGACGCTCCGCCCGCTCATCATCATCGTCATGACCGTCGCGAGCCTCTGGGCCGCCAAGGCGCTCATCCCGCCCATGGACTACCTCCCCGCGGGCAACCGAAACCTCGTCTTCGGCGGTCTGCTCATCCCCCCGGGTCTGAGCCTTGACGAGAAAGTCGACTTCGCCGAGCGCATCGAGGCGAACGTCAAGCCCTACCTCGTCGGCATGAGCGACCCCGCAACACTCGCGCCCATCCCCTCGGGCATGGGCGAAAACAGCTTCAACTACGAACCCGTCGAGATCGAGAACTTCTTCATCGGCGCGTTCGGCGATCTCATGTTCTGCGGCGGCACCAGCGTCAATGAACGCGTCGTTGTCCCCGTCGGGCAGCTCCTGACCAACGCCATGAACGGGCTCCCCGACACCTACGGCGGCGCGAGCCAGGCCTCCATCTTCGGGCGAGGTGTCGGCGGGGGGAACACCGTCGACGTCGAGATCATGGGCCCGGACCTCGAACGCGTCGTCAAGGCCGCCGAGATGGTCTTCGGGCTCGCTGTGAGCGATCAGGACTACGGCTACGGGCGTGTCCGCGCCGAGCCATCCAACTACAACATCGGTCAGCCCGAGTACAAGGTCGAGCTCACCCGCGAAGCCCGCGAACTCGGCATGCGTCCGCTCGACGTGGGCATCGCCGTGCGTGGGCTCTTCGACGGCGCGTTCGTCGATGACTACATCCTGGGCGGCGAAGCCGTCGACATGGTTGTGCTCCCCGCTGGCGGCCAGCTCGACTATCTCGAGCAGATGGCGACCATCCCAGTCGCCACCCCCGCCGGCCCTGTCGTCCCGCTCGACACGCTCGTCGACGCGCGGGGCTCGATCGCGCCCCAGTCCATCCAGCGCATCCAGGAACTCGCCGCGGTGCGTCTGCTCATCACGCCCCCGCCCGGGCGCGCGGTGCAGGACGTCATGGAGCAGATCCAGAGCCAGTTCATCGCCCCGGCGCGCGAGGCGGGCCTGATCGACCGCACCATGCGCGTCCGCCTCGACGGCACCGCCGCCAAGCTCGACGAGGTCACCGCCGCCCTCTTCGGCACCAAGCCGGAACAGTCCGGCACCACCCTCGGCCGCACCGCCAACCTGCTCTCGATCGGCCTGATCCTCGCCGGAATCGCCGCGGGCATCGTCGTCCTCGTCCGCACCGGTGTGCGCAAGAAGCCCGGCCCCGCCCTCTACGGCCTGACCGGCATGATCCTGCTCTCCATGGTCCTCGCCGGCTGCCTGCTGCTCGTCGGCCACAACCCCCAGTTCATGCTCGCCCGCTTCGTGTGGGCGCTGCTCGTCACCTACCTCCTGATGTGCGCCCTGTTTGAAAGCTTCCTGACCCCCCTGGTCATCATGTTCAGCGTGCCGCTGGCGGTGGTGGGGGGCTTCGCCGGCCTGCGCATCGTCCACGACATCTCGATGAACGACCCCACCATCGCGCCCCAGCAGCTCGATGTCCTCACCATGCTCGGCTTCATCATCCTCGTCGGCGTCGTCGTCAACAACGCCATCCTCATCGTCCACCAGGCCCTCAACTTCATGCGCGGCGAAGAAGGCCAGGAACCCATGGCCCACGCCGACGCCATCGCCCAGTCCGTCCGCACCCGCATCCGCCCCATCATGATGTCCGTCCTCACCTCGGTCGGCGGCATGCTCCCCCTGGTCCTCTTCCCCGGCGCGGGCTCGGAGATGTACCGCGGCCTCGGCTCCGTCGTCGTCGGCGGGCTCATCGTCTCCACCGTCTTCACCCTCATTCTGGTGCCCCTGCTCTTCTCGCTCGTGCAGGACATGCAGCAGGCCGCCTACAACGCCCTCGGCCTCGCGGGTGGTCCCAAGGGGGACAGCGCGCCTTCGATCACCCCGGACGCACGACCCCGACCGGAGGCCACACCAGCATGACCGATTCCCTCTTCACCCGAGCCCTCCTGACGCTCGCCGCCCTCGCCCTCACCCAGCTCGCCGCCTGCCGGGCCCCCCAGCGCGCCCC
>JBGSIX010000001.1:0-5549 GCA_041742315.1 Phycisphaerales bacterium | reverse complement strand
CGGGCAAAATCCACGAAGCCGCCAAGGCCGCCACCGCGTTCGCGGCCCGGGCCCTCAACTAAACCATGAGCGAAGGCCCGACCAACCCGCATGAGCGTCGCCAGGGGCCCCCCGAGGCCGACGACCCGCGTCTGGCGATCCCCGAAGTCCTCCGCGAACGCCCGGGCGATGGACGCGGGCCCAAGCTTGAGCCCAAGAAAGAGAGCTTCGGCGACACCGCCAAGGCCTGGGGCATGGCGCTGGACCTCGTCTTTACGACCATCGGGGGCTTTCTCCTCGGCTGGGGGTTCGACTACTGGCGGGGCACCGGGCCCTGGGGGGCGATCATCGGGCTGGCTGTCGGTTTCATGCTGGCGGCGGTCCGGCTCATCCGATCGACCCTGAAGGCCGAGGCGAAGGAGCAGGCCGAGCGCGAGCGGAAGCGTCGATCCCAGGAGTGATCCGGGCGGCATTCCAACCCCTCGTGGCTTGCTCGTGGAAAGCCGGGGGACTATCGTTTGCCCCCTCATCCGAGGCCGGTCGTGCGGGGCGACCAATCCGGTTTTTGGCCTATTTTCGGAGCGTGTAGACAGGCGTGTCGGCGGTCACTCCCATCCAGCCCCCCCGGTCGCTCTACGCGGGCCTGATGCTCGCCACGGGCATCGTGGCCAGCGCCTGCGCTTTCGCCGCCGCTCGGATGGTTGGGAGCCCGACGACCCCAGCTCTCCAAATCTCGGGCCTCATCTTCGCGGTGTCGCTCCTTGGGCTGCTGCCTGTCCTTGTCCGGTCCGCCGAGTCTTTCGGGCTCGCGGTGCTCGGGGCCTCTGTGGCCCGGATGCTCCTGGCGATGTTCGCCGCCCTCATCCTGACCCAGGTCGGATCCTTCGAAGCCCGCCCGGTGTGGCTCGGCGTGGTGACCGGCGCGGGGCTCATGCTCCTCGTCGAATCCATCGCCGCGATCACCATCCTGTTGTCCATCGAACGCAAGAAAGCCGGTCACCCCGGCGCGGAGTCGAGCTCGACATGCTGACGAACCTCATCACCCTTGCCGCGGCAGACCCTTCCGCTCACGTGTGGAACCACGTGTTCTGGAAAACCCCGGACGGCTTATGGCTCTGGTCGGGCAACCAGGGCAACCTGGTGCTCAGCGGCATCATCCTGATCTTCGGCATGCTCTGGGTCGCCAAGCACGTCTCGACGGGCGACGTCAAAGCCGAGGGCGCCGGCGCCTACGTCACCAAGAACAAGTTCGCGCACATGATCGAGGTCATCTGCGTCTATCTCCGCGAGGAGGTTGCCCGCCCGCTGCTGGCCGACCGCACCGACAAGCTGATGCCCTTCCTCTGGACGGTCTTCTTCTTCATCCTCGTCAACAACATCCTCGGGCTCATCCCGATCATGGACGTCATCCACCTGCTCGTGCCCGCCTGGCGCGAGGCGCACGTGACCCCGATCGGCGGGACCGCGACGCAGAACATCTGGGTGACGGGCATCCTCGCCGTGGTCGCCGCGATCGTGTTCAACGGAGCCGCGATCGCACGCCTGGGGATCACGGGTTACTTCGGTCACATGACGGGCGGCGCGCCCTGGTTCGTGGCGTGGATGATCTTCATCCTCGAGTTCATGGGCCAGATCGTCATCAAGCCGGTCGCGCTTGCCATCCGTCTCTTTGCGAACATGACCGCTGGTCACATCCTGCTGGCGACTCTCGTTGGTTTCGTTGGGCAGGTTTGGTACAAGGAATTTGTGATCCAGGCTCCTGTCACGGTCATCTCGGTCGTGGGCGCGTTTGCGATCATGATCCTCGAGCTCTTCGTCGCCTTCCTCCAGGCCTTCATCTTCATGTTCCTCACCGCGGTGTTTATCTCCCTTATGGATCATCATGACGAGCATGGTCACGAGCACGGGCACGACCATGCCAGCGGCCACGAGCACGCCCATGCGTGAATAACGGGCCCCGCCCGCCAACGTGCGGGCATGTCTCACCACCCTGTGCACACAATTGCCCAGATCGGGCACTGAAAGGAAAGCAGAATGAACCTCAAGCAGATCACCAAGTCGGCTCTCTTCACCGCCGCCATGCTCGTCCCCGCCACCGCCATGGCGCAGGAGGCCGCGTCCTCCGGCGTGGGCAAGGGCCTTGCCGTTCTCGGCGCCGGCCTTGCCGTTCTCGGCGGCGGCCTTGGCATCGGCCTCGTCGGTAAGGGTGCGGTCGAGTCGATCGCCCGTCAGCCCGAGGCTGCCGGCAAGATCCAGATCAACATGATCCTCGCGGCCGCCCTGATCGAAGGTGCGACCCTCTTCGCCGTCGCCGTCGGCTTCCTCGCCAAGTAATCTCGCACCGCCCCGCGCCCGAAACGGCGCGGGGTGGATTCCGTCCGAAGCACACACGCGGGCACGACGCCCGAAATCGAACCCGGAGACCACACGAATGGCCCGCGACCAGTTCCTTCAGATCTCCATCGGCCTCTCCTCGATCGCTCTCCCGGCGCCCTTCACGCTCGCCCAGGAAGGCCACGAGCAGGACACACACGCTGCGGACACGCACGCCGCGGACACCCACGCAGCCGACGGCGCCCATGGCGGCGACCACGAGGTCGTCGGTGCGATCCCCACCACAGAGCAGGGCATCGCCACGGGCATCACCGCACTCCTGGTCTTCATCCTCGTGCTTGCCGTGCTCGGCGCGAAGGTCTGGCCCGCGATCAGCAAGGGTCTGGACGAGCGAGAGAAGAAGATCCGTGACGAGATCGAGGCCGCCGAGGCCGCCCGCATGCAGGCCAAGGACGCCCTGGCTTCGTACGAGAAGTCGCTGAGCGAGGCCCGCGCCGAGGCACAGCAGATGCTCGACGCCGCCAAGGCCGACCAGCAGAAGCTCACCGCCGAGCTCAAGGCCAAGGCCGACACCGAGTTGTCGGCGATGAAGGAGCGTGCCAAGCGTGAGATCGAGTCGGCCAAGCGTGCCGCGGTCGCCGAGATCTACGCCGAGTCCGCCAACCTGGCAACCAGCATCGCGGGCAAGATCCTGGGCCGCGAAGTGAATGCCCAGGACCAGCAGCACCTGGTGAACGAAGCCGTCGCGGAACTCAGCGGGTCGGGCCGCTAAAGCGCCCAAGGAGTAGCCCATGCCCCTCACCGAATCCAAGCCCGACGCGCTGGCCAAGATCTACGCCAAGAGCCTCTACGAGCTCGCCGACGAATCGGGCGGCCAGTCCGCCGTCGAGAGCACGCTGGGCGAACTCGAGGACGTCCTCGAACTCGCCCGGAGCGACGCCCAGTTCAGCGAGTTCCTCTCCTCGCGCGTGCTCAAGCAGAAGGACCGCACGACGAGCATCGACGCGATCTTCGCCGGCAAGGTGAGCGATCTGACCGTCCGCTTCCTCAAGGTCCTCAACGAGAAGAACCGCCTCCAGCACCTGATCCCCATCGTCGAGGCCCTCGACGAGATGGTCCAGGTCAAGCTCGGGCGCGTCGAGGTGGATCTCTACACCGCCCAGCCCATCGACTCGGGCGAGCTCGCCAAGATCAAGGCCCAGCTCAACGCCACGCTCGGCAAGGAAGCGGTCGTACACCCATACACCGACCCCACGATGATCGGGGGCGTGCGACTGCAGATCGGCGACCGGCTCATCGACGCCTCGCTCCAGACGCGCCTCCGCAAGATGCGCGACCAGCTCGCCGACCAGGGCGGCTCGTCGCTCCGGGCCGCGGCGGACCGCACCTTCGACGACACCCCTTCCGACGAGAGCTAACCCCCCACCCATCACGCTGCCCAGGCAGCTCTGCACGACTCAGGGAGAGCGGATCACCATGGCCAAGAAGTCAATCGCCTCGGTCGATGTCTCGGGCAAGCGCGTCCTCATCCGCGTGGACTTCAACGTCCCGCTCGAGGGCGGCAGGATCACCGATGACCGGCGCATCGAAGCCGCCCTGCCCACCATCCGCAGCGTCATCGACCGCGGGGGCAAGGCGATCCTGATGAGCCACCTGGGCCGCCCCAAGGGCGAGGGCTACGAGGCGAAGTACTCGCTCAGGGTCGCCGCCGATCGTCTCGCCGAGCTGCTCAACAAGCCCGTCGCCTTCCCGAGCCAGGACTGCACGGATCAGGCCGCCGCCGATGCGGTGAGCAAGATGAACTCGGGCGACGTCCTCCTCCTCGAGAACCTCCGCTTCCACAAGGGTGAGACCGAGGGCTCGAGCGAGCTGGCTACCAAGATCGCCGAGCTTGGCGATGTCTACGTCAACGACGCCTTCGGCACCTGCCACCGCCCCCACGCCTCGATGGTGGGCGTCCCCAAGGCCATGCCCGGCAAGCCCCACGTCACGGGCTTCCTTGTCGAGAAAGAGATCCAGTACCTCTCCGACGCGCTCAACAACCCGGCCAAGCCTTTCGTCATCGTGCTAGGCGGCGCGAAGGTCTCAGACAAGCTCGCCGCGATCGAGCACCTCTTGCCCAAGGCCGACGTCATCATCGTCGGCGGCGCGATGGCGTACACCTTTCTCAAGGCCCAGAACAAGGACGTGGGCAACTCCCGCGTCGAGGAAGACCGCGTCGGCGACGCCAAACGCGCCATCGACCTGGCCGCCAAGCTCGATGCCGAGCTCTACCTCCCCAAGGACCACGTCTGCGGCAAGTCGTTCGACGAGGACGGCGGGGGCGACATCGAGGTCTTCGGCGAGCACATCAAGGACGGCTTCATGGGCCTGGACATCGGGCCCGTCACGCAGGGCGAGTACGCCCGCGTCATCCGCCACGCCAAAACCGTCGTCTGGAACGGGCCGATGGGCGTCTTCGAGTGGCGTCCCTTCAAGATCGGCACCGAGCAGATCGCCAAGGCGATGGCCGACGCGACCGCGTCCGGCGCGACCACCATCGTCGGCGGCGGGGACAGCGCCGCCGCGATCGAGAAGTTCGGCCTCGCCGACAAGGTGAGCCACGTCTCCACAGGCGGTGGCGCCTCCCTTGAGATGCTCGAGGGCAAGAAATTCGATGCCGTCGAGGTGCTCGACAACGCCTGATCCGGAGCCCGGATGCTTTCGGACTACCTCGACGACCGAAGGCCCCGCTCGATAAGGGTCGACCTGATCCTCCTGACGCTCCTCTGCGCGTTCACCTATCTCTTCGGCATCACCGACTACGGCGTCGCGAGCTGGCACGAAGCCATCCGCCTCGTCACCGCCATCGACATGCAGACGCACCGCCAGTGGCTCGTCCCCACCATCGCGGGCGAGCCCTATCTCTCCAAGCCCCCCCTGCTCTACTGGACCACGATCGCCTGCGCCGAGCTCGCGGGCCAGAAAGTCTCGCTCGTCCACCTGCGCCTGGCGATCGCGATGTACGGCTGGCTGAGCGTCGTGCTGACTTACCTCGCCGGGCGGTCGATGCTCGCCGAGGGTTTGGGCTGGTCCAGAGCCCGCGCCTCGCACGCGGCGTTCTGGGCGGGGCTCTTCCTGGCGACCGGGTTCCTTCATGTCCGTCTCTCACGCACCGGCGCGATCGACATGGCGGTCACGCCCTTCGTCGTCGCCGCGGTCTGGGCCGGGGTCACGAGCTGGCGGAAGTCCGAAGG